>CAXTCO010000056.1:0-12090 GCA_964242255.1 uncultured Caulobacteraceae bacterium | reverse complement strand
GCTGGGGGCTGGCGCCGGCGCTGGCGGCGGAAGGCGCGCCGCTCGCGGCCGCCCACGTCCACGTCCGCGGGCGCCTGCGCGGCGTTCTGCGCTTCGGCTCGCTCCCGCCGCCCTTCCCGCGCCCGCTGGTGATCGAGCAGCATGTGGTGGAGCGGCTGCTGCTGCGCCGGTTCGAGGCTCTCGGCGGCCAGGTGCGCTGGGGCGAGGCGCTGGACGGCGTGGCGGCCACGGAGAGCCGCGCGGAGGCGCGGCTGGCCTCCGGGCCGGCGCGCTTCGCCTGGATCGTCGGGGCGGAGGGCGCGCGCAGCGTCGTGCGGCGCGCCATGGGCGTGCGCTTCGCCGGCCGTCCCAGGCCGGACGTGGTGTGCATCCAGGCCAACGCCCGCCCGCGCTGGCGCTTCCCGGACGTTCCCGGCGACGGCCGTTTCTTCTTGGCGCCCGGCGCGACGCTGGGCGCCTTCCGCACGCCGGACGGAGACCACCGCCTGTACATCTTCGCGCGCGACGAGGATCCGTGCCGCACCGCCCCGCCCACGCTGGACGAGATGACCACGCGCGTGCGCCGCCTCACCGGCGACGGCGCGCTGACGCTGGAGCCGCCCGCCCACGCTTGGCTGAACTTCGCCCGCTTCCAGGAGCGCACGGCCGAGCGCCTGCGCGCGGGCCGGCTGCTGCTGGTCGGCGACAGCGCGCACGTGTGGCCGGCGGTGGGCGGCCACGGCATGGCCATCGGGATCGCCGGCGCCCACCGCCTCGCAGGCGCCCTGGCCGACGCGGTGCAGGGCCGCGGCGAGGGTGGGCTCGACGCGTACGACCGCGCCCAGCGCGCCCTCGCGCGGCGCACCGCGCGGCTGGCGGACCTGGATGTGCTGGAGCGGCCCAACGGCGCCCTGACCCTGGCGGTGCTGGACGCCGTGCTGCCCGCGCTGTTGGCCGCGCCGGCGGTCGGGCGCGGCGTCGAGCGGGTGATCGCAAGCCTCGACCACCCCGACCCGCCGGCTCTCGCCTCCGCCCCCGCCACGTGACACATCGCGGTCTCCATCCCGTGCTGAACGTGCGCGAGCCGTCACGGAGTCGCCGCCCATGCCCCGCCCGACCCGCCGCCTGGCCCTTCTGGGCGCAGTCGCCGCCTGCGCCGCGCTTGCGGCCTCGCAGGCCTGGAGCTGGGGCGCGACGGGGCACCGCCTGATCGGCCAGGCCGCCGCGCTCGCGCTGCCGTCCGACACGCCCGTCTTCCTGCGCACGGCCGCCGCCGTGCAGCAGCTCGGCGAGTTGGACCGCGAGCCCGACCGGTCGAAGGGCGGGGGCAAGCCGCACGACGCCGACTCCGACCCGGGCCACTTCATCGACCTCACAGACGACGGCCACGTCTTCACGTCCGCGGGCCCGGGCGTCGACGCCCTGCCGGCCGACCGCAACGCCTTCTCGGAGGCGTTGGTGAAGGCGGACATCCCCCTCTTCAAGGCGGGCTGGCTGCCCTACTCCATCGAGGACGGCTACGAGCAGCTGGTGCGCGACCTCGTGCTCTGGCGCACGGACGCGGCGTTGGCGAAGAACCCCAAGGCGCCCGCCGCCCAGCGCGCCTGGTACGCCGCCGACCGCGCGCTCCGCGAGCAGCTGGCGATCCGCGACCTCGGCTGGTGGGGCCACTTCGTCGGCGACGCCAGCCAGCCCATGCACGTCTCCATCCATTATAACGGCTGGGGCCGCGACTACCCGAATCCGCACGGCTACACGAACGACCCGGTGCACGGCCCGTTCGAGGGGCCGTTCGTCAGCGCCAACCTGAAGCTCTCCGACGTGCAGACCGCCATGGCGCGCGCCCCGGCGCCCTGCACGGCCGCGATCCAGGCCTGCACGGCCGCCTACCTCCGCGCGACGCTCGCCACGGTGGAGCCTTTCTACCAGCTGTGGGGCGCCGGCGCCTTCACCACCGTGGGCGACCCGCGCGGCAGGGCCTTCGCGGCCGAGCGGGTGGCGGCGGGCGCGGCCGAGCTGCGCGACCTGACCGTGCGCGCCTGGCGCGAGAGCGCGGAGGCCGAGGTCGGCTACAAGCCCGCCTACAAGGTGCGCGACGTGGAGAACGGCCTCGTGATCCCCTTCAGCGTCATGCACGGCGACGACTGACGATGGCCGTCGACGTCCTGCGCAACCCCGGCCCGCTGCAGTTCGGCCGCGCGCCGGAGGGCGGCGCGCCGCGCGACCGACCCGCCGCCTTCGCCGTGGCGGTGCGCGACGGCAAGGTGGCCACCGCCTTCATCCGACGCCCGGACGGGACGTACACCGACCTGCCGGGCGGCGCCCTCGAAGCGGGCGAGACCGACGCGCAGGCCATGGTGCGCGAGGTGGGGGAGGAGACGGGGCTGGTCGCCCGCCCCCTGCGCCTGATCGGCCGCGCCTCGCAGTTCCTGCGCACGGTGGAGGGCGAGCAGGTGAACAACCGCTGCGCCCTGTTCGAGGCCGAGGTCACGGGCGAGGATGCGGCGCTCAAGATCGAGCAAGACCACGCCCTGCAGTGGCTCGACCCGCTGGAGGCCGTGCGCGTGCTGCGCCACGACGCCCACGCCTGGGCGGTGCTGGCCTGGATGCGCGGCGGCTGACGGCGTAGGCCCGTCGGCGTGCCCGAGCTCGCCCCCGCCTTCCACCTCTCCACGCCGGCGGGCGAGGACCGGGAGCGCCGCGTCTGCGACCACTGCGGCTGGGTGGACTACCGCAACCCGCGGGTCGTGGTCGGCTCCGTGGCCACCTGGACGCCTGCGGAGGCGGACGCCGAGCCGCTGTTCCTCATGTGCCGCCGCGCCATCGAGCCCCGCCGCGGCTTCTGGACGCTCCCCGCCGGCTTCATGGAGACGGGCGAGACGGTGCAGGCCGCCGCCGCACGCGAGGCGCGGGAGGAGGCCCAGTGCGGGATCCGCATCGACGCGCTCCTGGCCGTCTACGACGTGGTCCATGTCCAGCAGGTGCAGATGATGTTCCGCGCCACGCTGGCGGAGCCGGTGTTCTCCGCGGGGCCGGAGAGCCTGGACGTGCGCCTGTACGCCTGGGCCGACATCCCGTGGGACGAGATCGCCTTCCCTTCCGTCCGCTGGGCGCTGCACCACTGGCGCGAGGCGCGGGGGCGCACGGGCTTCGCGCCCTTCACCAACCCCGGGCCGGAGGAGCCCGAGCCTTGCTGAGGTCATCCGGCGCGCACGAAGTCGAGGAACACCGGCGCGCAGTCGCCCAGCCGCTTCTCCTCGTAGCGCGTGGTCACGTGGTCGGCCGGCGGCGTGCGCCAGTCATCGGCGCGGCGCGCCGTCCAGGCGAGGCGCGGCTCGCCCCGCAGGGCCAGAAGCGCGGTGTCGGCGTAGTCGGCCCAGTCTGTGGCGAAGCGCAGCCTCCCACCCGGCGCGAGCGTGCGCGCCAGCTCGGCCGCCACGGCGGGGTTCACCAGCCGGCGCTTGCGGTGGCGCGCCTTGGGCCACGGGTCGGGGAACAGGATGAACACGCGGGCGAGGCTCGCGTCGGGCAGGGCGGCGAGGAGGTCGCGGGCGTCGCCCACGTGCAGGCGCACGTTCTCCAGCCCGCGCGCCTCGATGTGGCGCAGGGCGGAGGCGGCGCCGTTCAGGAACGGCTCGGCGCCGAGCAGGCGCACGTGCGGGTGGCGCGCCGCCTGCTCGGCCAGGTGCTCGCCGCCGCCGAAGCCGATCTCCAGCCAGGTCTCGCCCGTCCCCAGCACGTCGGGACCGAGCGGCGGCGCGGCGAGGTCGATCGCTAGCCGGGGCAGCAGGGTGTCCATCAGCTCCGCCTGCCGCGGCTTGATGGGGCGCGACTTCAGGCGGCCGAAGGAGCGGAGCGGGCCGTGGGGCTGCATGGCGCGCGTCATAGCCGGACGGCGGCGGCGAGGGCATGGCTTTGGGCTCGGTGGACGGGGAGGGCGCGGCGAGGCGCCCGACGCGGCGGGGCCGCTCGGGACGTGCGGGGAGGTGCGGAGCGCCGGGCGTGCGCCCGGGACCGGAGTGGATGTGTGTGAGTTTCGGCGTCCCCGCCGACGCTCCGCGCGATCGCTCGTCGGGGGTCGCCGAAGAGGGCATTGTCCGCCCGGTACGGCTCGTCCGAACGCGGGCTCTGACCTCCGCGCTCCGGCGTGCTCTCCACGCCGCCCGGCGGGCGGAAGGCATCCGACGCCTCCCGGACACGACGGTTTGACACCCCGCCGCCAAACCCCGCACGACCGCCGCCCCGCGACAGCTCGAGTGCGGATCCGAGCACCCTTCCCGGCCGCGGGGTCTCCGACACTGTGCGCCCGGGCGGAGGGGGCGGGGAGAGATCGCCGCGCATCCCCGCCGCGGGGCGTGCGGGATCAACGGCTTGGCCCGCGGGATGCGCGCCCCGCGCCGGGGACACCCCTCTCCCGCGTGCGGGAGAGGGACAGCCGCCGCCAGGGTGGGTGAGGGTGAGTGGCCGACCGTTCCCCCGTCGAGTCCCGACCCCACCCTGGCCGCTGCCGCCGCCTGTCCTCCCCCCGCTGGCGCGGGAGAGGGCTGCGGCGGTGCGCGTGGGGCGGTGCCACCGTGCTCGGGCGCGTCAAGGCACGCCTTCGGCTCTCCGGCCTTGACCCGCCCTGCGCGCGGCGGCTGACGCTTGGGCGTCGGGACGCGGGGCGTCCCTAGTGTGTTCGACGCCCTGCGGGGCGTCGAACACAGGGCTGAGGCTTGGAGGCGCTCAGGCGATCAGCGGGCGCGCTATTTGTCCTCTGTGGGTGGTTTGCGGACTGAGAAATCCCGATGCATGAGTCTCAGTTGCGAGGGATTAAACCGGCAAGAAGCCGAAGCCGCTAAACGCGAATGAGCCGCCCGAGCATGCAAGTTGGACGGTGGCCTCCTGGATGGGCTCTACCTTATCGGTAAAGGTACGCCCGTTGACAACTGCCTTTACGCTGCCATCAGCGGCGAGGTGGAGACTGAAGTCGAGTGACTGCCCAGCGTTGAACATATCGACCGTGGCAGTAACCACCCCTTTGCTGGCGCCTCATTGCCGACCTGTCCGCCGCATCTAATTTGCGAGCTTAACCGGAATGGGCATGTCCGCAACGGGTCGCAAGCGGCCCTTGACCTCTCTCTCGCACTCCGACCCAGCATGCAGCCCTGTGTTCGACGCCCCGCAGGGCGTTGAACAATAGCGGGACGCCCCGCGTCCCGACGCCCAAGCGTCAGCCGGCGCGCGCAGGGCGGGTCAAGGCCGTAGAGCGAAGCGTGCCTTGACGCGCCCGAGCACGGTGGCACCCCCACCCGCCACCGCGCGCGCAGCAAGCCGTCAGGCCAGCCCGCGCAGCTCGTCCGCCAGGTCCGTCCGCTCCCACGAGAACCCGCCGTCGGCGTCCGGCTCGCGGCCGAAGTGGCCGTAGGCGGCGGTGCGGGCGTAGATGGGCTTGTTCAGGCCCAGGTGCTCGCGGATGGCGCGCGGCGTGCAGCCGTTCATCATCTCCGGCAGCTTGGCCTCGAGCTTCGCCGGGTCGACGTGGCCGTTCACCAGGTCGACGTAGAAGCTCAGCGGCTTGGACACGCCGATGGCGTAGCCGATCTGGATAGTGCAGCGGTCGGCCAGGCCGGCGGCCACCACGTTCTTGGCCAGGTAGCGGCAGGCGTAGGCGGCCGAGCGGTCCACCTTGGTGGGGTCCTTGCCGCTGAAGGCGCCGCCGCCGTGGGGGGCCGCGCCGCCGTAGGTGTCCACGATGATCTTGCGGCCGGTCAGGCCCGTGTCGCCGTCGGGGCCGCCGATCACGAACACGCCCGTGGGGTTCACGTGCCACTGCGTCTCGTCGGTGACGAAGCCGTCGGGCAGCACCTGGCGGATGTGCGGCTCGACGATGGCGCGCACGTCCTCCGGCGAGAGCCCCTCGCGATGCTGGGTGGAGAGCACGATGGAGGTCGCGCGGACAGGCTTGCCGTTCTCGTACTGCAGCGTGACCTGGCTCTTGGCGTCGGGCTCCAGGCCGCTGTCGGGCGTGGACTTCCGGAACTCCGCCAGCTTGCGCAGGATGTCCTGGCTGTACTGCAGCGTGGCCGGCATCAGCGCCGCCGTCTCGGTGGTGGCGTAGCCGAACATGATGCCCTGGTCGCCGGCGCCCTCGTCCTTGTTCCCGGCCGCATCGACGCCCACGGCGATGTCGGCCGACTGGGCGTGGAGGTGGCAGGCGTAGTCGGCGCGCTCCCAGTGGAAGCCCTCCTGCGCGTAGCCGATGTCCTTGACGGCGGCGCGGACCTTCTCCTCCAGCGCCTCGACGATCCCGTCAGGCCCGCGCACCTCGCCCGCCAGCACGATGCGGTTGGTGGTGACCAGGGTCTCGCAGGCGACGCGGGCCTCGGGGTCCGCCGCGAGGAAGGCGTCGACCACCGTGTCGCTGATGCGGTCGGCCACCTTGTCGGGGTGGCCCTCCGACACGCTCTCGCTGGTGAAGATGTAGGAGGGACGGATCACGCGGGCCGGGCTCCGGGAGGAAAGGCGGGCCCCGTCATATAAAGATGTCCTTATGTCCGCAAGGACGGCGGGCGGGGCGGCTGCGAGCGCCTCGCAACCCCTTGCGTTGACACGGTTCCTCTGCGGACTAGAACGCCCCGCGAACCCTTCGGAGCGCATGCTTGAGCCAGGTCAGGACCGACGCCGTGACGCCGCAAGCGCAGCGCGGGCCTGCGGGCGCGGCCCGCGCCCGGCCCCTGTCGCCACACCTGCAGGTGTGGCGCTGGCACGTGACCATGGCCGCCTCCATCGCCACGCGGGCGGCGGGCTTCGCCCTGTTCGCGGGCGCCCTGATCGCCGCCTACGTGCTGACGGCGCTGGCGAGCGGGCCGGACGCCTACGCCACCGCCGCCGCGGTGGTCGGCTCCGTGCTCGGCAAGCTGGTGCTGTTCGGGATCACCGCGGCGCTGTTCTACTACATGGCCTCCGGCGTGCGGCACTTCACCTGGGACTCGGGGGAGGGCTTCCAGCCGGGGACGGCGAGCCGCACGGCCTGGGCGTGCTTCATCTTCGGTGCGGTCGCCGCCGTGCTCGTGTGGGGCGTGGCGCTGGCGACGGGAGCGGCCCGATGAGCAAGCCCTCCACCACCGCCGGCTCGTTCAAGACGCCGTTGCGCCGGGCGCGGGGCCTCGGCGCCGCGCACTCCGGCGTCGGCGGCTTCATCGCCGAGCGCGTCAGCTGGATGGCGCTGATCCCGCTCGGGTTGTGGGCCGTGTGGGCGGTCTTCACCGTCGCGCCGGCGGGCTACGACGGGGCGGTCGGCTTCCTGCACAGCCCGGTGCAGGCGACGCTGGCGGTGCTGTTCGCCGCGGTGCTGTTCTTCCACGTGCGCCTCGTGGTGAAAGAGGCGCTGGAGGACTATATCGGGGGCCACCACCTGCGGCTGGCCACGCTGCTGCTCAACACCGCCGTGGTGCTGCTGGGCGGCGCCCTGGCGGTCGTGTCCATCCTCAAGGTCGCCTTCTCGGCGGCTCCCTGACGACAACGCAAGGTCCGGCTTCCCATGGCGTCGAGCTACCCGTTCATCGACCACGACTACGACGTGGTGGTGGTGGGCGCGGGGGGCTCGGGCCTCCGCGCGGCGCTGGGGTGCGCGCAGGCGGGGCTGAAGACGGCCTGCATCTCCAAGGTGTTCCCCACGCGCTCGCACACGGTGGCGGCGCAGGGCGGCATCTCCGCCAGCCTGGGCAACATGAGCCCCGACGACTGGCGCTGGCACATGTACGACACCGTGAAGGGGTCGGACTGGCTGGGAGACCAGGACTCGATCGAGTACCTCGTGCGCAACGCGCCGGCGGCCATCTACGAGCTGGAGCACTGGGGCGTGCCCTTCTCCCGGACGGACGAAGGCAAGATCTACCAGCGCGCCTTCGGCGGCATGACCAAGAACTTCGGCGAGGGCCCGATCCAGCGCACCTGCGCGGCGGCCGACCGCACCGGACACGCCATCCTGCACACGCTCTACGGGCAGAGCGTGCGCCGCTCGGTGGAGTTCTTCATCGAATACTTCGCCCTCGACCTGATCATGGACGCGGATACGGATGGGGGCGCCTGCCGCGGCGTCACCGCCTGGAAGCTCGACGACGGGACGATGCACCGCTTCAGCGCGCAGCAGGTGATCCTGGCGACCGGCGGCTACGGCCGCGCCTACTTCAGCTGCACCAGCGCCCACACCTGCACGGGCGACGGCAACGCCATGGTGCTGCGCGCCGGCCTGCCCCTGCAGGACATGGAGTTCGTGCAGTTCCACCCCACCGGCGTCTACGGCGCCGGCTGCCTGATCACGGAGGGCGCCCGCGGCGAGGGGGGGTACCTGACGAACAGCGAGGGTGAGCGCTTCATGGAGCGCTACGCCCCCTCGGCGAAGGACCTTGCGTCGCGCGACGTGGTGAGCCGCGCCATGACCATCGAGATCCGCGAGGGCCGGGGCGTGGGTCCGAAGAAGGACCACATCTTCCTGCACCTCGACCACCTGGACCCGTCGATCCTGGCGGAGCGTCTGCCCGGCATCAGCGAGACGGCGCGCATCTTCGCAGGGGTGGACGTCACCAAGGAGCCGATCCCCGTGCTCCCCACCGTGCACTACAACATGGGCGGCATCCCCACGAACTACCACGGCGAGGTGCTGACCAAGGCCGGCGCCGACCCGGACAGCGTCGTGCCCGGCCTGATGGCGGTGGGCGAGGCGGCCTGCGTCTCCGTGCACGGGGCCAACCGCCTGGGCTCCAACTCGCTCACCGACCTCGTGGTGTTCGGCCGCGCCGCCGGCCTGCGCGCCGCCGAGACCACGGTGGCGGGCGCCAAGAAGCCGGAGGTGCGCGACGGCTGGACCGACCGCCACCTCGCCCGCTTCGACCGCTTCCGCCAGGCTTCGGGCGCCACACCCACCGCCGACCTGCGCCTGGAGATGCAGCGCGCCATGCAGGAGGACGTGGCCGTCTTCCGCGAGGGCGACTCCCTTGAGAAGGGCCGGCGGCGCATCGCCGCCGTCCACGGCCGCATGCCGGAGATCAAGGTCAGCGACCACGGGATGATCTGGAACACCGACCTGATGGAGACGCTGGAGTTCGACAACCTGATCGGCCAAGCGGTCGTGACGGTGAACTCCGCGGTCAACCGCCAGGAGAGCCGCGGCGCCCACGCCCGCGAGGACTTCCCCGACCGCAACGACCAGGAGTGGATGAAGCACACGCTCGCTTGGCTGGACGGCGACACCGGTCGCGTCACGCTCGACTACCGCCCGGTGCACACCTACACGATGTCGAACGACATCAGCTACATCCAGCCCAAGGCGCGTGTCTACTGATGGTGCAGTTCTCGCTCCCCAAGAACAGCAAGATCGGCAAGGGCCGCCACCATGCGGCCCCGACCGGCTCCGGCCGAACCAAGGCGTTCAAGATCTACCGCTACGACCCGGAGACGGGCGAGAACCCGCGGTGGGACACCTACGAAGTCGACGTCGAGAACTGCGGGCCGATGATGCTGGACGCCTTGATCCACATCAAGAACACCATCGATCCGACGCTCGCCTTCCGGCGCTCGTGCCGCGAGGGCGTGTGCGGCTCGTGCGCCATGAACATCGGCGGCCGCAACACGCTGGCCTGCACGCATGCGTGGGAGGACGTGCCGGGCCGCGAGATCACCGTCAGCCCGCTGCCGCACCAGCCGGTGGTCAAGGACCTGATCCCCGACCTGACCCTGTTCTTCGCCCAGTACAGCTCCATCGAGCCCTGGCTGCACACCGAGACGCCCGAGCCGCAGCGCGAATGGACCCAGGCGCCGGAAGACCGCGAGCACCTGGACGGCCTCTACGAGTGCATCCTGTGCGCCTGCTGCACGACCTCCTGCCCCTCCTACTGGTGGAACGGCGAGCGCTACCTCGGCCCCGCGGCCCTGCTGCAGGCCTACCGCTGGCTGGTGGACACGCGCGACGAGGCCGCCGGCGAGCGGCTGGACGCGCTGGAGGACCCGTTCAAGCTCTATCGCTGCCACACCATCATGAACTGCGCGCAGGTCTGTCCCAAGGGGCTGAACCCGGCCAAGGCCATCGCCGGCATCAAGCGCATGATGGTCGAGCGGGTGGCCTGACGCACGCGGGCCGGCGCTCTGACGGGAGGCTCAGCCCTCCGGCCAGAGCTCGCCTTCGCCGCCCTTGCGGTTGAGCATGCGGGCGGCGCGCTTGGCGATGGCCAGCATGCGCCGGGTGCGCGCCTCGCCGTCGTAGGCCAGGTGCGCCCGCGCCAGACCCTCCAGCAGGAAGCGGGCGAGGTCGCGGGTGGCCTGCAGGCGCGGGTTGGAGCCGCCCTGCACGAGGTCGAACATGTGCTCGCCCACCTGCGCGCGGTCGAACGCCTCCTGCGCCGGGCGGATCACGGCGGCCAGCTGCGGGTCGGTCCGCGCCGCGCACTCCAGCTCGCTGAAGGCGACGAAGGCCGGGTCGGTCAGCAGGCGCCAGTAGCTGTCGATGGCGTGATCGGTGCGGTCGGCCCCGTGAGGGGCGTCGGCGGCGGCCTCTTCGAACAGGGCGGCGCGGCGTTCTTGGATGTGCGCCACCGCCGCCTCCACCAGGCTGTCGCGTGTGGGGAAGTGGTAGAGCATCGCGCCGCGCGTCAGGCCCGCGGCCGCGGCGATCACCGGGTTGGGGCTGGCGGCGTAGCCCTGCTCGGCGAACAGCCGCAGCGCTTCGCGCAGGATGCGCGCGCGGGTGCGGCGCGACTTCGGGCTGTCGCCCGCGCGGGGACGGTCGTCGCCCGGGGTCGGCGCGGCGTAGGCGGGGGAAAGCTCTGCCATGGCGGGTCCGTGTCGCACGCGCATATGGCGCTCGTCAGCCCCCGCGCCAGATGCCGCGTCGCGAAAGCGGGGCCGGGCTGGCGCGGCGGGCGTGCGGCGGCTAACCATCAGGCTGCTCGGGGCGCATCGCCCGACCGGAGTCGTTCCGCCCGCCCCATGCGCGTGCTCATCGCCACAGACGCATGGGAGCCGCAGGTCAACGGCGTCGTCCGCACGCTGCTGCGCACCATCGCCGAGCTGCGCGCCATGGGGCACGAGGTGGAGGTGGTCAGCCCCGACGGCTTCCGCACCGTGCCGCTGCCGACCTATCCTGAGATCCGGCTGGCGCTGAACGCCTACGAACCCATGCAGGAGCGCTTCAAGGCGTTCGAGCCCGAGGCGATCCACATCGCCACGGAGGGGCCGCTGGGCATGGCCGCGCGGCGCCTGTGCCTGGAGTGGCGGCTGCCCTTCACCACCAGCTACCACACGCGCTTTCCGGAGTACGTCAGCGCGCGGCTGCCGGTGCCGACGGCGGCCGGCTACGCCTTCATGCGCTGGTTCCACCGGCCGTCCGGGCGCGTGATGGTCGCCACGCCTTCGTTCCGCGAAGAGCTGGAGCGCCGAGGCTTCCGCAACCTGTCGCCTTGGACCCGCGGGGTGGACACCGAGCTGTTCCGCCCCCGCCGCGAAAGCGATCCCGACCCCCTGGCCGGCGCGCCGCGCCCGGTGTTCCTGAACGTGGGCCGCGTGGCGGTGGAGAAGAACATCGCGGCCTTCCTCGACCTCGACCTGCCCGGCTCCAAGGTGGTGGTGGGCGAGGGGCCGGCGCTGGAGGAGCTGCGGGCCAAGCACCCGGAGGCGCGCTTCCTCGGGGCCAAGTTCGGCGCGGAGCTGTCGGCGGTGTTCGCGGCGGCGGACGTGTTCGTGTTCCCCTCGCTGACCGACACCTTCGGCCTGGTGATCCTCGAAGCGATGGCCACGGGGGTGCCCGTCGCCGCCTACCCCGCCCCGGGACCTATCGACATCATCCCGGGCTCGGGGGCGGGCGTGGTGGACGCCGACCTGCGCACGGCCTGCCTGGAGGCGCTGAAGCTCGACCGCCGGGCGGTGCGCGCCTACGCCGAGCGGTTCAGCTGGCGGGCGTCGAGCGAGCAGTTCCTGCACAACCTCCAGCCCTACCCTGAGCCCGAGAAGACGCGCTTCTGGCGGCGGCTGCGACGGCTGGCGCGGCTTCGCAGGCGGCGGGCGGCCTGACACGCCGGCGACCGCGTGCAGGTCGTGCAGGTCGTGCAGGTCGTGCAGGTCGTGCAGGTCGTGCAG
>CAXTCO010000055.1:0-12308 GCA_964242255.1 uncultured Caulobacteraceae bacterium | reverse complement strand
GCTGCGCCGTGGCGCGGCGCGTCGAGGGCCTGGAGCTGGACGGCGCCCGCTCGGGCGTCCGCGGAGACGCCGCAGCCGCCGTTTTCGCGGGGCGGCTCGCGCCGGGCGGCGGGCTCCGCCTCGACACCGTCGCCGCCTACGCGGGCGGACCCATGGACGAGGTCGACGCCGCGGCCCTGCCGGTCCGTCTCGCCGCCCGCGCGCAGGCGGCGGGCTACGAGCAGGTCCGCGCCGCGGCCGCCGCCGAGCTGCAGGCGCTGTGGACCGTGGCCGAGGTGCACGCGGGCGACGACGCCGCGCTCACCCGGGCCTTGCGGTTCAACCTGGCCCAGCTGCACCGCAGCGCCCCCGCGGACGGCCGCAGCGGCCTCGCCGCCAAGGGGCTGACCGGCGAAGGCTACGAGGGCCACGTCTTCTGGGACTCGGAGGTGTTCGCCCTTCCCGTCCTGGCCGTCACCGCGCCCGAGCGGGCGCGCAGCCAGCTGGCCTTCCGCGTGCGCACGCTGGACGCCGCGCGCGCCCACGCCCGCGAGCTGAACTTCGGCCGCGGCGCCCTGTACCCCTGGCGCACCATCGCGGGGCGGGAGTCCTCGGCCTACTTCCCCTCCGGCTCGGCGCAGCTGCACATCAACGCCGACATCGCCTGGGCCGTACGCGTCTACGACCGCGCCACGGGCGACGACGCCTTCGTGCTCGGCGAGGCGGCGGCCATGGTGTGGGAGACCGCCCGCGTGTGGCTGCAGGCCGGCTTCCACGACGCGCGCCGGGGCGGCGCCTTCCGCATCTGCGGCGTCACCGGGCCGGACGAGTACAGCGCGGTCGTCGACGACGACCACCACACCAGCCGCATGGCGCGCGCGCATCTGCGCTACGCCCTCGAGCTGGCCGGCCGCACCGCCGCGGACGCGCCGCACGCGCCGGACGCCGCAGAGCGCGCCGCTTGGCTTGCGGCGGCCGACGCCATGCACCTGCCCGTCGACGCGCGGCTGAGCGTGCATCCGCAGGACGCAGCCTTCCTGGACAAGCCGGCCTGGCCGTTCCGCGAGGACCGGGCCGACCACCCGCTCCTGCTCCACCACCACCCGCTCACGCTCTACCGCCACCAAGTGCTGAAGCAGGCCAGCGTGGTGCAGGCCCATGCGCTCCTGCCGGAGGAGACGGCTCGGCCGCTGATGCGCCGCGACCTGGCCTATTACGAGCCGCGCACGGCCCACGACTCCACCCTCTCCGCCACGGCCCACGCCGTCGTCGCGGCCGCCGTGGGCCGCACGGCCCAGGCGGCGCACTTCCTGCGCACGGGGGCCTTCGTCGATCTGAACGATCTCCACGCCAACGCCGGACACGGGCTGCACATGGCGGCCATGGCCGGCGGGTGGCTATCGGTCGCGTGGGGCTTCGCCGGCCTGCGGGTGGGGGCCGGCGGGGGACTCGCCTTCCTCCCCCAGGCGCCCGCCGAGCTCCCCCGCTACGGCTTCGGCCTGACCTGGCGCGGCGCCCGCCTGCGCGTGGAAGTGGACGGGCCGAGCGTGCGCTACGCGTTGGGAGGGGGTGCGCCGCTCACCTTCCGCCACGACGGGCTGGAGGTGCGCCTCGCGCCCGGCGAGGAGGTCGCCCGGCCGACGGTGGTCGTGGGGGAAGCGCCCGCCGACGCCCCCGTGCAGGCGCTGGTGTTCGACCTCGACGGCGTCCTGACCGACACCGCCCGCGCCCACTACGCCGCGTGGAAGACGCTGGCCGACGAATTGGGCGCCCCCTTCGACGAGGCGGCCAACGAGGCGCTCAAGGGCGTCGACCGCATGGAGTCGCTCCGGCTCATCCTGGCCCGCGCGCCCGCCCCGCCGCCGCCCGGGACTTGGCCGGCGCTGGCGGCGCGCAAGAACGCCCGCTACCTCGAGCGGGTGGAGGGCTTCGGCCCCGGCGACCTCCTGCCCGGCGCGCGCGAGGCGCTGGAGCTGGCCCGCGCCCGCGGCCTCGCGACGGCCCTGGCCTCCGCCAGCCGCAACGCTCCCCTGCTGATCCGCCGGCTGGGGGTGGAGCACCTGCTCGACGTGGTGGTGGACCCTGCCTGCGTGCCGCACGGCAAGCCCGCGCCCGACATCTTCCTCGCCGCCGCGCGAGCCCTGGGCGTCCCGCCCGACCGCTGCCTGGGCGTCGAGGACTCCCGCGCCGGCGTCGCCGGCATCAAGGCGGCCGGCATGCACGCCCTCGGCGTGGGCGAGCCGGGCGTGCTGGCCGGCGCCGACATGGTCGCGCCGGACCTGTCATGCGTGGACTGGGATGCGGCGCTGGCGGCGTCGTGGCGGGGCGCCGGCCGAGACCGCTGACCACAGGTCGCGATCTTTCGCCGGGCCGCACCGCAGGGTCGATCATCCGCGCGCCGACGCCTTCTCGCGGAACGCCGCGCCCGCCGCGCGCGTGAACAGGTCGGTGGTGCTCTACGCCTGAGGCCCGGGGCGGGCCCGGCCCTTCGACTTCGGCCGGAACACCCTGTCCTCCGCCATGGGCGAGAGCGCCGGCCCCCCTACGTCGTCGACCAGAGCGGCGGGACCTACAGCCGTCCGGCCGAGTTCCTGGACACGCCGCACCGCGTCGTCACGCGCGACGACGCGCAGGCCTTCCTCGACCGTCTCCATGCTTCGGCCGGCGCCATCGACGGGGAGAGCGAGCGGGTGCGCGCCAACGCCGGCCGGGCGCTTCGGAGCGCGCAGGCGCAGGCCGACCTGGCCCAGCGTCTGGAGGACCTCCATCGCGCCCTGGGCGGCGGCTGGAGCGCGGCTGAGCCCGCGGCGCCCTGAAGGGACGCGGGTCCTTCGCGAGGTCGGATGCGCTTTCGCCATGCTTGACGCGCATCCACGTTATGGCCAAGCTTTCTGATTGCGCTAACATGTTCGGCCATCTACGTAAGGACGGCGGCGTCTCGGCGCCGATTTGCCCCATGCCTCAAAGAGAGTCCGCGTCCGCTTGAACGCCGTCGGCCGCCACTGGCGCATCGCACGCACCGCCCTTCAGCAGGAGAGGGCGGGCGGGAAGGCGCGCTTGGTCCCCACAGAGGCCGACTTCCTGCCGGCGGCGCTGGCCGTGATCGAGCGCCCCGTCTCGCCCACGGGGCGCCTCACCGCGTGGGTGCTGATGGGGGGGTTGGTCGTCACAGGGGGGTGGCTCGCGATCGGCCAGGTGGACGTCGTGGCCTCCGCGCAGGGACGCATCACGCCCGTCGATGACGTGAAGCTGGTGCAGGCCGCCGGCGGCGGCGTGGTGCGCCGGATCTACGTCCGCGACGGCGACACGGTCCGCACGGGGCAGCCGCTGATCGACCTCGACCCCACCATGTCCGGCGCCGAGGAGGCGCAGGCGGAGAAGGCGCTGCTGAACGCGCAGCTCGACGTGGCGCGCAACCAGGCGATCGCAGGCGCCCTGGGTGCAGGCGGCGGCGGCTTCGTCCCCCCGGCGGGCGCCTCTCCCGAGGTGGTCGCCGTCCAGCGCAGGCTGATCGAGGCCCAGGTCGCCGAAACGCGCGCCGCCGCGGCCGGGGCCGCCGCCGCCCGCGCCTCCTCCCTGTCTGAGGCGCAGGCCGCCGCCGACCAGATGCACACCTACGACCAGACGCTGCCCGTGCTGGACCGCGAGCTGGGCGCCATGCACGGGCTGGAGGCCAAGGGCTACGCGCCCGGTCTGCGCCTTCTGGAGTTGGAGCGGCAGCGCCACTCGGAGGCGGGCCAGCGCGACGTGGCCTCCGCCCAGCAGGCGCGCAGCCTGTCGGACGCCGCCAAGTTCGGCCAGCAGGCCGGCGAGGCGCGCGAGCAGGCGCGACGCCAAGCCTTGTCCGACCTCGCCAAGGCGCAGGGCGACGCCATGATGCGCAGCGAGGAGCTGACCAAGGCGCGCCAGAAGAGCCACCTGCAGCGGCTGACCGCGCCCGTGGACGGCGTGGTGCAGCAGCTGGCCGTCCACACGGTGGGCGGCGTCGTGGAGGCGGCGCGCACGCTCATGGTGGTGGTGCCGCGCGGCGCCCTGACCGTCGAGGCCAAGGTGCTGAACAAGGACGTGGGCTTCGTGCGCCCGGGCCAGCCGGTGGTGGTCAAGGTCGAGCCCTTTCCCTTCACCCGGTACGGCGCCATCGCCGGCCGGATCGAGAGCGTGAACCCGGACGCGGTGGACGACCGCAGGGCGGGCCCGGTCTACGTGGCGCGCATCTCGCTCTCGCGCTCCACCATCAACCGGGGCGACCGCGTGGTGCCGCTCGGCCCCGGCATGGCGGTCACCGCCGACATCCGCACCGGCCGCCGCTCCATCCTGAGCTACCTGCTGAGCCCCATCGACCAGGCCCGCCTCGAAGCCGCGCGTGAAAGATGAGCCGGGCGCCGTCGACTCTGAAGCGCCGAGCTTCAGGTGAACGGCGTTCAGAAACATCGACAGCCGAAATCGGAAATAGTCGCGGAACCTTGTCGATCAATACGAGTTTTATGCCGTTCGTCTTAACGCGGGTTAGTCGAGCGTCACGAAAGTGCGTGAATATCTCTTGCATGGCTCAGCTTGGCCATGTAGGCCGTTTCAAGTCTGAAGCCGGAGCGCAATATTGCGTGACGGCGTCGAGCGAGGCGGTCGCGCATGGCGTCATCGAACATTCCGGCCGCCGACCGCCCTGAAGACGCCTGCGCGGCGTGCGCAGGCCCCGCTCGACCCTCGTAAGGCTCGGTGTTCGGACCGGACGCTCCGGTTCAGCCAGCCCCTCCTTCCAACCCTGACACCCCTGATTTCGGAGACAGCATGTCGGACACAACGTCGTCGCGATACATCCAGGTCGGCGCCGGAGACATCGACACAGTGTTTCCGACCGGAAGTGTCGGCTTCACCGACAGCAACGGCAAATTCAACTCGAAGGGCGAACGAGTCACGCCAGACAATCCTGTGACGCCCGCCGTCACGGCCGATTTCCAGGGCGACCCGCCCACCAACTCGATCTTCACGCCGCTGGTCTACCACCAGTACAACGGCTTCACTCAGTGGATGAACACCAACCCGCAGTCTTTCGAGACGGCGGCGAACGGGTTGCAGATCGCCAACGTTAGCACGCCGACGGTCGGCGCGGACGGAAACGGCTACAGCTTCGGCCCCACCGGCCCCGATATGACGCTGGGCTTGGTCGGCCTCAACGTCGACCAGACCAAGATGGCGGCCCAGAGTGACTGGTCGGCCACGGCGGACTGGGGCGGCCAGATGCGCGCCACCATGGTGCAGGGCGGGCTGTTCACCTACGTCAACCGCCTGTCCAGCGCCGACGTGACGATCGACTTCAACGTGCTGGACAAAAAATCGAATACGACGCCGTTCAACCAGCTGACCTACACGGCCACCGGCCTGACCGGCGCCTACAATCAGCAGGCGTTGGGCTTCAACCTGCCTCTGGACGCCGGCCGAGAGGTTGCGGACCAAGTGCGGCTGCTGGTGTCCTACGACTTCAACGGTGACGGCAAGGTCGACCGTACGGAACTCTATGACACCTTCTCCACCGACGCATCCGTCGGCTGGGAGAACTACAACTCCGGCAACGCCAAGCTGCTGTCCTCGACCGGCTCGGCTATGCAGGACATGAAGAACGGATCGGTGAAGGTCGATCTGTGGCGGATCAACGGCCAAGGCGACAACATCTCGCTGCAGACCGACAGCGCCTCCAGCTCGGTGACGCTGCCCTACACCAGCCTGAGCGCCAACGGCGCGGCGCTGCCCTCGTCGACGCTCTATGTCCAGGGCGGCGCGACGCCGGGCGACCAGACCAGCACGCTGGCGGCGACGCCGGGCTCCACGCCTTCCACCGACAGCCTGCACGTGGTCCCCAAGACGAGCACCGGCGGCTACACGGGTCCCGGGCAGGTCTGGTACAACCAGGGCGGCGTCGTCGGCGTCACCATCAACGGCCAGAACTACGGCATCTTCGCCAACTCTGACGTGACCTGGAACTACACGGCGACCGGCCTGGATTCCAGCCTCGACGGCAGCAACTACTACTCCGTCGCCATCCTGCCGGACGCGACGGTCGGCACGCTGATGAGTTTCCGCCAGCATGCTTTCGCCGAGGTGACCGGCACCGACGCCGAGTACTCGGTCGACAAGGCCACCAACACGCTGACCACCAGCTTCAACTACACGACGCAGATGCAATCGACCGAAGCGGGGTTGTCCAGCAGCCCGCTGACGGCCCTGTACTATCACCAGTACGCCAACAGCGACGCGACGACCGAGAACTACTCCTACGATTCGGCGCGCGGCGAGATGAAGGGGTTCGCCGGGTCCAGCT
Organism: uncultured Caulobacteraceae bacterium; assembly: GCA_964242255.1. Taxonomy (GTDB): domain Bacteria; phylum Pseudomonadota; class Alphaproteobacteria; order Caulobacterales; family Caulobacteraceae; genus JASLDZ01. Next base: position 6,013 of record CAXTCO010000055.1, on the reverse strand, counting down.
TCTCGACCACCATGCAGCTGGCGCCGATCCTGCCGCTGATGCCGTTCCTCGGCACTGACGATCAGAAGGCGCAGCTGCAGAACCTCATCCACGACCAGCTGAAGACGTTCCTGGCCAGCGGCCAGAACCTCGGCTCCGACGTCTACTACGGCTCGCGCGCGGTCTCCAAATACACCGACCTGGCCATGCTGGCGCAGCAGGTCGGCTACGGCCAAGCGCGCGACACCTTCCTGACGGCGGCGGAGAACCAGCTTAAGACGTGGTTCACCGCCTCTGACGGCGACAGGTACGAGTTCGTCTACGATAAGATGTGGGCGGCCATGATCGGCTACCCCGGCTCTTTCGATGCGGACGACAAGAGCAACGACCTGACCCTGCAGCTCGGCTACATGGTCAACGCGGCCGCGACCATCGCCACGTTGGACCCGACCTGGGCCAAGCAGAGCAACTTCGGCGCCATGGTCGACATGGTGATCAAGAACGCCAACAACCCCGACCGCAACGACCCGACCTTCGGCTACCTGCGCGCGTTCGACTCGTACGCCGGCCACAACTGGGCCTCGGGCACCGGCTTCGGCATCACGCAGGAGTCGGCCTCGGAGTCGCTGAACTTCGACGCGGCCGTGGCGCGCTGGGGCGCGGCGACGGGTGAGGCGCAGATGGAGAACCTCGGCCAGTACCTCTACACGACCGAGAGCCAGACCTTCGCCGACTACTACCTCGACGTGAACAACACCGCGTTCCCGCAGGGCTTCGATCACAGCCGCATCGGCATCCTGGGCGCGGACGGCGCCGGCTACAGCACCTATTTCGGCGCTCAGCCCTGGTACGTGCAAGGCATCAACGAGACGCCTATTCTGTCGCAGAGCTCGCTGTTCCTGGGCGAGTACCCGCAGGAGGTCTCGCAGGACTTCAACGAACTGAACCAACAGATCGCCGCGGCGACCGCTACGATCGATCCGAAGACGGGCAAGAGCGAAGGCCCGGCCGTGAACGACCTGTGGTCCAACAGCTTTGACAAGTACCTGGCGCTGGGCGACCCCGACGCCGCCATGGCCGACTACCAGAAGCAGCTGGCCGCCGGCTACAAGGACGGCGCCGGCGAGGAGTCGAAGGCCGACACCATCGCCTTCATCGAGAGCCTGCAGGCGATGGGGCAGATCGACATCACCACGCACGCGGACTCGCCCTACGCGGCCGTCTACGTGAAGAACGGCGCCAAGACCTATGTCGCCTGGAACCCTTCGGTGTCCAACGCGACCACCGTCACCTTCAGCGACGGGACCAAGCTGCAGGTGGGCGTCAACAGCATGGACGCCCTGACGCCCGACGGGCAGACGTACGTCACGGACTTCTCGGCCGTCGTCGATCAGCGCCCGGCGTCGGTTCCGCTCGACCTGCCGCTGGACCCGCCGGCCAATCCCCTCACCACCGTGGCCAAGAGCGGCGACGGCGCCCTGACCCTCTCGGTGGAGGCCAACACCGGCTACGCCTGGATCACGGACGGCAAGGCCGATCCCCGCGCGGTGCTCGCCAGCGACGACGGCACCCGGGAGAAGGTGAAGGCCGCCAACGGCGACAAGCTGGTGGCCGTCGGCCGCGACTCGTCGGGCGCGATCCACCTGCTTCTGGCGGGCGGCCCGAATGGAACCGCGCCGTTCTACGACAAGACGTTGTCCTCGAACTACAGGGTGCAGGACAGCGGCGGCGCGCTCTATGGGAACCGTGACTTCGCCACGCTTGAGCCGATCTACGGGCAGGACTTCAACGGCGACGGCGTGGTTCAGGCGGGCGTGCTGAAAACGCTCGGCACGAACGGCGCGCTGACGCTGGTCGCCGACGGCGGGAACGGTTTCGTCTACCTGAAGCACGCGGACGGCTCGCTTAAGAAGCTGACGGTCAGCGGCGCGCAACTGGCGGCCACCGCGGCGGGCGGGGCCTTCACCGGCGTCGGCGTCGACGAGAGCGGGAGTGTGGTGCTGCTGGACACCGCCACGGGCACCGCGCCGGTGGGCTGGACCTTCAATTCGGACGGCGTGCTCCAAAGCAAGGCCGCCTACACGGCCGCGGCGATCTCCGGCGCCGAAGCGCTGTTCCAGGTGGACCTGAACGGCGACGGGGTCCTTCCCGCTCCGCTCAACCAGTTCGTCGCCAAGAACGGCGGGCTGAGCCTCCTGGCGGACGCCAAGGGGAATGCGGTGATCCGCCTGGAGAACGGCTCCTACCTGAACATCACCCGTGACGGGAACCTCGTGGCGCTGGCCCACGGCGGGGGGACGCTCTTCGCCATCGGCCGCGACGCGCAGGGGAACCTGCGGGTGATGGACGGCAACGGCGCCGACAAGTCCGTAGGCTCCACCCACTGGGCTTGGCAGCTGGACGCCACGGGCGCCTACGTCGACCAGACCGTCTACTCCGGCGACCAGCTCGGCTCGGCGGAATCGATCTTCAACCAGGACCTGAACGGCGACGGCACGATCGCCGGCGTCCCGGTCTCGACGCAGCCGACGACTCCGGCGCAGCCGACCGGTCCGCAGTTCAAGCAAGTGGCCGCGGGCGGGGGCGACACCCTCTACGTCGACCCCGCCACGGGGCTGGCCTACCTGTCGGTGCAGGGGGGCGCGCCGGTGAAGCTGCAGGGGACGGCCTCCGCCCCCGGCGACGTTCCGCTGACGCGGAGCGGCTCCAGCTTCTCCGACGTGAACGTGACGGGGGGCGCGACCCTGCTGCTCGACACCAAGCCGGGCGTGGGCGGCGCCACCCTGTGGACGGTGGACGCCACGGGCAAGCTGACGGGCCAGACCACCTACGACGCCGCGACCGTCTTCCAGGCGGAGCTGCGGTTCGGCAAGGACATCGACGGCGACGGCGTGGTCGGCGACAACATGAAGCTGGTCACCCAGAACGGAACCGACAGCCTCTACGTCAACACTGTGACCGGCGTGGCCTATGTCCAGTCCGGAGCCGCCGATCCTCTCAAGGTGACGCGTGACGGCTGGGGCGACGTGCAGCTGCAGCACAACGGCTACAGCCTCTCGGCCGTCGCCACCGACAACCAGGGCAACCTTCGCGTGCTCGACACCAGCCCGAACTCGGACGTGAGCTACGCCTGGTACCTGGACGCGACAGGCAAGTGGACCGGAGAGCAGTCGTTCAACAAGTCTTCGACCTTTGAGGCCGAGACGCTGTTCAACAAAGACCTCGACGGCGATGGAACGATCGGCGACAATATGAAGCTGATCGCCCGCGACCAGGACGACTACCTGTGGCAGAACACCGCCACGGGCGTCGCCTACGTCGCGGCGCCCGGCCGCGATCCGATCGCCATCACCCGCGACGGCTACGACCCGGCCGGCGTGCAGCTGACCCGCGCCGACTACAGCCTGTCGGCGGTCACGGTGGACGCTCAGGGCCAGATCCGCGTGCTGGACCAGAGCAAGAACTCCAACACCGTCTACGCCTGGACTCTGGACTCCAACGGCAAGTGGACGGGCGAGCAGACCTTCGACGCCTCCACCTTCGGCCAGGCGGAGACCCTGTTCCGCCGCGACCTCAACAACGACGGCATGATCGGGCAGAACGCCCAGCCGATCACGGAGCAGACCTCGCAGCTCAACTTGGTCGAGAAGAACGGTTCGGACGCGCTCTACGTCGATCCCACCACCGGCGTGGCCTTCGCGCAGGTGAACGGGCAGGCGCCGATCATGGTCACGCGCAGCGGGTCCGACTGGGGCGACGTGCTGCTCCAGCGGCCCAACTCGGGCTTGGTGGCCATCGCCACCGACAGTCAGGGCCAGACGCGGGTGCTCGACCAGAACCCGTTCTCGGGCGTGAGCTACGCCTGGATCCTCGACGCCAACGGCCACTGGACGGGGGAGCAGTCGTTCAACTCCACCACCATCGGCCAGGCCGAGACCCTGTTCTCCAAAGACCTCAACGGCGACGGTGTGGTAGGGACCAAGCCCGCTTCGAGCGGCGGGAGCGGCCTCGGCGGCTGACCTGCCGCCAGGGTGAGTTGAAGACGCGGGGGCGCGGCCGACAGGCCGCGCCCCCGCCGACGTTCCCGGCCGGGAACGTCAGGGATAGGAGTTGTCGCGTGTCCGCCCGTTTCGTCCTGCTCGCGGCGCTTCTCGCGTCGGGAGCGTCCGCCGCCGCCGCATCGCCGTCCGAGCAGCTGTATCAGCAGGACGGATGGCGCCTCGCCGTCCGCCACGACGCCTTCGCCGGGCGGACCACCTGCCGGCTGTTCTCCGTCGACGGCCGCATGACGCACCAGCCGGGCGCCCTGGGCCTGCGGGTGGGCGACGGGCGCGACGTGCTGCACGCCGTCTACCGTCTGGACGGCGGGGCGCTCCGCCGCTGGTCCGACCGCTACCCCGCCTTCGTCGCGGCGCAGATCCCCGTCGACGGCCCCCGTGTCGACGACGGCTTCGGCGGCGTGGCCTGGCTGCCCGACGCCGAGGTGAAGGGCGTGCGGACCGTCGAGGTCGAGGCTGGCGGCGAGACCCGCGTGCGCCGCTTCCGCCTGCGCGGTTTCGCCCCGATGCTGGACGCGGCGCGCCGGCTCGGCTGCCCGGTCGACTGACCGCCGTGCGCCGACGTTCCCTCACCGCGTGCGCCCTCGTGGCGCTCACGGCGGCCGCGCCCGCGTCCGCCGACACCCTGGCCGACGCGGTGGCCCGCGCCTACCGCAGCAACCCCACCCTGCAGGGCGGCCGCTACCAGCTGCGCGCCGCCGACGAGGGCGTGGCGCAGGCGTTGGCCGAGCTGCGGCCCTCCGCCAACCTGCAGCTCGCGTTGGAGGTCGACCGCACGGTGCAGGGCGCGTCCCTGTTCTCCCCCGGCGCGTCCACCGTCGACCAGACGGAGCGTCAGGCGGCCCTCAGCCTCAGCCAGCCCCTCTACACCGGCGGCAAGGCGACCGCCGACCGCGCCTCCGCCGAGGCGCAGGTGGGATCGGCGCGGGACCAGTTGCGCGCCACGGAGGGCGACCTCCTGCTTCAGGTGATCACCGCCTACGTGGACGTGCGCCGCTATGGCGCGGAGCTGGCCGTGTGGCGCCGCAGCGTCTCCGAGCTGGAGGCGATCACCAGGGAGATCGACGCCCGCCGCACCGCCGGCGAGGTCACGCGCACCGACATCGCCCAGGCCACCGCCCAGCTGGAGGTGGCCCGCGGCCAGACCGTCGCCGCCGAGCTGGCGTTGGAAAGCGCGCGCACCGACTACCAGGCCGTGGTCGGCGACGCCCCCGGCGTGCTGGAGCCCGAGCCCGCTCTGCCGCAGGCCCCCAAGGACGCGGACGCCGCCTTCGACTTCGCCGAGCGCAACAGCCCCGAGCTGGCCGAAGCGCGCCACAACGAGGAGGCCTCGCGCCAGCAGATCGCCTCCGCCCGGGCGGCGGGGCGCCCTACCGTGGCCCTTCGCGGCACGGCCGTGGCCGGCGGCCAGCTCTACCCGCAGCAGATCAACAACCAGGACCGCGACTTCACGGGAAGCGTGGTCGTCACCGTGCCCCTGGCCGCGGGCGGCTCGATCACCTCGCAGGTGCGCCAGGCCGAGGACCGCAACAGCGTCGACCGGCTGCGGATCGAGGCGGCGCGGCGCGAGCTGGTGCGCACCGTCAGCACCGCGTGGAACCAGAAGCTCGCCGCCGAGCGCACGGCCGAGACCGTGGAGCGCCGCCGCGCCGCCGCCGCCGTGCAGCTGGACGGCATGCTGAACGAATACCGCGTCGGCCTGCGCTCCACCTTCGACGTGCTCTACGCCCAGCAGACCGTGCGCGACGCCGAGCTGGAGGGCTTCGACCGCGGCCGCGACCGCTACGTCGCGCAGGCCACCCTGCTGCGCCGCGTCGGCCTCCTGGAAGCGCGCGCCCTCCTGACGGGGGTCAGCCTTTACGACCCCGCCCGCCACCTGCGCGCCGCCGAGCGGCGCGGCGCCGTGCCGTGGGAGCGCGCGGTCGCGAACCTCGACCGGCTCGCCGCCCCCGGCGCGGGGCAGCGCGCGCTGGAGC
>CAXTCO010000054.1:0-12339 GCA_964242255.1 uncultured Caulobacteraceae bacterium | reverse complement strand
TGAGCCGCGACGAGGCCCGCCACGCCGGCTTCATCAACGAGTGCCTGAAGGACTATGACATCGGAGTCGATCTAGGCTTTCTGACCAAGGTGAAGAAGTACACCTTCTTCAAGCCCAAGTTCATCTTCTACGCTGTATACCTGTCGGAGAAGATCGGCTACGCGCGCTACATCACCATTTTCCGTCACCTTCAGGCGCATCCGGAGAAGCGCTTCCACCCTATCTTCAAATGGTTCGAGGAGTGGTGCAACGACGAGTTCCGCCACGGTGAGGCGTTCGCGCTGTTGATGCGCTCAGAGCCCAAGCTGCTGCGGGGTGCGAACCGCCTGTGGGTGAAGTTCTTCCTGCTGTCCGTCTACCTCACCATGTACGTCCGTGACCATGCGCGGCCGGCGTTCCACGCGGCGCTGGGCGTGGACCCCACAGACTACGACTACGAAGTCTTCGACTGCTGCTCGCAGATCTCGCGGCAGGTGTTCCCGCTGGTGCTCGACACAAACGCGCCGGCCTCGCGCCGCGGCTTCGCGCGCATGGCGGCGGTCGTGGCGGCCATGGACGCGGCGAAGGCGCGGGGAGGGCTGCTGGGCGCGCTCAGGCGCGCGGGTCTGGTGGTGCAGGCGGGCGCGGTGTTCGCGCGGCTGTTCGCCCTGCCGTCGATCCGCAACGCGCTTCCCGCGTCGCCGCGCCTGCAGCCGACGTGGTGAGGCGATGACCGTGGCCGCCGTCGTCGCCGCCGTCGTGTGGGCGCCTGCCTTGTGGTGGGCCAGCACGGGGGCGCTCCTGTGGCTGACGCGGCGGCCGCGGTCGTACGGGCTGAGCCTCCTGTGCGCCTCCGCGCTGGCGGTCGGGGCGGTGGCCGTGCTGGCGCTCACGCGCGGACGGGCGACGCCGGCGGCCGCCTTCGCAGCCTTCACCGCGGCCGTGGTGCTGTGGGGCTGGCACGAGCTCAGCTTCCTCACCGGCCGGGTGACCGGGCCGTCTCGCGCCGCCTGCCCGCCCGGCGCCCGCGGCTGGGCGAGGTTCCGCGCCGCGGCGGCCACGTTGATGCATCACGAGCTGGCGCTGGCGCTGACCGCCGCCGCCGCCGCCGCCCTGACGCTGGGGGGCGCGAACCCGGTCGGAGGCTGGACCTTCCTGCTGCTGTTCGCCGCGCGGCTCAGCGCCAAGCTGAACCTGTTCCTGGGCGCGCCCGCCTTCAGCGTCGAGCTGTTCCCGCCGCACCTGCGCCACCTGGCCACCTACCTGCGCCAGGGGCGGGTGAGCGCCCTCTACCCCGTGTCGCTGGCCGGCTTGGCCCTCGCCGCGGCCGCCGGCGGGGCCGCGGCGCTCGACTCCGCCGCGAGCGCCTTCACGGCGACGGGCGGCGTCCTCGTCGGCGCGCTCGCCGCCCTCGCCGCCCTCGAGCACGCCTTCATGGCGCTGCCCCGCGCCGACGCCGCCCTGTGGCGCTGGGCCCTGCCCGCCGCCGACACCCCGAACTGACGCGCCGACCATGACCGAAGGACCGCGCCCGATGGACTACGAAGCCTTCTTCCAGGGCGAGCTCGACAGCCTGCGCGCGGAGGGCCGCTACCGCGTCTTCGCCGAGCTGGAGCGGCGGGCGGGCGCCTTCCCCCGCGCCGTGCGCCACGTCGACGGCGAGGTGCGGGACGTCACCGTCTGGTGCTCCAACGACTACCTGGGCATGGGGCAGCACCCCGCCGTGCTCGCCGCCATGCACGAGGCGCTGGACCGGTGCGGCGCCGGCGCGGGCGGCACGCGCAACATCTCCGGCACCAACCACCAGCACGTCCTCCTGGAGCGCGAGCTGGCCGACCTGCACGGCAAGGAGGCGGCCCTGACCTTCACCTCCGGCTACGTGTCGAACATGGCGGCCCTGTCGACCCTGGCCTCGCGCCTGCCCGGCTGCATCGTCTTCTCCGACGCCTGCAACCACGCCTCCATGATCGAAGGCATCCGCCATAGCGGGGCGCAGCGCGTGATCTTCGCGCACAACGACATGGCCGACCTGCGACGCAGGCTGGAGGCGGCCCACCCCGCCGCGCCCAAGCTGATCGCCTTCGAGTCGGTCTACTCCATGGACGGCGACATCGCGCCCCTGGCGCAGCTGTGCGACCTCGCGGACGAGTTCGGGGCGCTGACCTACCTCGACGAGGTGCACGGGGTCGGCCTCTACGGCCCGCGGGGCGGCGGCGTGGCGGAGCGCGAGGGGCTCATGGAGCGCATCACGGTCATCGAGGGCACGCTGGCCAAGGCTTTCGGCGTGATGGGCGGCTACATCGCCGCGTCCACGGCCCTGTGCGACTTCATCCGCAGCTTCGCCTCGGGCTTCATCTTCTCGACCGCCCTGTCGCCGACGCTCGCCGCGGGGGCCCTGGCCAGCGTGCGCCACCTCAAGGCGAGCGGCGTGGAGCGCGCGCGCCAGCGCAACCGCGTGGACCTCGTGCGCGACCGGCTGGAGGCGGTGGGCATCCCGCTCATGAAGAACGAGAGCCACATCATCCCGGTGGTGGTCGGCGACCCGGTCAAGTGCAAGATGATCAGCGACCGGCTGCTGGACAGCTACGGCGTCTACATCCAGCCGATCAACTACCCGACGGTGCCTCGCGGCACGGAGCGCCTGCGCATCACGCCCTCGCCGGTCCACTCGGACGCGGATGTCGCACACCTCGTGCGCGCCCTGTCCGAACTGTGGTCGATGTGCGCTCTCGGCCGGCGCGCGATCGCCGCCTAGCGACCCGCCAGGAGAAAGGCGTGAGGCGCGACGGACGAGGTTTCTCGAGACGTCGTCCGTCGTCGATCCCGCCGCCCAGAACAGGCGAGGGGCCTCCGCTCGCGCGGAAGCCCCTTGTCGACGCCGTGGGTCGGAAAGGCTGAGGTCAGGCGGCCTTCTTGGCGTAGAACTGGCACCAGCCGTTGGGCGAGATGACGCCTGCGACCTGCTTGCACGCGCCAGGGGCGTCCGGCTTGGCGCCCGGAAGGTAGTATTTGCACAGCGAGCAGTGCGCCGGCCCCTTGGGCGCCGGCTGATACTTGGCGTTCTGCTGCGTCACCACGCCCGCTGAGGCGGTCGTAGGCGCCAGGAACGGCGCAGCCGCCAGCATGGCCGCCCCGACCGCGACGGAGCGCCGCGACACAGGCTTCGTCTCGTCCGTCATGCTCGTTCTCCGTTGCGGGTTCTTCGTAGAGAGAATGCGGCGGTTGATAGGAGAGTCAAGTTGCCGACGGTCAGGAACGGACCGTTGAGGAGGTGAAATCCTTTCCGCATCAAGATCACATCCAGCTGATCCGCAGAACATGAGACTTAGTCGCGAAGTCATGAGCCTGCGCCCGGTTGTGAGCGGCGCCGGTCTTGTCGGTTCTGGCCGGCGCAGGGGCCGAGCTGGGAGCCTTCGCGTGCTGTTGAGAGGCTGGATGTTGGAACCGCATCGGCGCCGAAGCGCGGGTGCGTCATCCCGTCGGCCGTGAAGCTCGGGAGCCAGGGAGCGCGGGCTTCAGGGCGGACGCCTCCACAAACTCCATAGCGTCAGGAGCTTAGCTCCCCCCGACGCAACCAAGCGGCCGGCTCGCGCCTTAACCGATGGACCAGCAGAGGCGAACCCGCATGCAAGACACGACGCGCCGCGGACTCATGACCGCGGCCACCGCCGGAGCCGCGGCGGCCGTGGCGGCCCCGGCGTCCGCCCAACCCGCGGCGCAGGCGCGCGGCGGCAAGCAGAACCCGCGCGACAAGCATCCCAAGCCGCCGTTCCCGGCGCAGGCCCAGCCGTGGCCGGGTTTGGCGGGCCGCATGGACCCGCGGCCGGACCACGGGGAGACGAGCTACGTCGGCTCCGGACGGCTGAGCGGGCGCAAGGCGCTGATCACGGGCGGCGACAGCGGCATGGGCCGCGCCGCCGCGATCGCCTACGCCCGCGAGGGCGCGGACGTGGCCATCAACTACCTGCCGGCCGAGGAGCCCGACGCCCGCGAGGTGGTCGAGCTGATCCGTCGCGCCGGCCGCACGGCGGTGCCGATCCCCGGCGACCTGCGGACCGAGGCGTTCTGCCAGAGCTTGGTCGCCCAGGCGGTCCGCGGGCTCGGCGGGCTGGACATCGTCGTCAACAACGCCGGCCGGCAGCAGTCGCACGAGTCGATCCTCGACATCACCAGCGAGAACTTCGACTGGACGATGAAGACCAACATCTACGCGCCGTTCTGGATCATCAAGGCGGCGCTGCCGCACCTGGAGCCCGGCTCGGTGATCATCGGCACCACGTCGGAGCAGGCCTACGACCCGTCGCCGGACCTCTACGACTACGCGCAGACCAAGGCGGCGACGATGAACTACGTCAAGTCGTTGGCCAAGCAGCTCGGGCCCAAGGGCATCCGCGTCAACGGCGTGGCGCCGGGGCCGATCTGGACGCCGCTGCAGGTGTCGGGCGGGGCCAGCACGGGCAAGGTGGTGACCTTCGGCGCCACGGCCCCCCTGGGCCGGCCGGGCCAGCCGGCGGAGCTGGCCGGCATCTACGTGCGCTTGGCCGAGGACGACGGCAGCTACACCACCGGCAACATCTACGGCGCCGGCGGCGGCCAGGGGCAGCCTTGAGGCCGCCCCGCGCCGCTCGGGAGCACAGGACGGGCGTGATGAAAGCAGCAACCCTGGCGGGCGTCACGCTGGCCGCGGCTCTCAGCGGGGCGGCCGCGCCCCCGCCGGCGGCCACCCGCGACTTCGTGCAAGCCGCAGCCGCCTCCGACCAGTTCGAGATGATGGAGGCGCACGTGGCGGACGTCGAGGGACGCGACCCGCGTGTGCGCGCCTTCGCCCGGCGCATGGTGCAGGACCACGGCCGGACGACCCACGCCCTCCTGCAGGCGGTCGCGGCGGCCGGCCTGCCGCCGCCCGAAGCGGCCATGAGCAGCGATCAGGCGGCCCTGCTGGGGGCCCTGCAGGGGCGGCGCGGCCCCGACTTCGACAAAACCTACGTCCGCCATCAGGTGCTCGGCCATCAGCAGGCGTTGGTGGTGGAGCAGGGCTACGCCGACGGCGGCCAGGTCGCCGCCGTGCGGGAGGCCGCCCGCGCCGCCGTTCCCGTCATTCAGCAGCACCTCGACGCGGCGCGCCAGCTCTGCGCTTCGCTCGGCTGCAGCAGCTGAGGCCCGACCTCGGCCGCCCGGCGACCGCCGCGCCGGCGGCGGTCGAGCCGCCGCCGCCCGCCGAGTGCGGAGCCAGAACGGAGCGCGTTCCTTCGGGAGCTCGGCGCGGCTCCGTCACAGGCTTGCAGTCAGCCTGGCCAGATCCTGCGGCCGGCTCAGGCGGTGGTCGCCGTCGCGGACGAGGGTGAAGACGACGTCCTCGCCCGCGAACGCATCGGCGAACGCCAGGGCGTGGCGCCAGGGCACGGCCTCATCGCGGCCGCCCTGGAGGATGCGCACGGGCGCGCGCACCTCGACGGGGCCGGGCAGCAGCGTCCAGCGGGCGCCGTCCTCCAGCAGCGCGGCCGTGTAGGTCTGGCCGTCCGGGTCGGTCCAGGCGCCGTCGCGGGTGAGGGCGGCGCGGTCGGCGGCGGTCAGGCGCGGGGCGACCAGGGCGCTCGTGAAGTCGGGTGCGGGGGCGACCAGCACGAGGCCGGCCGTCCGCTCCGGCCGGGCGAGGGCCGCCAGGGTGGCGACCCAGCCGCCCATGGAGGAGCCGACCAGCACGGCGGGGCCGTCGACCAGGGTGTCGAGCACGTCCAGGGCGTCGCGCCGCCAATCGCTGATCGTGCAGGCGGCGAACGCGCCGCCGCTCTCGCCGTGGCCGCTCCAGTCGAAGCGCAGGAACCCGCGGCCGGCGGCGCGCGCCCAGTCGGACAGGGCGTGCGCCTTGGTCCCGGTCATGTCCGAGCGGTAGCCGCCCATCCAGACGACCGTGGGTCCTGCGCCCTCCACACGACGCCACGCCAGGGTGGCGAGGCCGGGCCGCTCCAGCCGGCCGGCGGTCTCGGCCTGGAAGGGTGCGGGCGCCACGGTCAGCCGCGCAGGCGCGCGCCGGTCTTCTCGACGGCGGCGACGATGCGGGCGCTGACGGCCTCCAGCTCCTCCTCCGTCAGGGTGTGGTCGCGCGGCTGCAGCCGCACCTCCAGCGCCACGGACTTGGCGCCCTGCGGCACGCCGGGGCCGCGGTAGACGTCGAACACGCGGGCCTCGGCCACCAGCGCCTTGTCGGCGCCTGCGGCGGCGCGGACGAGGTCGCCGGCGGCGCGGCCCTCCTCCGTCGTGAAGGCGAAGTCGCGCCACACGGGCTGGAGCGCCGGCATGTCGGCGGGGCCGCGCGTCTTGGTGGGGCGGCGCTTGGGCTCGGGCAGGGCCTGCAGCCGCAGCTCGAAGGCGTGCAGCGGGCCGGGCGCGTCCATGGCCTTGAGCACGGACGGGTGCAGCGCGCCCCACTCGGCCAGCACCGCCTTGGGGCCGAGCTGCAGCCGCGCCGACTGCGCCGGGTGCCACCAGGGCGAGGCGGCCCCCTGCACGACCTGCAGCGAGGCGGTCGGCGCGCCGAGCTCGTCCAGCAGGGCGAGGAGGTCGCCTTTGAGGCGGAACAGGGGGGCGGGAGCGTCGCCCTCCCACCCGCGGGGCGGGTGCGCGGCCAGGACCGCGGCGATCACGGTGGACTGGTCCTGCGGGCGGTCGCCGGCGAACACGGGGCCGATCTCGAACAGGGCGGCGTCGGGCCGGCCGCGGGCGGCGTTGCGCGCCGTCGCCTCGACCAGGCCGGGCAGGGCGGAGGGCCGCATGCAGTCGAGCTCGGCGGCGATGGGGTTGGCCAGCACGAGCGCGTCGCCCCCGCCGCCGAACAGCCCGGCGTTGCGGCGCGAGGTGAAGGACCAGCCCACCGTCTCCGCCCAGCCGAGCGCCGCCAGGGCGCGGCGCGCCGTGCGCACCCGCGTCTGCAACGGGCTCAGCACGCCTTGCGGACGCGCCGGAACGACGGGCAGGGGCGTGGCGGGCAGGGCGTCGAAGCCCTCGATGCGGGCGATCTCCTCCACGAGGTCGGCGGGGCCGTCCACGTCGCGCCGCCAAGTGGGGACGTGCACCGTCCAGAAAGCGGCGGGGGCGGTGGCGCCCGAAGCGCCGGCGCCGCGGTCCACGCCGAAGCCCAGGCTCTCCAGGATCTCCGCGGAACGGGCGGGCGGGATCTGCAGGCCGGAGAGGCGCCGCACCTCCGCCGGGTTGAACGCCACCGGCTGCGGCGGAGCGGGCAGGGCGCCGGCCTCCACCACGTCGGACGCCTCGCCGCCGCACAGATCCAGGATCATGGCCGTGGCGAGGTCCAGGCCCTCGCGCACGAAGCCGGAGTCCACGCCGCGGGCGAAACGGTACTGGGCGTCGGAGAACAGCGACAGGGCGCGGCCCGTCTCGGCGACCGTGGCCGGGTCGAACCACGCGGCCTCGATGAACACGTCGGTGGTCGCCTCCGAGCAGCCGGTGGAGGCGCCGCCCATGACGCCGCCGAGGTCGACCGGCCGCTCGCCGCCCGCGTCGGCGATCACGCACATGGCGGCGGTGAGGTCGTAGCGGCGGCCGTCGAGCGCGAGGAGGTGCTCGTCGCCGGCCTCGCCCTCGACGCCGCGGGCGTGCAGGCCGCGGCGCACCACCAGCTTCGGTCCGACCAAGAGCTTCGCGTCGTAGACGTGCAGCGGGCGGGCGCGGTCCAGCGACAGCAGGTTGGTGACATCCACCAGCGCGTTGATCGGGCGCTGGCCGACGGAGCGCAGCCGCTCCTGCAGCCAGGCCGGCGAGGGCCCGTTGCGCACGCCGCGCACCAGCCGGCCGGCCAGGAAGGGGCACAGCTCCGGCGCGGTGATCTCCACGGCGATCGGGCAGGGAAAGGCGCCTGCGACGACGGGCGTCGGCTTGGGCTTCAGCGTCCCGGCGCCCGCGGCGGCGAGGTCGCGGGCGATCCCGCGCACGCCCAGCCAGTCGGGCCGGTTGGGCGTCACCTCGAAGTCGATCACCGGCTCCAGGCCGAAGGCGCGGGCGGCGGAGACGCCGACGGCCAAGTCGTCCGGCAGCTCTACGACGCCGTCCGACTCTTCGGCGAGCTTCAGCTCCTTGGCCGAGCAGAGCATGCCCATGGAGACCACGCCGCGGACCGGCTTCTCCACGAGGGTGACGCCCAGGCCGGGCACGTAGGCGCCGATGGGCGCGTAGATCGTGGTCAGCCCCGCCCGCGCGTTGGGCGCGCCGCACACGATCTCGCGGCGGCCGTCACGCGTGTCGACCTGGCAGACCTGCAGGCGGTCGGCGTCCGGGTGGCGTGCGGCCGAGACGATCTTCGCCACGGAGAAGGCGGCCAGCTCCACGCCCGGGTCGTCGACGTGCTCCACTTCGAGACCGGCGGCCGTCATCACCTCGGCGAGGGCCGAGGGGGACAGGGCCGTGTCCAGGTGGTCCTGCAGCCAGGAGAGGGTGAACTTCATGGGCCGCGCTTAGGCGGCGGGCGCGCGGGCGTCCAGCCCGCCGGCCGGGTCAGGCCGCCGTGCGCAAGCGCTCGCGGTGCGGCAGCCCAACGCCTTGAGCTGGCGCACGATGCGCAGTTGGCCTCGTCATCCCTGCATCAGCACGCTCTCGGTGATCTCCAGCTCCAGCCGGTCGGCGGAGAGGCCGGAGGCGGCCAGCGCTCCGGCCACCGCCGTGACCAGCCCGCCGCCTCGGAACTGCACGGGCGAGACGTTCACCGCCAGCTTGCGCGCGTCAGGCCAGGCGACGGCCTCCGTGCAGGCGGTGCGCAGCACCCACTCGCCGAGGGGGCCGATCAGGCCCACGCCCTCCGCCACGGGATGAAGTCGACCGGCGAGGTCCGGCCGCCGTCGGCGCGCAGCCAGCGCAGCAGCGCCTCGTACCCGACGATTTCTCCACCACGGTGGAGACGAACCGCCGCTTCCGGGTTCGGTGCTGCATCTGTCGCAAGGTCGTCTTGATCTTGTCACGCAGGCTCAGCGCACCAAGGCGTCGAAGGCCTCCAGTGTCGCGCTGCGGGCCCGTTGCAGTCCCGCCTCCAGGGCGCCCCAGTCGGGGAAGCCGCCGGCCCGCGCAAGGCGGGCGCGCAGGCGGTCCGGCTGGGCCGCGGGGTCGCCGTCGTCGGGCAGCGCCAAGCGGCGGACCTGGAGCAGGGCCCGCTGCAGCGACCAAGCCCGCCGGAGGTCTTCCAGGCGTCCGCGCGGGGCCGCGACGACGCGGGCGAGCGCGTCCAAAGCCTCGCCCGTTCCGGTGCGGAGCGGGCCTCCGGCGGCGGCGCCCGCGATCTGCAGGAACTGGGCGGCGAACTCCACATCGACCAGGCCGCCCGGTGCGAGCTTCAGGTCCCAGGCGCCGGCGGGCGGGCGCTCGCGGCGCATCAGGGCGCGCATGGCTTGGACGTCGGCGGCGGCCCCGGCGCGGTCGCGGGGACGGCGGAGCGCGCGCTCCACCGCGGCGGCGACGTCCGCGGCCAGCGCCGGCGAGGAGCTCCACACCACCCGGGCGCGGGTCAGGGCGAGGAACTCCCAGGTCTGCGCCTCGCCGGCGTAGTAGCCCTCCAGCGCGGGGAGGCTCACCGCCACCGGGCCGGCGGTGCCGGAAGGGCGCAGCTGCAGGTCCACGGCGTAGAGGCCGCCCTCGGCGGTGGGGGCCGACAGGGCGGCGACCAGCCGCTGGGTGAAGCGCGCGCCGACCGTTTCGGCGCTCCAGCCCTTGCGGTCGGTGACGGCGCCCGGCGGGGCCCGGTGCACGGTCATCAGGTCCAGGTCGCTGGTCGCCGTCATCTCGCGGCCTCCCAGCTTGCCGAGGCCCACCACCGCCAGCTCGCCGGCGAAGGCGCCGCCCAGCCGCTCCGTTTCGGCCAGCGCCAGGGGGGCGAGCGCCTCCACGCAGCCGTCGGCGAGGGCGGAGAAGGCGGCCGCGGCGGCTCCGGCGTCGGCGGCGCCCTCCAGCACCTGCACGCCGATGCGGAAGCTCTCGTCGCGGTGGGCGCGACGCACGGCGTCCAGGCCGGCCTCGTAGCCGGGCGCGGCCGCGGCGGCGGCCCGCACGGCGGCGTGCGCCGCGGCCGGGTCCAGCGGTGCGAAGAACCCCGGATCGAGCAGGGCGTCCAGCGCCGCAGGCCGGTTCGCCAGCGTCGCCGCCAGCCGCGGGCTCAGCGCCAGGACGGAGGTGAGGAGGTCCAGCAGGCGCGGCTGGGCCAGCAGCAGCGACTGCACCGACACACCGGACGACAGCCCGGAGAAGAAGGCGGCGAAGCGGGCGAACGCCGCATCGGGCGCGCCCGCGGCCGCGGCCGCCTCCAGCACGCGCGGGGCGAGGCGGGTGAGGAGTTCGCGGCCGCGGGCGGTGCGCGTGGCGGCGATGCGCCCGTGGTGCCAGGCGCGCACCGCGCCGGCGACGGCGGCCGGGTCGGCGAAGCCCATCCGGCGCAGGGTGGCGAGCGTCGCGGGATCGTCGTCCACGCCGGTGAAGACGAGCGAGCCGAAGGGGGAGGACAGGTCCTCCTCCGCCTCGAACAGGTCGGCGTAGCGGGCGTTCACGGCCCGCAGCGTTTCGCGCACCTCCTCGTCGAAAGCGGGGAGGGGGCGGCCGGCGAGGGCCGCCACGGCGGTCCGCGCCGCCGGCTCGGCGGGCAGGACGTGCGTCTGGGCGTCGGCGATCATCTGCGCGCGGTGCTCCCAGCCCCGCAGGCGCGCGTAGGCCGCCGCGAGCTCGGCGGCCGCGTCGTCGGCCACACGCCCGGCGGCGCGCAGGGCCTCAAGGGCGTCGAGCGTGCGGGGCGAGCGCAGCCCGGGGAAGCGGCCGCCCAGGATCAGCTGCTGCGTCTGGACGAAGAACTCCACCTCGCGGATGCCGCCGGGGCCGAGCTTCAGGTCCGCGCCGGCCGGCTCGAACACGGCGGGGTCGAGGTCGCGGGCGGCGTGGATCTGCCGCTTGATGCTGTGGATGTCGGCGATGGCGGCGTAGTCGAGGGCGCGGCGCCAGACGAACGGCTGCAGGGCGTCGAGGAAGCGCGCGCCCTCGCCGCGGTCGCCGGCGCACACGCGCGCCTTGATCAGGGCGGCGCGCTCCCAGTTCTGGCCGACGGTCTCGTAGTAGCTCAGCGCCAGGTCGACGGGCACGGCGAGGGGCGTGGAGGCCGGGTCGGGCCGCAGCCGCAGGTCGGTGCGGAAGACGTACCCGTCGGCCGTGCGCTCGGACAGCAGGCGCGCCGTCGCCTGGGTGATGCGGAGCGCGATCTTCTGCGGCTCGCGGCCCGGCGCGACGGGCAGGCGCGCAGGGTCGTAGAAGACGCTGACGTCGATGTCGGAGGAGTAGTTCAGCTCGCCGGCGCCGTGCTTGCCCAGGGCGAGCACGAACAGGCCGGGCGCGGGTCCGTCGCCGGGCGGGCGGGCCCCGGCGGAGGGGAGCAGGCGGCCGGCGGCGCGCTCGGCCTGCACGGCGGCGGCCAAGGCGGTGGCGACCGCCGCGTCGGCGAAGCGCGACAGGGCGGAGGTGACGGCGTCCAGATCCCATACGCCGCCGAGGTCGGCGAGGGCGGCGAGCAGGTGCGCCTCGGCCTTGAGCGCCCGCAGCTGCGCGGTGACGGCGGGCAGGTCGGCGATCCCCAGGGCGGCCGTGCGCGCGAGCAGGTCGCCGAGCGTGTCGTCAGGGTCGGCGGCGAGCAGGCGTGCAAGGCGGCCCGGGTCTCGCTCAGCCAGCCCGGTGAGGTAGGGCGAGGCGGCGAACATGGGCGCCAGCGCCGGCCGCGCCGCGCCCTCCGCACCGGCGAGTCGGGCATGCGCGGCCTCGGCGGCCGCCACGTCGACCACGGGGCCGCAGGGGTGCAGGCGGGGACCGAGGGCGCGGCTCACCCCGCCGTCATGGCGCGGGACGCGGTGAGCGTCCACCAGGCGCCGCCCGGATGCGTCAAGGGTCTATCGCCGTGCTTGGGGACGTCAAGGCACGCTCCGCTTCGCTGCGCTCTTCGGCCTTGACCCGCCCTGCGCACGGCGGCTGACGCCGGGGCGTCAGGATGCGGGGCGTCCCTAGATGGTTCAACGCGGCCCGCGGCGCGTCGAACACAGGGCTGAGCCTTGGAGGCGCTTCACGGGTGAGCGGACGCCGACGTCAGCTCAGGGTGGGAGCGGTCCCGCGCGTCACCTCTGTGAGCCGGCACGACCGGTGAAGGCGCCTGCACGGCCGCAGGCCCCTTGCGCGCCGAGCTCAGGCCGCGCCCGGACGGCCACCCTGCGCAAGCTTGCGCAGGCCGGACGCTCGAACCCCGACGAGGCGGCCGAGACCGCCGCGGGCCATGGACATGACCTAGGGTGTGTACCCAACCGGCTTGAGGCGAGGGGCGCGAGGTGATTCAAGCTC
>CAXTCO010000053.1:0-12352 GCA_964242255.1 uncultured Caulobacteraceae bacterium | reverse complement strand
CGCAGGAAGCGCGGGGCCGGCCGCGGCGCGCGGTTCAGGATCGCGCCCGCGCAGCGGCCGCCCACGGCCTTGAGCCCGTCGCGCAGCAGGGCGGGGCCGGAGGGGTCGTCATTGTCGGCGGCCACCACCAGCACGGTGGCGTCCATGTGCGGCGCGACGGCGGCGGCGGCGCGGGAGCGCTCGGCGGCCGGCGCGTCGACCACGATCAGGTCGGCGTAGGGGCGCAGCGCCCGCCAGTAGTCGGCCCCGCCCGTCAGCCGCACGCTCTGGCCGGCGCGCAGGCGCTCCGCCTTGAAGCGCGTGACCCAGAACCTCTCCTGCGTCATCGGCCACGCCTCCAGGTAGTCCGCGGCGGGGACGAGGGGCGCGCCGGCCTCGCGGACGGGCGGAGCCACCTGGAAGAAGGCGCTGTCGTCGGGGCTGGCGCGGCCGGGCTCGCCCAGGCGGCCGTAGGCGCCCTCGGCGAAGGCGTCGAACTGCGTGGCGGCGAGCACGTCGAGCTCCACCAGCCACACGCCGCGCTCGCCCCGGCCGGCGGCGGCGCGGGCGAAGGCGCGGGCCACGGTGGAGGTCCCTTCCCCGCTCCGCGCCGACACGAACTGGATGGCGCGGCCGCCCTCCGCCCCCGGCTCGCCGAGCCGCTCCACCAAGCCGGCGAGCTCGGCGGAGAGGTCGACAGGCTCCCGGCGGCGCAGCGGCTTAGGCACGCGCAGCCCCTCGGCGGCCGCGGGCCGGCACGGCGGCCAGCACGGGCATGTCCAACGTGCGCTCCGCGGCGCCCGCGCTCGGGAAGCCGCGCGACAGGAAGGCGGCGAGCAGGCCCGCGCACAGGGCCGCGAAACCCGCGAACGCCGTCGCCGCCAGCAGGGCGGGCGCCTTGAGGCTGGCCCCCCTGGTGGGCGTGTAGGCGCGCTGCACCACGCGCACGTCGCCGTCGTCGCCCGCGGCGCTGAGCGCCTGCTGGGCGCGGCTGTCCTGCACGCGCTGGGTGAAGGTGCGCACGTCCGCCGTCAGCACGTCGCGCTGGCGCTGCAGGTCGAGCCACTGCGGCTCCAGCTGCGCCAGGCGCTGGCGGCGCGCCACCACGCGGGCCAGCTCGCCCTGCAGCTCTCCGGCGCGGGCGCGCATGGACGAGGCCTGGGCGGCGGTGGTGTTGCGCTCGGTCTGAAGCGTCTGCAGCACCGGGTTGGGGCCGAGCCTGCGCCCCACCACCAGCGCGTCACCGCCGCGCACCAGCGCCTCGGCCGCGGCCACCTGGGCCTGCTTGTCGCGCACGGGCTGCGACGTCGGCCGGTAGCGGGCCAGGAGGTCGTTCAGGTCGGTGCGCAGCTTGGCCAACTGGTCGGCCGGCGCGTGGTCCAGGTCGCGGTAGAGGCCGATCTCCGACGGGCTGCGCGCCGCCAGGGCCGAGGTGACGCCGAGGCGCCCCTCCGCCTCCGACAGGGAGGCGCGGGCGCTGGCCCCGTCGGCCAACAACTGGCCGTAGAGCTGGGCCAGGCTCGCCTTCTCCGCATCGAAGTCGCCGATGCCGTTGTCGGTGAGGAAGCGGGTGCTCTGCGCGTCCACCCGCGCCAACTCGTCGGCGAGGGTGCGGCGCTGCGCCTCCAGCGGACCGACGTCACGGGCGTTCAGCACCTGCTGGCGGTAGCGCAGGTCCTCGTCCACCAGGGTGTTCAGCACCAGGGCGGCGGTGCGAGCGTCGCGGTGGGTGAAGGACAGGCGGATGATCGAGGTGTCGGGCGCCGCCTTCAGCTTCAGCCCGCCGTCGAGCAGGCGGACGGCGGCGCCCTCCGCCTCCCGGTGCTGCTCGGGCGTGCGCGCCTTGGCGTCCATGGCGGCCAAGGCCGGCGAGAGGCGCGCGAGGCCCACGTCGCGGATCACGCGCGTCTTGAGCTCCGAGGAGCCCAGGATCTCCAGCTCCGACTGGATCACCTCGTCGTTGGTGGGCGCGGCCCCGCGCGCCGCGTCACCCACCTTGGGATCGTAGACGTAGGCCTGCCCCAGCCGCACCAGCAGGCTGGAGTCGGCGGTGTAGGTGGTCTTCAGCTGCGACACGGCCGCCAGCCCCACCAGCAGCAGCCCCAGGAACACCGCCAGCATCAGGAAGCGCCGGGCCCAGACCTGCCCCAGCAGGTCCTCCACCGAGCGGTGCGGGCGCGCGGGGACGCGGACGGGCGCGGCCGCAGGCTCCTCCCCCCAACTCCACACGCCCGCCATGCGCGCTCCGCGACCTATGCTCGGGCCGCCCGCTCGCGGGGCGCCTTCGAGGCCCAAGGTGGACGCCGGGCCGTTAACCCCGGGTTACCCATTAACCATGTAACTCAACCTATCGGCGCAGGCCTCCCGCCGACCTCAGAGTTTCCGCCGAGCCCATGCACCGACGCGCCCTCCTCACCGCGGCCCCTCTCCTGCTGCTGGGCGCCTGCGCGTCCGACCGGCCGGGCCGCCCTGCGCAGCGGGGCCTCTACGGCGGCTTCGACGTGGGCTACTCGACGTGGCGCGACGACGAGCCGGCCTACCGCCTCTATCCCGGCGACCAGGTGGACGTGGCCCTGCCCTCCGCGCCCGAGCTGAACCGCAGCGTCACCCTGGGGCCGGACGGCCGCATCTCCCTGCCCCTGATCGCGCCGATGATGGCGGCCGACCTCGCCCCCGCCGAACTGGAGCAGCGCCTCACCGCCGCCTACGCCGCTCAGCTCAACGACCCCCGCGCGGAGGTCAGCCTCAAGGCGTCCGTGCCGCTGCGCGTGTTCGTGGGCGGCGAGGTGGGCAAGCCGGGCGTCTACGACATGCCGGGCGACATCGACGCCCTGCAGGCCGTGATCATGGCGGGCGGCTTCCTGCCCACCTCCGACCCGCACCGCTCCGTGCTGATCCGCCGCGGCGCGGGCGGCCGGCCCATGCTGCGCCCGCTGGACTTCGGCTCGGCCGTGCACCACGCCCCGGCCGCGGCTTCGCCGCCGCTGCGTCGCTTCGACGTGGTGTTCGTGCCCCGCACGGGCATCGCCAACGTGGGCCTGTTCGTGCAGCAGTACTTGGTGCAGACCATGCCGGTGCAGTTCTCCTACGCCACGGGCGCGGGCAACTACCTGCTCACGCGGTGAGGCCGGGCGTGCGCATGTCCGCTCGCTGGCGGGCGCCCCGAGAACGGGCTGCGCCTCGTCTGCGGACGTCAGCTGCCATCGAGCTGCTCGGGTCAGCTTATGGGCGCCCACGTCCCGGAAATCCATAGTGAGACTGTCGGGCCTGTAAGCTGAAGAACGATCTCACTAGAAGCCGCACCCGGAAACCATATACCAACGAGATTGCTCCGAGATCCTGGTGAGACACAACCGCTTTTCCGTCCACCAACGGCTTCGGCCACGCCGGCGCGCTGGCGCGCTTCTACGGCCTGCTGATCGCGCCGGACGCGCCCTGTGCTCGGCCGAGGCGCTGGAGCAGGCCACGCGGGTCCGCTGGGAGGGCGTGGACCTCGTGCTCGGCCTGCCGTCGCGCTGGGCCGCGGGCTTCCTGCGCAACCGCGACGGCTGCTCGGCCCGAGCGGCGCGGCCTTCGGCCACACCGGAGGGGGAGGCGCCGTGGGGATGGCCGACCCCGGCGCGGGGCTCTCCGTCGCCTACACGATGAACCGCATGCCGCCGGCGTTGCGCGACGACCCGCGCGCGAACGCGCTCATCGCCGCGACCTACGCCTGCCTCTGACGGCCCGCAGCCCCGACGACGGCCGCGTCAGGCCGGAGTCGGGGCGTTCAGGCCGCGGAACATCACCGCGGCGTAGAGCTCGATCAGCCACGCCTTGGGCCACCGCCGGGTGAGGTATCTCAGCTCGTAGGCCGCGTTGATCAGCGACATGATCATCTGGCTGGCGATGATCGGGTCGATCGCGCTCATGGACCCGTCGGAGACGCCGTCGGCGGCCATGCCGGCGAAGCGGCGGCCGATCAGGTTCGACTCGTCCATCACGCGGTGACGCACGTCCACCGGCAACGCCTGCAGCGCGATGGAGCGGAGCAGGGGGGCGTCGCCCTCCAGCTGCGCCTCCAGCAGCATGTGCGTCGTGCCCGCGAGCTGGTCCCAACCGCTTCCGCCGGCCTCCATCGCCCGAAGCTGCGTCCTCGCCATGGTCCGCAGGCTGCGCCGGTGGCAGTGGACGATCAGGTCGTCCTTGGCCCGCAGGTGGTGGTAAAAGCTGCCCTTGGTGACGTTCAACTCGGCCGCTATGCCCTCGACGGAGGCGCCGCGGTAGCCGCGCGTGCTGATGAGGTGCGTGGCGGCGTTCATGAAGCGCCGCAACGGTTCGCTCTCCGCGTAGGTGCAGGCGGGGCGCTCGTGGAGGCGCGACCAGCTCCAGCGGTGCGCCAGCATGCCGGTCTCCAGGATCTCACGCAGCCGACGCTCGACCCGCGGGAAGTCCTCCAGGCCGTAATCGCGGATCCAGAAGGTCAGCCACAGCGAGGTCTCGAGCAGCACGTGCGCCCGTATGGTCGCGGCTGCGCGCTCGGCGGCGGGGTCTGCGGCGGCGTCGACGGCGAAGTAGCCCCTCACCCGACGGTAGAGGCCGAAGTAGCGCTCCAGCAGCCGCGCCCGGTCGGGATCCTTGAGCGCCCGCATCTCCGACAGGCGCGCCGCCTCGGGCGACTCCTCCCGCCGGATGCGGGCGAGCTGGTCGAACTGCTCGCGGAAGTACCTCGCCACCCGGTCGGAGACCGAAGCGCCCTCTTCGCCGGCGGCGACGCAGGCCTCCAACCTCTCCAGAGACAGCTCGAAACACGCCGCCGCCAACTGCTCCTTGCGCCGGAAGTAGTAGGGGATGCTGGTGGAGTCCAAACCGACCAGCCCGGCCAGCTCGGACACGGACAGACCCGTGATCCCCTGCTCGTTGATCAGCCGCCCGGCCTGGGCGAGGATCTCCCCACGCTTCTTGCGGTAGCGCGCGGTGGTGGCCTTCGCCCCCCCGCCGGCCGCCTTGCCTGCCGTCATCCTCGGTCCTTCGCAGATCGGGATCGGCCGCGCCTCGGCGCCGTGCGGCGGCGGGACGGCCCACGCTCCAGCCCGATGGGCGGACCCCGGACGAGCGCCGCGCCCTCGCACCTCCGACGCCCCATGTGCAAGGGGGCGTCGCCCGACCTCCCTAGCTCAGCATACCTGTCACTGGAGATCCGCCCCCGCCGCCCTTCTTCGAAGCGTCGGACGGCGACGCCTCTCACCTCGACGTTCAGACGCCGCCGGCCGTCACCAAGTCCCAGCGTCGAGGAACCGGGGAACATACCGAAGGCTGGATGGAGTGGACAACCGCCACGCCGTGACGCATGGTCCGCCTGGCCGCGAGCGACGGGGGCGTCGCCCTGGAAGGCTCACCGGCCCACGGAAACGCCGTCGGGCGACAAGGAGACAGCGGTGAGACAGACGGGCAACACCATCCTCGTGACCGGGGGCGGCTCGGGCATCGGGGAGGCGATGGCGCATCGCTTCCACGACCTGGGCAACGTCGTGATCGTCGCCGGGCGGCGGCGGGATGCGCTGGAGGGGGCTGTCGCGGGCCGGCGGGGGATGCACGCCATGGAGGTGGACGTCCAGGACGACCGCAGCGTCGACCAGTTCGCCGAACGCCTGCTCGGGGAGCACGGCGACCTGAACGTGCTCGTCAACAACGCCGGCGTCATGAGGTCCGAGCCGCTCGACCGGAAACGCGACATGGCCGACGCGGTGGCGACGACGGAGACGAACTTCCTCGGGCCGGTGCGGATGACCAACGCACTGATCGACCACCTTGTCGGCCGGCCCGACGCGGCGATCGTCAACGTGTCGTCCGGCACGGCGTTCGTGCCGTTCCTCCAGACCCCGACGTACAACGCGACCAAGGCCGCGCTCCACTCCTACACCGTGGCGTTGCGCGAGGCGCTCAAGGGCAGGGTGGAGGTGATCGAACTCGTCGCGCCGGCCGTTCAGACCGAGCTCACACCGGGCCAGGCGAGCCGGGCCGCCTACATGCCGCTGGCCGACTTCATCGCCGAGACGATGTCGCAGCTCGCGCAGCAGCCCACGCCGCCCGAGATCCTGATCGGACACGTCGCCTTCCTGCGCTTCGCCGAGCGGGACGGACGCTTCCAGGAGACCCTGGCGCAGATGAACGCCTTCGCGACCAAGGCCGGCCAGAGCTGAAGCGCCGCGGGCGACGGCCGCCGGGGACGCGGGCGCCGGCGCGCGCCCGGAGGCGTTCGTCAGGCCATGGCGGCTCCCCCGGCGGGGCGCCGCCATGGCGGATCTCCAAGGACGGCGCTTCATCCCGGCCGGCGTCGGGCCGGGCCGGAGCGCCCCTCGTCGCCGACCCCCCGATCAGGTCGCCGACAACCAGGCGAGGATCTGGTTCTGACCTGCGCCGGTCCAGCCAAGGCCGAGGTGGTTCACGCCGATGACGGCCGTCGCACCCAGCGTCGTCAGGCCTACGGCGTCCGTGCAGCTCTGGATGAAGACCACGCCGTCGGACGGTCCGCTCGTCTCGTTGCTGAAGCCGGCGATGTTCGGCGTGTTCCCGCAGAGTTCGTACGCCTTCACCGCCGCCGGGCTGGGCGCGTTGCGGATGACGTCCACCAGCGAGCGCGACAGGTAGGAGGCGATGCCCGGCCCCACGCTGTAGGCGCCCGTGCCCCCGTAGTAGGTCGTATACCAGTCCTGGTTGGACTCGATGATCGGGTAGACGCCGTCCCAGCGCTTCAGCAACTGCGCCGAGCCCGGAAAATAGGACGAGCCGTAGCTCCACTGCGGCCCGCTGACCAGGCTGCCGTAGCAGACGAGCTTGGTGTGCGGCGTGGGCCCGTTCACCGCCCCGCCGCACTCCGGATAGACCACGAGGCTGAAGTTCCAGCCCTGCCGGAACGACAAGTCGATGCCGTTGTTCGCGCCGCCCAGCAGGATCAGCCGGCGAACGTCGCCGCGGTAGGCCGTGCCCCAGCTCTGGCGCACGTTGGATATGTACTGGCGCGCGTTGGAGGCGGCCTTGGACCAGGCGACCACGTCCACGCTGGACGCGCCGGTGCGCTGCTTGATGATGGCGACCGCGTCGGCGATCTCCTCGGCCCAGATGTAGCCGTCGCCGTTCTTGTGGGCGAGATTGAGGGCGAACACGCGGAAGCCGTTCGAGCCCAGCGTCTGCGCCAGCCCCGTCGTGGGGCAGGTCTGCTGGCCGCAGCCGTAGGCGCCCGCCTCGTTCGGGTCCGCCCAGGCGAGGTCGGCGTCCTGGTTGGCGCCGTGCACCAGCAGCACGGGCGTCGTCCGCCAGCCCTGGTCCCAGGCCGAGCCGTAGTACATCAGGAAGCGCGCGGAGGACGGCCGGGCCGAGCCGAAGAAGGTGGCGCGCTGGCCGGTCTGGTCGCCGCGCCCGTCGGGCGGGAAGGTCTCCTGCCCGATGGCGCTGGTGGTGTCGCGCCAGCGCTCGACCTTGGCCCAGCCGTTGGTCATGTTGGTGAAGGTGGCCTCCAGCGTGGTCGGCCCCGCCTCGGCGGCGCCGGCGGCGAGGACCAGGCCCGCGGCGGCGAGCAGGGCGGAGGCGGCGAGCCGGGCGAACCCGGCGCGAAGGCGTGCGGTCATGGCGTGCTCCCTGAGGTCGGCCGCGTGCTTCCGCCGCCCAGGCCTGCCCTGAGCGCGCGGGCGACGGCGGTGCGGCCGCGCCGTCCGACGGCGAGATCCCCGAAGCTGAGGGCGGCGTGGATCGCGCCCTCCAGGTCCAGGTGGTCGACGGGGACGCCCGCCTCGCGCAGGCGCTCGGCGTAGGCGCGGCCCTCGTCGCGCAGGGGGTCGAGCTCGGCGGTGAGCACGAAGGCGGGCGGGGCGCCGCGGAGCTCCGGCGCCAGCAGCGGCGAGACGCGGGGGTCGCGGGCGTCGGCGCCTCCCGCGAGGTAGGCTTGCGCCGACAGGTCGATGTGCTCGCGCGCCAGCAGCAGGCCGCCGCCGCCCAGGGCGCCGCGGGAGGGATAGGCGTCGTGGGCGGCGCTGACGTCCGTCATGGGGTAGATCAGCACCTGGAAGGCGACGCGGTCGGCCCGCTCTCGCGCCGTCACCGCCGCCAGGGCGCCGCCCGCGCTGTCGCCCACCACCGCCAGCCGCCGCGGATCGAGGCCGAGGCCGCCGGCGTGGGCGGCCAGCCAGTCGAAGGCGTCCTCCACATCGTCCAGCCCCGCAGGGAAGGGGTGGTCGGGCGTGAGGCGGTAGTCGACGCTGAGGAGCACCGCGCCGCTCTCCACCGCCAGGTCGCGGACGAAGACGTCGTAGCCCTCCACGTCGCCGTGGGACCAGCCGCCGCCGTGGATGAACAGCGCCCCGGCCCCGCCCCCGTCGCCGCCCGCCGACGCCGGCCGGTAGAGCCGCGCCGGGAGGGGGCCGCCGCGGGAGGGCAGCGTCAGGTCCTGCGCGGCGCAGGCCTCCTCGGGCGGCGCCGGGCCCGCGAAGGCGGTGAAGATGGCGCGCGCGTAGAGCTTGTTCAGCTCCGCGGGGGTCGTCCCCGCCGCGACCGGCGTGGCGGCCACGACGCCCGGCAGGGCGGCCAGGAGCCGCCGGGTCTCCGCGTCCGGCTCGGGCGGGGGCTTGTGCATGAGGGCCGCTCCCTCAGAAGCGGTGGATCAGGCGGACGTCGTAGGTGCGCGGCGGGTTGAAGAAGGCCACCTCCACGCCCGGGAAGGCGTCCAGGTTGAAGCCCTGGCGGCGCACGGCGACGTCCGTCAGGTTCTTCACGCCGAGCCGCGCCTCCCACCGGTTGTCGGAGGTGCGCAGCGCCAGAAAGGCGTTGAGGTTCACGTACTCCGGCTGGCGCAGCAGCGGCGAGTCGGTGATCTCGGTCGCGGTCTCGCCGCGGTAGTTGGCGTCCACGTGCGCCTCGCCGTCCAGGCGGCCGAACAGGGGGCGGTCGTAGGTCAGGGCCAGGCTGGCGCTGACCGGCGGCGTGTTCACCAGCCGCCGGTTGCTGGCGTCGGTCACCGTGGTCCCGTTCAGGATCTGGAACTTGTCGTAGTGCGCGTCCAGCACGCCGAGGGAGGCGTCCACGCGCAGGCCCGGCAGCGGCTTGGCGCTGGCCTCGATCTCGCCGCCCTGGATGGTGGCCGCCGCGGCGTTGGTGAAGAGGCTGGTGAACACGCCCGTCACCGGGTCGGCGCCGAACGAGGTCACCTGCACGTCGGTGTAGTCGTTGTAGAAATAGGCCGCGTTCACCACCAGCCGGCCGTCGAACCAACTGGTCTTCAGGCCGCCCTCGTAGGCGTCGACGAACTCGGGCCGGAACGGCTGGAACTGGAACTGGCTGGAGGCGCGGCCGTCGAAGCCGCCGCTCTTGAAGCCCTCCGAGTAGGAGACGTAGGCCAGCACGGCCGGCGTGACCTTGTAGGAGGCGGAGAACTTGGGCGTGAAAGCGTCGAAGTCGGCCTCGCCCGAGATCGGCGCACCGGGCACGCCGACGCCCTTGCCGAAGGGAGGCTCGTTGTTGATCACCGAGACCGCCGGGTTGAAGAAGTTCTCGAAGGTGCGGCCGGAGCGGCGGTCTTCGTTGGTGTAGCGGGCGCCCGCCGTCAGGCTCAGCTTGGGCGTGACCGCCCAGGTCAGGTCCACGAAGCCGGCGTAGGAGGTGGTGACCTGGCGCGTGTCCGCCAGTTCGGAGCTGGGGAAGCCGAAGGCGGTGACGGGAAAGCCGAAGATCGTCGCCGCGCCGTCGTCGAAGCCGGAGAAGCTGTTGTCGTTGTCGTGGAAGTAGTAGAAGCCCGCCACCCCCGTGACGGGGCCGAAGGTGCCGGTCGCGCGCAGCTCCTGGCTGTACTGGTCGTCGTCCTCCCGCAGCAGGATGTCGAGGATCGGCAGGGGCGAGCCGTCCGTGTCGAGCTTGAGGTTGAAGTTGAAGCCGCGGTAGGCGCTGATCGACTCCAGCGTCAGGTGGTCGTTGACCTTGTAGCGGCTGGTCAGCGCCACGCCGTAGCCGGAGACGTCGTTCAGCCCGTTGGCGTTGGTCTGCGGGCGGTAGGGATTCGTCAGGGCCGGCAGGGTGAGGAGCTGGCCGTTGGTGAAGCCCGTGATGGGCGTCACGCGCACCGGGCTCTGCGAGGTGGAGGGGCTGTCGCGCTTGCCGTCGACGTTCAGCACGAACTCCAGCTTGTCCGTGGGCGTCCAGTCCACGGTGACGCGGCCGGCCAGGGTGTCCTGGTCGCCGTCGTCCTCGCCGTTGAACAGGTTCT
Organism: uncultured Caulobacteraceae bacterium; assembly: GCA_964242255.1. Classification (GTDB taxonomy): domain Bacteria; phylum Pseudomonadota; class Alphaproteobacteria; order Caulobacterales; family Caulobacteraceae; genus JASLDZ01. The sequence continues at coordinate 2,142 of CAXTCO010000053.1, read as the reverse complement.
TCGAATAGCCGTCGCGCCGCTCATAGGTGAAGGCGCCCTTCACGCGCAGGGTGTCGGTGACGGGGCCGCCGTAGCGCCCCTGCACAAGCGCCTCGCCGTAGTCGCCAGCCCCCACCTCGATGTAGCCGCCCCACTCCTTGGGCGCTGGCGCGGAGACGAACTTCACCGCGCCGCCGATGGTGTTGCGGCCGTAGAGCGTGCCCTGCGGCCCGCGCAGCACCTCGATCCGGTCGACGTCGAACACCTGCAGGAAGGCCGCCTGGGTGCGCGCGATGAACACGTCGTCCAGGTAGACGCCCACGCCCGGGTCGGCGAAGGCCAGGCTGTCGTTCTGGCCGACGCCGCGGATGTAGATCACCGCGTTGGAGGCGTCGCCCTTGTCCAGGTAGAGGTTCGGGACCGAGTACTGGATGCCCGACAGGTCGTCGGCCTGCAGCTCCTGCAGCCGCCGCTCGGAGAAGGCGCTCACGGACACGGGCACGTCCTGCAGCGACTCGGCGCGGCGGCGGGCCGTGACCACCACCTCGTCGACGCGGGCGGAGCTCTGGGCGTCCTGGGGCGGGTCCGACGGCGAGACGGCCTGCGCGAAGGCCGGCGACGCGGCCAGCCATGCGAGCGCGGAACCCGCGCCCAGCGCCAGGGCGCGCACCCTGCGCGCGCGGACGGCCTTCGCCTCTGTCATGATCGGCTGCTCCCACCCCCGCCGGTCTTGGAGCTGCGCCCCCGCCGGCTTGGACGGGATCAGGCCGCGCACCGCCCCGCGCGTCCACGACAACCGCCGTCATTCCGCGAGGACGGATTCGCTCAGGGACGGAGGCGCCCGTCCCGGCCGGCGTAGGCGGTCGGCGTGAGGCCGTTCCAGCTCTTGAAGGCGCGGCTGAAGCTGCGGCCGTCGGCGAAGCCGAGGAGCTGGGCCACTTGCTCGACGTCGCGGCCGGCGTCCAGGAGCGCCCGCGCGCTCCCGTCCAGGGCGCGGGCGCGCAGGGTGCGGAAGCTGGTGGCGGCGGCGTCAAGCCGGCGGCGCAGGGTGGCCACGCTCACGCCGAGCCGCCGCGCCACGGCCGGCTGCCCCCGCACGCCGGAGGCGAGGGCGTCGACGACCCGGCCCAGGAAGTCGGCGCCGCCCCCGTCCGCGTCCGGCCCCGCCGTGAGGGCCGCGACGGCGTCGTAGACGTCGTCCACCGACTCGAGGCCGTCCGCGCGGATCGGCAGCCGCCCGGCCTCCGCGGCGTAGTCGAGGGAGAACACGGCGGCGTCGCAGCGCACGGGCGCGCGCCAGAAGCGCAGCAGGCCGTCCGCCTCCGTCCGCTCGGGCCGCCGGGTCCTCACCCTCAGCACATGGGCGTCCAGGTCGCGCGCCAGCGCCAGGCCGAACATGGCGTGGAGGAAGATCAGGATGCCCTCCACCAGGGTGCAGGACTCCTCGAGCCGCACGCCGGGCGCGTAGGCGAAGGCGTGGTCGTCGACCACGTAGGCCAGCCTGCCCTCCCGATGCTCCACGCGGTTGAAGTCGCCGCCGTGGATCAGGTTGTAGGCGCGGGCGACCCGGCGCATGGCGTCCTCGAGATCGTCGGCCTCGCGCACCCTCTCCACCATGTAGTCCATGGTCCCGACGGCCAGGGGGCGCGACGACATGCGGCACGCCTCGTCGGCGGCGCGGACGGAGAGCCGCTGGATCAGCCTGAAATAGTCGGGCACCCCGACGACCCCCTCTTCGGTGGGACAGGGCGGGGTTCCGATCGAGTCCGCCAGCCGCTGCAGGGGCGCGACGCTGTCGAGAGTGACCTTCAGCATGCCTGCACCCGCGCCGCCCACGCCTAAGCTGCAACCTCCCCCTTTGTTTTGCAAACAGCGCCGCTTCACCCCGCCGTGGGCCCGCGAGGGTCGGGTCCACCATCGTAGCCGGAAGGAGCGCGCGCGATCCGACCGCGGTCAGGGCCGTCGCGGGCCGGCGCGCGCGGGATCGCCTCCCCGGGTCCAAACCGGGCAGGCTTGGAATCGACCTGTGCGACGTTCCATCGGAAGGCGACGGACCCGCCGCGACTGCGCTGCACGGCGCCAAGTCACTGTGACTGCTTGCGCGGGGGTGGTGGAGCCGAGGGGAGTCGAACCCCTGACCTCCTCATTGCGAACGAGGCGCTC
>CAXTCO010000052.1:0-12426 GCA_964242255.1 uncultured Caulobacteraceae bacterium | reverse complement strand
ACGATGGGGCTGTTCTCGCTGGTGCGGTAGAGCGTCTGCTTGATGGCCAGCACGTTCGGGTCGAGGGCGGCCTGGCGCAGGAACTGCACCACCACGTCGAAACTCTCGAACGGGTGGTGCACCACCATGTCCTTCTCGGCCACGGCGGCGAAGATGTCGCCGCCGTGCTCGCGCACGCGCTCGGGAAAGCGGGGTTCGTAAGGCTTGAACTTGAGTTTGGACGAGCCCTCCGACACCAGCTGCGAGAGCTGCGCCAGGGCCAGCATGCCGTTGGCCAGCACCACGTCCTGCGGCGCGGCGCCCAGGTTCTTGACGATGAACTCGCGCAGCTCGCCCGGCATGCCCCCGTCCACCGTCACGCGCACCACCGAGCCGCGGCGGCGCTGCTTGAGCAGGAGCTCGAACTCGCGGACGAGGTCCTCCGCCTCCTCCTCGATCTCCACGTCGCTGTCGCGCAGGATCTGGAAGGCGCCCTGGGCCTCCATGTCGCAGCCCGGGAACAGCCGCTCGATGAAGAGCAGCACCAGGTCTTCGAGCGCGATGAAGCGGCAGGCGCCTCCCTTCTGCGGACCCGGAGAGGCACCCTCGGGCGCGGCCATGCGCCAGAAGCGGCGAAGTTGGCCGGGCACGGGGACCATGGCGTAGAACTGCTTGGCGTCCGCCCGCCGGCGCAGCTTCAGGGCGAGCGCGAAGGCGAGGTTGGGCAGGAACGGGAACGGGTGCGCCGGGTCGATGGCCAGCGGCGTGAGCACCGGAAACAGCTCGGTGTCGAAGAGGGGCTCCAGGGCGTCGATCTCGGCGATGGTGAGGGCGGCGGGGTCGGCCAGCTCCACCCCGGCGGCGGCGCACTCGGGCTTCAGCTCGCGCCACACGCGCTGCTGGTCGCGCATCAGGGCTGCGGCGTCGTGCTGGACGGCGGAGAGGATCTCGGCGGGCGTCAGCCCGTCCTGGCTGAGCACGCGCACGCCCTCGCGCACCTGCCCCTTCAGGCCGGCGACGCGCACCATGAAGAACTCGTCCAGGTTGTTGGCCGAGATGGACACGAAGCGCACGCGCTCCAGCAGCGGGTGGCGCGGGTTCTGCGCCTCCTCCAGCACCCGGCGGTTGAAGGCCAGCCAGGAGAGTTCGCGGTTGAAGAAGCGCTCCGGCGAGTCGGCGAGCGGCGACGGCGCGCGCGCCTCTGCGGCGAGCGGTTCGGCGGCGGGCGGCACGGGCGCGAGCGCGGGTTCCGCCGCGGGGAGCGGAGCCGCGGCGGCCACGGGCTCCAGGGGGGCGGGGGCGTCGTCCATGACGCCATCCTCGCGCAGGGGTGTGACGACGGCAATCACGACGCGTCGGGCGCGTCCTCGCCCGCCTCCGCGCCCAGCACGGCGCGCGCCAGGCCCAGGCCGATGCGGCCGTGGACGGAGGCGTCGTCCAGCCGCGCCACCACCTCGCGCGCCGCCGCCGCCGACCGCTCCGTCCGGCGCGCGAGCCACCGCAACAGGTCGGGCGAGGGGCGGGCCTGCCGCTCGCGGAACAGCTTGCGCAGCAGCGCCTCGAACTGCGCCTCGTCCGGCTCCCCGACCGCGGCGACCGCCAGCGCGTTCAGCCGCGAGCGAAGGTCGGGCAGGGAGCAGGGCCAGGCCGCCGGAGGCGCGCGCGCCGTCATAAGCACCGCGCCTTCGCCGCGCCCCGCGCGGTCGATCAGGTGGAACAGGGTGTCGTCCCGGGCTCCGCGGTCCGCGTCCTCCACCAGCGCCGGCCCGCCCGGCGGCGGGAAGCCGGCCGAGGGGAGGTCCGGGCGCAGGCGCACGGCTCCGGCCTCCTCCGCCCAGACGGAGGCCAGGTGCGATTTTCCCACGCCCGCCGGCCCGGTCAGCACCAGGGCCGCGCCCGGCCAGCCGCGCCAGCCCTCCACGCGCGCGACCGCCTCCGCGTTGGCGGCCCCCACCACGAGATCGGCGCGGCGCAGGGAGGGAGGGCTCTTCAGGTCCAGCGGCAGCTGCGCGACGGGGCTCACGCGCGCGATATGGCGCCGGAACGCGGCGCTTGCACGGCCGGGCCGGGCGCGGCGGTGGGGCGGGGCGGGTTCCCCCTGCGCCCGCGACGCTCTAGACCCTCGCGGGCAACCGGCGGAGGGCCGACTCCTTGGCCGCCGCGTCCCCCTCGAGTTCGGCCCCGGACGCGGGGTTCGCCGCCGTCTTCCGTCGCCTGACGGCGCTCGCGTGGCCGATCGTCGCCGCGCGGCTGGGCGTCCAGGTCATGGGGCTGGTGGACGCCGTCGTGGTGGGCCGCTTCTCCGCGCGCGAACTGGGCTTCCACGCGCTCGGCTGGGCGCCGACCACGGTCGTGCTGACGGGCGGCGTCGGGCTCTTGATGGGCGTGCAGGTGGTCGCCGCCCGGCGCGTCGGCGAGGGCCGGCCGGAGCTGGCGGGCGCCGTGCTGCGGCGCGGGCTGGCCTACGCCGCGGCGATCGGCGCCGTCTGCACGGCCCTGCTCGTCCTGGGAGGCGACCGGCTGATGCTGGCCCTGCGGCTCGCGCCGGATCTGGCGCACGGCTCGGGCCGGGCGATGCAGGTGTTCGCCCTGTCGCTGACGCCCTACCTCGCCGGCGTGGCCTTCAGCCTATGGCTGGAGGGCCTGGGCCGCCCCGCGCCGGGCCTGCGCGCCATCTGGGCGGCCAACCTGCTCAACCTCCTCCTGAACCTGCTCCTCGTTCCGGGGACGTGGGGTCTGCCCGCCCTGGGGGCGGTGGGGGCGGGCTGGGCGGCGCTGGGCGCGCGCACCCTCTACGGCGCCTGGCTGGCCGTCCACGTGTGGCGCATGCCCGACGCCCGCGCCCTGGGCGTCTTCGCCCGCCCGCCCCGCGAGCCGGAGGCGGCGCGGGACCAGCGGCGGGTCGGCTACGGCGCCGGCGCCTCCTACCTGGTGGAGGCGGGCGCCTTCGCAGGCATGAACGTGGTGGCCGGCTGGCTGGGCGCGACGGAGGTGGCGGCCTGGGCGATCCTGCTGAACGTCTCGGCCGTGGTCTTCATGATCCCCCTCGGGGTGGCGGGGGCGACGGCGGTGCTCGTGGGGGCGGCCTATGGCGCGGACGACCGCCCGGGGGTCACGCGCGCGACGGAGGCGGGCTGCGCGGCCGCGTTGGGGGCGGCGCTGATCGTCGCCGTCGCGACGTGGGTCGGCGCGACGGCTGTGGCCGGCGCCTATGCGACCGATCCGCGGCTGGCGGCGCTGGCGGCCGCCTCCCTGGCGCTGGCGGTCCCGTTCTTCGCGCCGGACGCCCTGCAGGCGGTGCTCGCCCAGGCGCTGAGGGCGCGCGCCGACGTGCTGACGCCCACGATCATCCACGTGGCCTGCTACGGCCTGGGCATGCTCCCGCTCGGCTGGTGGTTGGCGCATCCGGGCGGACAGGGCCTGGCGGGATGCGTGGAGGCGGTGATCGCCGCCAGCTTCGCGGCGGCGGGCGCCCTGGGGCTGCGCTTCGCCTGGCTGACTTGGCGCGACCGCTCCTGAGCCCCTCGCAGCGTGCGCCTGGGCGCGCGCAGGCGGCTCAGACGCCCAGGATCCATCCTTCCTCGCGCTCCACCGCGCCGATCGTCTCCTCGTCGGCGTCCTTGGGCGCGGCGAAGGCGGCGGCGAGCCGGCCCGCGGCGTCCAGCTCGGCCCAGTGCTCGCACAGGGTGCGGACCTGGGCGCGGTCGGCCACCTCTCCGGGCTCGGGCTTCACCGGGACCAGGGCGGGGTAGATTTCGACCACCACCGCCTCCTTGCCGTCCAGGTCGGCGGGCGTCGGCGCACGCCAGCCGGCGTCGAAGGGCCAGACCAGGGCGCGGCCGCCCAGCTCGTCGACGAGGCGCTTCACCGCCGGCACGCCGGTGATCGCCTGGCCGCCGACGGAGCCCGCGCCCATCAGCTGCCACACGCTCTTCGCCCCCGCCTTGCCGCGGCCCTGGGTGCGCCGCTCCGTCAGGCGCAGAGGCGGGAGGCCGCCGTCGGCGTCCGCCGCGGGCTTGGTGGCGGACAGCCACCGCTGGGTGTCGCGGGCGGGCGCGCCCCAGAACGGCCGGGCCTCGCCGGTCATCAGCCGGTTCATGCGCGCCGCCAGGGAGAAGCGGTTGTTGGTGTTGTCCGCCTTGTCCACCGCGTGGGCGCCCAGCCAGCTCCACATGGCCCGCTGCGGCGTGACGTCGTCCGACGTCTTCAGCGTCAGCGCCTGCGCCGTGCCGCGGGGGTAGCCCAGGGGGAAGTCGAAGCCGACCAGCGCCCTGTCCTGCCGCCGGCGCAGGTCGGCCAGCACCTCGCGCAGCAGCGCCTCGGCCGCCTGGCGGGTGGGGGGATTGTGCGCCTCGAAGATCGGGCGGAAGCGGATGTCGCGCTTGGACACGCCGATCCAGATCGAGTCCTTGCCCGTCTTGGGCGTCTGCGCGGCGGACCAGTCCACCATGACGTAGGCGTTGAACAGGCGGGCCACGCGTGAACTCTCGGGCGGTCGGGAGGCGGGGGGCGCTTTAGCCGAGGCGCAGGCGCGTCGCCAGCACGGCGGCGCAGGCGGCTTGCGCTCCGCGGGGAGGTTGTGGTCCGGCGCGCCGCCCCGTAGCACGCCGATCTCCTCCACGGATGGAACCGAGCGTATGGCCGAGCTTTCGGCGGGGGTGGCGGGCGCCGGCGCCTTCGGCGCTGTGCACGCGCGCAAGTACGCCGGCGCGGACGGCGTGCGCCTGCGCCGCGTCTACGACCCCCACCTCGACCGCGCCCGCGCCCTGGCCGCCGACGTCGCCGGCCCCGGGGGCGCGGAGGGGACGGACGACCTCGCCGCCTTCCTCGACGGCCTCGACCTCGTGACGGTGGCGGCCCCCGGCGCGGCCCATGCGGCCCTCGCCGCCGCCGCGCTCGGGGCGGGCGCGCACGTCTACGTGGAGAAGCCTCTCGCGGTGACGCTGGACGAGGCCGACGCCCTGACCGCCGCCGCCGCCCGGGCCGGCCGCGTGCTCGCCTGCGGCCATCAGGAGCGGGTGGTGTTCCGCGCCATGGGCCTGCTCGCCCTGACCGAGCGGCCGCTGCGCGTGGAGAGCGTGCGGCGCGGCACGCCCAACGCGCGCAACCGCGACGTCTCCTGCGTGCTCGACCTCATGATCCACGACCTGGACCTCGCGCTCCTGCTCGCGGGCGGCGAGCCCGTGGCGGTGGAGGCGCAGGGCGGCTTCGACCGGGTGGAGGCGGAGATCACCTTCGACACGGGCCTGACCGCCGCCTTCGCCGCCGACCGCCAGGCCCCCGCCCGCGAACGCACCATGGCGCTGGACCTGCCCTCGGGCGCGGTGCGCGTCGACTTCCTCCAGCCCGCCTTCGCCAACGCCTCGGCCGCGCCGCTGAACGCGCTGTTCGCCGCCGACGCGGGCGCGCGCGACCCCGTCGGCGCCAGCGTCGCCGCCTTCGTCGCCGCCGCGCGTGGGCAGCGAGCTCCGGTCGCCGACGGCCGGGCGGGCGCCCGCGCGCTGGACTTGGCGCTGGCGGTGGAGCACGCCGCAGCGCTGTGAAGCTTGCCTCCCGCGCCCGCATGGGGCACTAGCGCGGGTTCCACGACACGACGCTCCGCTTCAGCTCCGCTTCTCCTTAGGAAAGGAGGGGGGCCGCGGGCCGCCGCGCCGGAGGAGTGTAGCTCAGCTGGTAGAGCATCGGTCTCCAAAACCGAGGGCCGTGGGTTCGAGTCCCTCCACTCCTGCCATTTCCTGACATCCGACCCGGCCCCAAATGCCGGGCCGGGGGTCGTAAGTTTCGAGACGTGACGGACCGATGGCCAGAGACCAGGTGAGTTCGAGGACCGCCCAGCGGCGCCCCGCGCGCCCGTCCGCGCCCGCCGCCAAGCCGGTCGCGGTGGGCGGGGCCGCCGCCTCGCCGCCGCCCCCGCCCAAGCCGCGCGTCAGCCCCGCCCAGTTCGCGACGGAGGTGCGTCAGGAGACGCGCAAGATCACCTGGCCGTCCTGGAAGGAGACCTGGATCACTTCGGTGATGGTCTTCATCATGGTCACGGTCACCGCCGTGTTCTTCCTGGTGGCGGACGGCGCGCTCTCGTTCCTGCTGCAGCAGATCCTGAAGCTGGCGACGTAAGGAGAATTCGATGTCGCTCGCCGACGCCATGCAGGCCGCCGAACCCAAGGCCAGCAACCCGCACCACAAGTGGTACATCGTCCACGCCTACTCCAACTTCGAGAAGAAGGTGGCGGAGGCGATCCGCGACGGCGCGCGCCAGCACGGGCTGGAGGAGCGCTTCAGCGAGATCCTGGTGCCGACCGAGGACGTCGTGGAGATCCGCCGCGGCCGCAAGATCAACTCGGAGCGGAAGTTCTTCCCCGGCTACGTGCTGGTGAAGATGGACCTGACGGACGAGGCCTACCACCTCATCAAGAACACGCCCAAGGTGACGGGCTTCCTGGGCTCCGGCTCCAAGCCCATGCCCGTCTCCGAGCGCGAGGTGGCCCGCATCATCGGCGCCATCGAGGAGAGCGTGGAGCGCCCGAAGTCCACCATCCGCTTCGACAACGGCGAGAAGGTGCGCGTCACCGACGGCCCGTTCGCCAGCTTCGAAGGCTCGGTGGAGAGCGTGGACGAGGACCGCGAGCGCCTGCGCGTGTCGGTCAGCATTTTCGGCCGCGCCACGCCGGTGGAGCTCGAATACTCGCAGGTGGAGAAGATCACGGCGTAGCGCTTATGCGCTGGCTTGACCTAGTGGCGCTGGTGTCTCTCATCCTCGCCACTTTATCGGCGTCGACGGCCAGCTATGCGCTACTGACCATGACTGCGAAGGTGGGCATGGGCACCTTCTTCGGGTTCGGTCCAATCAGGGTGTCCAGGGTCATAAGTGAATACCGGAAACGTTACCCTCAAGGCAGGCTAGCCTCTATTTGGCTGTCTGGAGTGGTCCTTACATTCGTTAGCTTGGGCATCGTGGCGATCTCCTACGGCATTGTTCCTCGGTGACCTCATCTGCGCCGTAGGCGACGGCTGTATTGCTCCCGTCACCGTCTGCTGATACAAGCCGCCTCCCTCGCTCCGGCGGGGGACCAAACCCGTGGGAGGGGCTGCCCGCACCACGGCCGCATAGGCGCCTGAGACACGGCGTCGCTTGAACGGAGACAGAGATGGCCAAGAAGATCTTGGGCTACATTAAGCTGCAGGTGAAGGCCGGCAGCGCCACGCCCTCGCCGCCCATCGGGCCCGCCCTGGGCCAGCGCGGCGTCAACATCATGGGCTTCTGCAAGGAGTTCAACGCGCGCACGGCCGAGATGGAAAAGGGCACGCCCCTGCCCACCGTCATCACCGTGTTCCAGGACAAGTCGTTCACCTTCGTCACCAAGACGCCGCCGGCGACCTACTTCCTCAAGCAGGCCACCAAGCTGACGTCGGGCGCCAAGAACACCGGCAAGGAGACGGTCGGCAAGATCACGCGCGACCAGCTGCGCGAGATCGCCGAGAAGAAGATGAAGGACCTGAACGCGAACGACATCGAGGCCGCCGCCCGCATCATCGAGGGCAGCGCGCGGGCGATGGGTCTGGAAGTGGTGGGCTGATCATGGCGACGAAGACCGAACCCAAGCTGACCAAGCGCCAGCAGGCCTTCACCGGCGACCGCAACAAGACCCACTCCATCGAGGAGGCCGTGGCCGCCGTGAAGGCGAACGCCAAGGCCAAGTTCGACGAGAGCGTCGAGATCTCCGTCAACCTGGGCGTCGACCCGCGCCACGCCGACCAGCAGGTCCGCGGCGTGGTCAACCTTCCCTCCGGCACCGGCAAGGACGTCCGCGTGGCCGTGTTCGCCCGCGGCCCCAAGGCCGACGAGGCCACCGCCGCCGGCGCCGAGACCGTGGGCGCCGAGGACCTGGTCACCCGCGTCCAGGAAGGCTTCATGGACTTCGACCGCGTGATCGCGACGCCGGACATGATGGCCCTCGTGGGCCGCCTGGGTAAGGTGCTGGGCCCGCGCGGCCTGATGCCGAACCCCAAGGTCGGCACCGTGACCATGAACGTCGGCCAGGCGGTCAAGGACGCCAAGGGCGGCGCCGTGGAGTTCCGCGTCGAGAAGGCGGGCATCGTCCACGCCGGCGTCGGCAAGGCCTCCTTCGACGACGCGGCGCTCGTGGCCAACGTCCGCGCCATGATCGAGGCCCTGACGCGCGCCAAGCCGTCGGGCGCCAAGGGCACCTACGTGAAGAAGATCGCGCTGAGCTCCACCATGGGGCCGGGCGTGAAGGTCGACACGGCGGGTCTCGGCGGCAACGCCGCCGCCCAGTGATCCAGGCGACAAGCTGAACGACGGAGCGGCCGTCCCGAAAGGGGCGGCCGCTTTCGCAAACGGCCGAGGTCTGGACCGCCGCCCTTTGTTCAGGGATCGGCTTGGTGTAGCTAGCAAGCTTAGCCAGAGTTGAGCATGCCGAACGTGATCGCGCCGCACAACACCCACGAGCTCTACGTGTGGGATGCGCACGAACTGTTGGCTGCGGTTTCGAGCGCCGGCAGGGAAGTGGGCGAGCACACACGAGAGTTCGTTCGCGGAGGGGTGGAGGCCAATGAGCATCTTACGAAATCCTTCGATACAGATGTCGTGGCGTTATCTCTCTTTACCAAGTCGACCGTCAGCGTTGTAAAGTAAATCCGGCTGCTTGGCGTCACAGGTGACGCCTATCTCAAGCTGGCTAAGAATGGCAAGAAAGTCATCATCTTCAAAGGACCTTCGGGCCTGCGCCCACGTCTCTCTGGCACTAGATACCTGCTTGAGAACCCAAGGTCCGATGTTTTGTGGTAGGAACCGAGGACATCTTAAAGGACGCTGCGAAGGCGACCAAGATCGCTATCGTGGCTTTCGTAGTCATAGATGTTCTGGATGAGGTTACTCAAGACCATTTCTCCTTGGCTAGGCTAGGCGTGAACATCGCCAGCCACGTGCTTCAAGCGGCGGCGGCGGCCTATGTCGGCGCGGCTGCCGGAGTCTTCGTGGCGGCGACACTGGGCGCACCGGTCGTCATCACCTTTGTGGTCGTTGTCGTCGTGGGCGCCGGGGTCGGGCTGTTACTTACAAGCATAGACAATCGACTGAAGCTGACCGAACAGGCGAGAGCCCGCATGATGGCTTTTGAGCAAGAAACGAAACAGAAGGTTGCAGCCATTGAAAAATCAGCCGCGCTGAGGTTCGGTCAAGCCAGCCAGCAGATGCGTATGTTGGAACACAGGGCCGCTACGGACGTCAAAGTGGCTGCCTACAAAGTAGATCTCTACTTTTCCTCAGTGGAAAAGATGATCGCTCACAATCTTACTGCTGGGCAAGCTCGATGGGCTTTCTGACGACTCGCAGGTTCGTCAAGCAGGGCGTCACAGGTCAGGAGCCGGCGGTTTTGGGTTTTGTCGGTGTATGTCTGCTGTTCACCGGAGCGGCCGTCTACGGTATATTCGATCTGAGAAGCTTTGGGGGGTCGAGGTCGCAGATTACGGTGTCGGCTTGGTGTATCGCGTTCACGTGCCTGTCAGCATTCTGGGGCTTCCTGATTGCGCTTTGGATCGCCCTGGCTCGCGGCAACAGGTTGCCTCAGGCGGCGGAGTGGATCATCTTCTACACGAGTCTCATTATTGCAGTTGTGCCGATGTTCGTCACGGGGCCATTGGTGAAGCTCTACGGTGCGGCGCATGGCTATCGTTTCTGCTACAGCACGCACCAGATGCCGTCTGAACTCACCTTTGCGGCGGCGGGCCATGCATGCCCGCCGCCGCCGCCGCCCGACCCCACCCTCGCTCACCCCCGGCCGCGGTAGGGTGAGACGCCATGGTCGGGGAGCCACAGGCCGTCGGGCGCAGGGCCCGTCTGCCAGAAGACGTCGATGGGGATGCCGCCGCGCGGGTACCAGTAGCCGCCGATGCGCAGCCAGCGCGGGGCGGCCGTCTCCACGATGCGGCGGCCGATGGTGACCGTGCAATCCTCGTGGAACGACCCGTGGTCGCGGAAGCTGGTCAGGTAGAGCTTCAGCGACTTGGACTCCACCAGCCAGTCGCCCGGCGCGTAGTCGATGACGAGGTGGGCGAAGTCGGGCTGGCCCGTCACCGGGCATAGCGAGGTGAACTCCGGCGCGGTGAAGCGGGCGAGGTAGAGCACGTCGGCCTGCGGGTTGGGCACGCGCTCCAGCACGGCCTCGCCGGGGCTCTTCGGCGCGGGTGCGGTGCGGCCGAGCTGGGTCAAGGCGGAGATGTCGGTCGTCATCGGCCCTAGCTGGACGCGCGGCCCCGTTTGCGCAACGACGCCGGCCTCGGACGGGAGGTCGCGATGCTGGTGAAGGACTTCGAGGGCGCGGTGGTGCTGGTGACGGGCGCCTCGTCCGGCCTCGGCCGCGCCCTGGCCGTCGGCGCGGCCGAGCGCGGCGCCTCGGCGGTGGTGGTGAACTACGCCCGCAGCGAAGCTGAGGCGCAGGAGACGGCCGCGTCCGTGCGCGAGGCGGGGGCCGAGGCCGTGGTGGTGCAAGGCGACGTGGCCCGGGACGACGACTGCGCGCGCATCGTCGCGGCCGCCGAGCGCTTCGGCCGCCTCGACGCCGTGTTCAACAACGCCGGCATGACCGCCTTCGCACCCAAGCACTCCGACCTGGACGCCCTCTCCGGCGAGGACTTCCTGCGCCTCTACGACGTCAACGTCGTCGGCGCCTGGCGCATGGTCAAGGCGGCGCGGCCGCTGCTGGAGGCGGAGCGCTCGGCGGAGCTGGGGCCGGCGGCGGTGGTGAACACCTCCTCCATCGCGGGCGTCACGGGCATCGGCTCCTCGGTGGCCTACGCCGCCAGCAAGGGCGCGCTGAACACCCTGACCCTGAGCTTGGCGCGGGCGCTGGCGCCCAAGATCCGCGTCAACGCCGTCTGCCCGGGCTACATCGACACGCCCTGGCACCTGAAGGCGGGGGCCGAGTTCGACCGCCGGCTGCGCGAGGGCGCGGCGGCCACGTCTCCGCTCAAGGCGGCCTCCACGGCGCAGGACGTGGCGGACTCCACCCTGTTCCTGGGCTCGCCCCTGTCGCGCCACGTCACGGGCGAGACCCTGCTGGTGGACGCGGGCACGCACCTCGGCTTCGCCAGCCTCAGCCTGCGCTGAGCCGGCGCTTCGGCCAGGGGCGGGCGTAGAGGCCGGCGATCACGTCCACCACGCGGGCGGTCTCGGCGGGGTCGGCCGCCTCCCGGTCGTCGCCGACGCCTTTCTCGTCGCCGCCCGACAGGTCCTGCAGCACGATCCCGTCGCGGCGGCCCAGCGCGCTCACGCCCCCGTAGGAGAGGCCGTAGCGCACGTCCGGCTGGGGAGCGAGCCAGGTGATCTGGCCGCGCACGGGGATCACCGACTCGTCGCGGCACAGCGCCCGGGCGCCGTAGCCCGGGCAGTTCACCACCACCCGCTCCGGCAGGGCCGCGAGCTCGGCCAGGGTGTTGAACTCGCGCCGCTCCAAGCGGCCGCCGGCGGCGCGGAAGTCGCCCATCAGCGTGTGGCCGTAGTCGGCGACGTTGAAGGTCATGTTGGTGGAGCGCCGCACGTAGCGCGTCGGGAAGGGCGTCGAGCCCGGCGCCAGGTCGCGGCCGTGGGGCATCAGGTCGGCGATGCGGCCCATGTAGGCGGCGAAGTCGCGCGGGCCGGGCGGGCCGTCGCCGGGCGCGCCGGGGCCGCGGGCGTCGGGCGCCTCGTCGCGCAGGGTGTACTGGTCGCGCCATTCCACCGGGTCGCCGGGCAGGCCGAGATACTGGCGGAACCGGTGGTAGCTGAAGCGCGCCATGGTCTCCCAACGCGCGGCGAAGGCCGGGCCGGCGGGGCCGACGCGGGCGATGCGGCTGTCGGGCGTCCAGCTGCCCGTGGCGCGGGCCGAGCGCGCCTGGGGCAGCAGGTCGCGGGCGTAGATCGTCACCCGCGCGCCCGCCTCCTGCAGCAGCACGGCCGTGGTGAGCCCGAGGGCGCCGCAGCCGACCACGGCCACCTCGCGCCCGCCGCCGTCGAGCGCCAGAGGCAGCACCTGCGCGGCCGAGCCCCACGACAGGGACCAGCCGCCGCCGCCGTGGCCGTAGCAGTGGACCACGCGCGCGCCGCCGACCTGCTCCGCCTCGATGCGCGGGCCGGCCTCGCGGAACGGGCGCAGGCAGACGGTGACGTCGAACACCCGCTCGCGCTGGGCGCGGATCGGCGCGAGCGGAGGCGGGGCGTCCAGGTCCACGGGCGCGGCGCCGAGGGCCGTCCCGGACGCGGTGGCGCAGCCGTCGAGCCCCAGGAACCCCGGCGCGGCGAGGCCCAGGCCGGCGGAGGCGCGAAGGAGCTGGCGGCGGTGCATGGCGGGTCAGGAGCGGGCGGGTTGCGCAGGTGTCAAGGCTGCGGCGGGGCGCCGGGTGCAGGTCGTGCAGGTCGTGCAGGTCGTGCAGGTCGTGCAGGTCGTGCAGGTC
>CAXTCO010000051.1:0-12517 GCA_964242255.1 uncultured Caulobacteraceae bacterium | reverse complement strand
CTCCGCGGCCGCCGCCTCGCCGTCGCGGGTGTCGGGACGCCGCTCGTCGCGGTCGCGCCAACGGTCGCGGCGCGCCTCGAAGGGGCGGTCCTCGCGAGGCGGGCGCTCGCCGCCCTCGGCGCGCTCGCGCGGGCGGTCCTCGCCCTGGCGCTCACCTTGGCGCTCGGGAGCCGCCTGGCGATCCGCGCCCTGGCGGTCCCATCCCTGACGGTCCGGCCGGTCGCGGAAGCGCGGACGGTCGCCGCGGTCGCGCCACTCGCCCTGGCCCTGGCCGCCGCCCTGGCCCGGGCCCTGGCGATCCTGACCGGGGCGGTCTGCGGCCTGCGGCCGATCCTGGCGGTCGCCGCGGAACTCGCCGCCCCGGTCGTTCCGGTCGCGGAACTCGCCCTGCGGACGGTCGGTCCGCTCCGGGCGGTCGCGCCACTCGCGGCGCTCGCCACCGCCGTTGCGGTCGCGGTCGAAGCGGGGCGCCTGGCCCTCGCCGCCGGCGGGCGCGGCCTCGCCCTCGGCGGGCGCCTCCACGGTGCGGGTCGCGGCGTCGGCGGCGCGGGCGGCGGCCTGGGCGTCGGCCTCCTCCATGGCGGTCTCCACCGCCTCGTCCTCGAAGTCGATGTCGTAGCCCGAGGAGAGGCTGTCGCGGCTGACGATCTCGCTCGCGGCCCGGTTCGGCTGGATGGCGCGCAGGGTGCGGAAGTAGTGCTCGGCGTGCTGCAGGTGGTTCTCGGCCAGCACCCGGTCGCCCGCCAGCGTCGCGTCACGCGCCAGCCCCTGGTATTTCTCGTAGACGGTCTGGGCGTTGCCGCGCACGCGGATGTTGTCCGGCCCTTGGCTGTCGAAGGCGCGGTTGATGTTGTGCTGGGGCTTGCCGCCCCCGCCGCCGCCCTGGCCCTGGCCGCCGCCGCGGTTGCGCCCGCGCTGCCGCTTCATGCCCTTGAAATCCCGCATCGGTTCTGCGCCGTGAGCGCCGCACCCCGCACCGTGAAGCGACGGCGGGCGGCTGGTCCTTGGGTGTGCGCGGCTCGAGCTCGAGTTTCGGTGGGCTCGTCGGGCCGGGAGGCCGGTCCCGCGTTCAAGCTTGTCGCCGCTGTGTCAGCGTCCCCGGATTCGGCCCGCGTGCGAAGCTCGCCGCTCTGCCGCACCCCCCGCCGCGTCGCGCGGCCGGTGGAACGGGGCGGATGTAGCGGGCTAGGCGCCGTTCTCCAAGGGTTTTCTCGCGCCGGCGACCACGCGGGGCCTGTCGGACAGGTCCTTGACCGTGCGGACCTCCTGCGCCCCCGCCGCCCGCACCAGCGCCTCCACCTCGGCGGACTGGTCGTGCCCGATCTCCAGCAGGAAGCGCCCGCCCGGCCGCAGCACGCGCATCACCTCGGGCGCGAGGCGGCGGTAGGGGTCCAGCCCGTCGGCCCCGCCGTTCAGGGCCAGGTGGGGGTCGTGCTCGCGCACCTCGGGGTCGAGGCCGGCGATGTCGCCCTGCGGGATGTAGGGCGGGTTGGAGACCACGAGGTCGAAGGCCGCGTCGCCCAGGCCCTCCGTCCAGTCGCCGCGCATCAGCGCCATGCGGTCCTCCAGCCCCAGGCGCGCGGCGTTGTCGCGCGCCACGGCCAGGGCCTCGTCCGACACGTCGGTCCCGAGGCCCCGGGCGAGGGGCCGCTCGGCCAGGATGGCCAAGAGGATGGCGCCGGAGCCGACGCCCAGGTCCAGCACGTCGAAGCGGCGGTGCGCGTCGAAATGCGCCAGCGCCTCCTGCACCACCGTCTCCGTCTCCGGCCGGGGCGAGAGCACGTGGGGCGTGACCTCCAGCATGATCTTCCAGAACCCCTTGCGGCCCAGGATGCGGCTGACGGGCTCGCGGCGGCCTCGCCGCTCCAGGTAGTCGTCGAGCGTCGCCTGCGCCTCGGGCGTGACCTCGCGGTGGGGGTCGGTGACGATGTCGGTGCGCGAGGCGCCCGTGGCGGCCTCCACCAGCAGGCGCGCGTCGATCACCGGGCTGTCGACCTTGGCCGCCTTGAGCCGGTCGCGGGCGGCGGTCCACGCCTGGACGAGAGTGGTCATGCGTCTTCCCCGCCGATGGCGACCGGGTCGCCCTGCGCCAGCCGCCCGCCGCGCTCCACCGTCAGGTAGACGCCGCAGAACATGTGGCCGTAACCGGTGCGCAACGCGGAGACGAGGTCCAGGTCGCGCACGCCGGTCGCCGGGTCCACGTGGGTGGCCGCGCAACGGCGGATGGGCTTGAGCATGCGCAGCCGCGCGCCGCCCACGGCGAACGGGACGCCCTGCGCCGGCTCCATCTCCGCCCAGGGCGGCCAGCCCTCCACGTGCAGGTTGCAGCGGAAGCGCTCGGGGTCGAGCCGCACGCCCAGCCGCTCGCCCAATTCGCGCACGGTGGCGAGGTTGAGCAGGCTCACCTGGCCGCGCGGATCGTCGGTGAAGCTGTGGCCCGGCGCGTCCACCACCCGCAGGGGGCCGCGCACGGCGTCGGGCTCGGCGGCGGCGAGGAAGCCGGACAGCCAGCGGGCGAAGGCGGCGCGCCCGCCCGGCTCCGTCAGGCGGCCGAGGAAGGGCTCGCGCCCCTCCGCCTCCGCCGTCAGCACGCCCGTCGCCTCGTCGTAGGCGGTGCGGGCGCGCGCCACGGCGGCGATCTGGGCCAGAACGGTGAAGCGCGACTTGGGCAGGTGCGCCGGGGCGGACGGGTCGAAGCCGGACGGCCCGTTCTCCACGGCGAACAGGCGGTCGCACGGAAAGGGGCGCCCCGCCTCCAGGGCGACCGCGTCCAGCCGCTCGGGCGTGAAGCCCTTCACGGGATGGCGGCGGATGGCCTGCAGGCGGCCGGTCGGGATGGGAGGGTCGCTCATCGACGCGCCGCCATGTGCGCGAGCGCCGGGGCCGCGGCAACCGCCAAACGGGAACGGCCCCGCGCCGTCCCGCCTTAAGCGTGGCGGGCGTGGCCCGCGCCCGCCTTCAGGACCGATCCCGCCCATGCCGCTGCGCCGTCTCGCCCGCTTCGCCGCGCGCTCGCTGGCCGAGGGTGCGCGCCGCGGCGCGGTCGCGGTGCGCGGCTCGACGCCGACTTCCAAGCGCTCCCGGAAACCGGCCGCCGCGGCGCACTCCAAGGCCGCGCCCTGGTCCGGCGGCGGAAAGGCCGTCGCGAAGGCGGCCAAGCCCCCACGGCGCGTGAAGGCGGCGAAGCGCCGGGGCGCCTCCCCGCTGGGCGCGGCGGAGGCGCTGGGCTTCTTCCTCGCCGCGGGGCTGATCCTGGCCGGGGCCTCGGGCTCGCGGACCCATGCGGCGGTCGCGGAGGCCGTGGCCGCGGCCGAGCCCGACCGCGGCCGGCGCGCCCCCCATCCCCTGGCCATCCCCGCCCGCGGCTGGCGCGACATCCTCAGCCGCACCTGGACCAACTTCAACAACGACCAGATCATGGCCACCGCCGGCGGCGTGACCTTCTTCACGCTGCTGGCCGTGTTCCCCGCCCTGGCGGCCTTCGTCTCGCTCTACGGCCTGTTCTTCGACCGACACGACGTGGGCAAGCAGCTGAGCCTGGTTTCCGGCTTCGTGCCGGGGGGCGTGCTGACCTTCTTCGGCGGCGAGCTGACGCGCATCGCCTCCAGCGGGAGCGGCAAGCTGGGCGCGGCCTTCGGCGTGTCGCTGCTGCTGTCCCTGTGGAGCGGCAACGGCGCGGTGCGCGCGCTCTTCAACGGCCTGAACGTCGCCTACGAGGAGAAGGAGACGCGCAGCTACCTGCGCCTGACGCTGCTCACCCTGGCCTTCACCCTGGGCGGCATCGTGTTCGCCCTCACGGCGATCGGCGCGGTGGTGGTGGCGCCGGCGGCGCTCGCCTTCCTGCACGTGGACGCGGGCGGCGCGTGGATCGCCGCCCTGCGCTGGCCCGTGCTGCTGGCCGTGCTCGCCCTGGGGCTGTCGGTGGTCTACCGCTTCGGCCCCAGCCGGGCGCAGCCGCGGTGGCGGTGGATCACGCCGGGGGGGATGCTGGCGGCGGTGCTGTGGCTGGCGGCGTCGCTGCTGTTCTCCTGGTACGTCTCGAACTTCGCCAACTACAACAAGACCTATGGCTCGCTGGGGGCGGTGGTCGGCTTCATGACGTGGCTCTGGTACTCCACCATCATCGTGCTGGTGGGCGCCGAGCTGAACGCCGAGATCGAGCACCAGACCACCGTGGACACCACCGTCGGCGGCCCCCGCCCGCCGGGCGCGCGCGGCGCCGCCATGGCCGACACGGTGGGCGGGGCGCGCTGAGCCGGGCCTCCGCCGCAGCTCAGGCCGCGCGGCGCGGCAGGTGGATGCCGCACTCGGTCTTCTCCCTCCCCGCCCAGCGGCCGTCGCGCACGCCGGCGTCGCCCGCCTCGCCCGGGCGCGAGCACGGCCAGCAGCCGATGGAGCGGAAACCCTGCGCCACGAGGGGGTGCTGCGGCAGGTCGTGAGCGCGGCGGTGGGCCTCCAGGCGCGCCGCGTCCCAGTCCGCCAGCAGGTTCAGCCGCACCTGCCCGTCCACGAGGTCGTAGAGCGGCAGGCGCGCCCGGCCCTCGCCGTGGAAGCGCTTGCGGCCGCCGATCAGGCAGTCGAAGCCCGGCAGGGCGGCGGCGAGGGGGCGCACCTTGCGCAGGTCGCAGCAGGCGTCGGGGTCGGTGCGCCACAGGTCGCCGCGCGGGTCGGCGGCCGCGGCGCCCGCCGGCGCGATCACGCGCACGTCGACGAGGCCCAGGCGTGCGGCCAGGGCGTCGCGGTGGGCGGCCGTCTGGCCGAAGTGCATCCCCGTGTCGAGGAACAGCACGGGCGTCTGGGGGGCCGCCTCCGACAGCAGGTGCAGGGCGACCGCCGCCTCCGCCCCGAAGGAGGACAGCATCGCGATCCGCCCCGGGAACGCCTCGCGCACGGCGTGGCGCAGCACCTCGGCGGCGGGCGCGTCGCGCCAGGCCGCGTCGAGCGCGCGCACGCGGGACGCCGCATCGGCGGGGGGCGGGGGGACCGGAGGGAGGGCGGGCATGAACACGTGCAACTCGGCCCGGACATGACCCGTCACCCCCGCCGACGCGAACGACATTCGACCCCGCCGGCCGCAGAGAAACTGAAAGGTCGCGCTCCCGCTTTGCCGAACCATGATCGGGGAGGCTTTCGGAGCGCCTCAGAAAAGCTGACGACGGGCCGACGCTCGGGCGCTTGCAGGCGGGACGCGCCGGGCGCACCTAGCCTTTCCCGTCGCCGGCTCGGCTCCGCACGTTCCGCCTCCTTGACCGCTCCCGCCCTGCAGCTCCGCCCCGCGCTTTCCGCCCACCTGCGCCGCCTGGAGGCGGAGGCTGTGGACATCCTGCGCGAGACGGCGGCCGGGTTCGAGCGGCCGGTGATGCTCTACTCGATCGGCAAGGACTCGGGGGCGCTGCTGCACCTGCTGGCCAAGGCGTTCGCGCCCGCCGCGCCGCCCATGCCCCTGCTGCACGTCGACACCGGCTGGAAGTTCCGGGACATGTACGCCCACCGCGACGCCGTCGTCGGCCGCTACGGCGCGCGCCTCCTGGTGCACACCAACGCGGAGGGCGTGGCGGCCGGGGTGTCGCCCTTCGCCTCCGGCTCGGCCGAGCACACGCGGGTGATGAAGACGGAGGCGCTGAAGCAGGCGCTGGACCTGCACGGCTTCGACGCGGCCGTGGGCGGCGCCCGGCGCGACGAGGAGAAGAGCCGCGCCAAGGAGCGCGTGTTCTCCGTGCGCGGCCCCGGCCACAGCTGGGACGCGCGCCGCCAGCGGCCCGAGCTTTGGTCCGACTGGAACACGCGGCTCGGCCCGGGCGAGACCTGCCGCGTCTTCCCGCTCTCCAACTGGACCGAGCTCGACGTGTGGGACTACACGCGGGCGCAGGCGATCCCGGTCGTGCCCCTCTACTTCGCCGCACCGCGGCCGGTGGTGGTGCGCGACGGGCGGCTGATCGTGCGCGACGACGCGCGCATGGCGCTCGGCCCCGGCGAAACGGTCGAGACGCGCCGCGTGCGCTTCCGCTCCCTGGGCTGCTGGCCGCTCTCCGCCGCTGTGGAGAGCGAGGCGGCCGACCTGGACGCGGTGATCGCGGAGCTGCGCCTCTCGCCGGTGAGCGAGCGCGAGGGGCGGCTGATCGACGCCGACGAGACCGCCTCCATGGAGCGCAAGAAGCGCGAGGGCTACTTCTGACGCCGCCCGACTTCGGCGGCGCGCCGCCCCCCGACCCGGCGGGAGCCGAGGCGCCTGCGCGCGACCTGCTGCGCGTGCTCACCTGCGGCTCGGTGGACGACGGCAAGTCCACCCTGCTCGGCCGCCTGCTCTACGAGGCGGGCGCCGTTCCCGCCGACGTGGTGGAGCAGGTGCGACGCGACAGCGCCCGCGCCGGCAAGGGCGAGCCGGACTGGTCGCTGCTGGTCGACGGGCTGGAGGCCGAGCGCGAGCAGGGCATCACCATCGACGTGGCCTACCGCTTCTTCTCCACGCCGCGCCGGGCCTTCATCGTCGCCGACACGCCGGGCCACGAGCAGTACACGCGCAACATGGCCACCGGCGCCTCCACCGCCGAGCTGGCCGTGCTGCTGGTGGACGCGCGCAAGGGCCTCCTGCCGCAGACGCGCCGCCACGCCGCCGTCGCCGCGCTCCTGGGCGTGCGCCGGGTGGTGCTCGCGGTGAACAAAATGGACCTGGTCGGCTGGGGCGAGGCCGCCTTCCGCAGGGTCGCCGACGCCTTCGCGCCGGTGGCGGAGACGCTGGGCCTGCACGTCACGGCGCTGCCCGTCTCGGCGAAGACGGGCGGCGGCCTCGCCCGGGCCGCGCCCGAGGCGCCCTGGTTCGACGGCCCGACCCTGCTGTCGGCCCTGGAGACCGCGCCCTCGGGCGAGGACGGCGCCGCTGACGGCCCGTTCCGCCTGCCGGTGCAGTACGTGAACCGGCCGGACCTGGACTTCCGCGGCTTCGCCGGCACGGTGGCCTCCGGCTCCGTGCGGCCGGGCGACCCCGTCGTGGTGGCCGCCTCCGGCCGGACCGCGAGCGTGGCGCGGGTGATCGGGCTGGACGGCGACACGGCCGAGGCGCGCGCGGGCGACGCGGTGACCCTGACGCTGGCCGAGGAGGTGGACGTGGCCCGCGGCGACCTCCTCGCCGCCCCGCGCGACCGGCCGACCGTGGCGCGCGACTTCACGGCGCGGATCGTCTGGATGGCCGACGAGGCGCTGACGCCCGGCCGCTCGCACCTGCTGAAGCTCGGCGGCGCGACGACGCCCGTGCGCGTCACCCGCGTGCGCTCCCGGCTGGACGTGGAGTCGCTGGAGGAGGCGCCCGCCGCCGCCCTGGAGCTGAACGCCGTGGGCCGCTGCGACCTGCTCGCCGCCGAGCCCCTCGCCTTCGACCCCTACGCGCAGAACCGGCGCACGGGCGGCTTCATCCTGGTGGACCGCCGCACGGGCGCGACCCTGGGGGCGGGGCTGATCGAGGGCGGGCTGTCGCGCGCCAGCAACGTGCACCGCCAGGAGCTGTCCGTGCGCCGCGTCGACCGGGAGCGGATGAGCGGCCACCGGGGCGCCTGCGTGTGGCTGACGGGCCTGTCCGGCGCCGGCAAGTCCAGCGTGGCGGACGCGCTTGAGCGGCGGCTGCACGCCCGCGGCGTGCGCACCCTGGTGCTCGACGGCGACAACCTGCGCCACGGCCTGAACCGCGACCTGGGCTTCAGCCCCGCCGAGCGCGCGGAGAACATCCGCCGCACGGCCGAGACGGCGCGCCTGCTGGTGGAGAGCGGAGCGGTGGCGATCGTGTCGCTGATCTCGCCGCTGCGGGCCGACCGCGAGGCCGCCCGCGCCCTGTTCGCGCCCGACGACTTCGTAGAGGTGTTCGTGGACGCCTCCGTCGAGCTGTGCGCCTCGCGCGATCCGAAGGGCCTCTACGCCAAGGCGCTCCGCGGCGAGATCGCCGAGTTCACCGGCGTGACGGCGCCCTACGAGCCCCCCGCCGCGCCCGAGCTGACGCTGGACGCCGCCGCGCTCACCCCCGCCGAAGCAGCCGAGCGGCTGGACGCGGTGCTGTCGCCGCGGCTGGAGCCGGTGTGGGACGATCCGGCCGAGACGATGGACGGCGGGGGCGGCATCTGACGCCGCCCCGTCCTCCTTCGGGGAGGGGAGGACGGCGGCTCACGTCGTCAGCGACACGCCGTCCACGCCGAAGTGCGCCGCCAGCGCCGCCAACCGCCCGTGGTAGTCGCGGCGCAGCGAGACGAAGCGGTCATGATCCTTCCTGCCCTGGCGCACGGCGTAGCCGGCCTCCGCCAAGCGGCGGCGCAGCGCGTCGGTGTCCGCCTCCGTCAGCGGGTCGGGGTCGTGGTCGGGCATGCGGAACGAGCGCGCGAGCTCTGCGGTGAGGCGGGCGCCGTCGCGGTGCAGGAACATGGCCGCGCCCGTCTCCTCCCCCTCCACATAGGCGACGTAGAGCGACGCCGCGTCCAGCACCGCGCCGATGGCCAGCGGCCAGTCCATCTCCGACGCGATGGAGCGGAAATAGGCCAGCACCGGGTGCGAGGCGTGGGTGTAGAGCGTCTCCGCCGACCAGTCGCGCCACTCGCGGAAGAAGTCGCCCAGCTCGGCGCAGCAGCCCAGCTCCGCATAGGTCTCCAGCACGGCGATCCCCGTCGGCGGCCGGCCGGCGGTGGTGGAGAGCTTGACCACCGCCGCGTCGCGCCGCTGCAGCCCGGTCTGCACCTCCAGGATGTAGGTGATGGCCATGGCGATCACCGACAGGCCGGCGAAGCCCGAAGCCAGCACCGACCAGCGCGCCCAGCCCGTCGCCTCGCGCCCGCTCTCGCCGATGGTGACGATGGAGGACCCCGCCGTGAACAGCGCCTCGGGCAGGGTGTGGATCGCCGGGCGGTAGCTCTCGCGCTGGGCGAAGCCGACCAGGCCGAAGCCGAGCACCAGAAGGCTCAGCCACACCCCCAGGGTGACGATGAAGATGAAGGGCGCGAGCCCCCGGTCGATGCGCGGCGCCCCGTCCAGCCGCCGCGCCCGCCGCCTCCAAAGGGGCATGCTGAGCCGCTGCACGCGCCGGGCGGCCTGCAGCCACCCCTGCGAGACGCCGGGCACGACCACCGTGTCGCAGACGTCGAGGATGGTCATGGCCACCAGCCCGGCGCCGAGCAGGCCTTCGAGCAGGCGGGCCAGCAGGGCGGGAAGCGGCATCGGGCTCTGAACGCCTCGCGCGGCGGGGCGATGCGCAGGCGTCAGCGGCCGCCGGCGAACACCGCCTTGGGGATGGAGACCTGCACGGTCTTGTTGCGGTCCACGATCTCGGTCACGGCCACGTCGCCGGCCACGCTCAGCAGCTGGCAGGCGTCCTCGCGCGTCAAGCCCTTCTGCGCGACCAGCCAATCGACGCCGCCGCGCACGGCCTTGCGCGCGGCGTGGGCCAGGTCGTCGTCGAAACCCATGACGATCCAGCGCGTCGGCGTCTCCGCCCGGGGCGTGCGCAACTTCGGCGCGTGCACCACGTGGCAGGTCACCGTCTGCGGGGTGACCTTGAGCTCGTGCACGTCCGCGCGGGCCGCGGGCGCGGCGAGCGCCAGCGGGCGAGGGCGGCGGCTGAGGGACGGGGCGGGGCCATGCGCTCCGTCCCCCACACCGCGGCGATGCGGTCAAGCGGGCGCCGTGAAGGCGTGGCCGCGGCGCCGCGGATCGCCCTCCGCGCGGGCGCCTCGGCTTCCGGGCGCACGGCGGGCGGGGTAGGAGCCGCCATGTCCGCCGTCCCGAGCCTCCGCACCCCGCCGTCCACCGCGCCGCGGACCGCATCCCGGACGGCCCGTTGACGGAGGCCGTCCCCGCCGCGCCGCCGCCGCGCCGGTCGTGGGCGGTGCAGGCATGGCTGGCCGCCGGCCTGGTCCTCACCGTGGGGCTCACCGTGGCGGTGGGCTGGCGCGGCGTGCTGGCGGCGGTGGTGGGCGTGGGCGCGCTCGGCTTCGTCGGCGTGTGCGCCTCCTGGCTGGGCGTGCTCATGGTCACGGGCGCGGCGTGGATGCTGGTCACGGCCGGCACCAAGGCGTCCGACACGCCCGGTTTCGCCTGGGCGCGGGCCGTGCGGGAGGCGGCGTCTGACCTGCTCCCCTTCTCGCAGTTCGGCGGCCTGGTGGTGGGGGCGGACGTGGCGACGCGCGCCCTGCGCCTGCCCTCCGCCGTGGTCTGGGCGTCGCTGGTGGTGGACCTCACCACGGAGATGGCCTCGCAGCTGGCCTACACCCTGGGCGGCGTCGCGGGCCTGGGCTGGCGGCTGACGCGGCCGGGCTTCGAGGCCGCGCCGGGCGAGGCCGCGTCGGGCTCCGCCGTGCTGTGGGGCGGGCTCGCGCTCCTGGCGGCGGGCTGCGTGACCACGGCGGGCTTCGCGCTGATGCAGCGGCGGGGCGTGGGCTGGGCGGCCTCGGTGGCGCAGCGCTGGCTGCCGGGCGCGGTCAAGGGCGCCGCCGACATCCAGGAGGAGCTGGACCGCGCCTACGCCCGCCGCGGGCGCCTGCTGGCCAGCATCGCGGTGCACGGGCTCGGATGGATCGCCAGCGGCCTGGTGAGCTGGTGGATGCTGCGGCTGATGGGCTCGCCCCTGCCGCTGCTCGCCGTGTTCACGGTGGAGAGCCTGATGTACGCGGCCAAGAGCTTCGGCTTCGCCATCCCCGG
This sequence comes from uncultured Caulobacteraceae bacterium, assembly GCA_964242255.1. Taxonomy (GTDB): domain Bacteria; phylum Pseudomonadota; class Alphaproteobacteria; order Caulobacterales; family Caulobacteraceae; genus JASLDZ01. The sequence goes on along the minus strand of CAXTCO010000051.1, from coordinate 1,849 downwards.
CGCCCTCGGCGTGCAGGAGGCGGCCTACGCCCTGATCGGCCCGCTGTTCGGCCTGCCGCCGCAGACGGCGGTGGCCCTGTCGTTCCTGAAGCGCGCCCGCGACATCGCGGTCGGCGCGCCCGTGCTGGTGATCTGGCGCGCGGCGGAGGCGCGGCGCGCGGCCGCCCTCAGCCGGGGCGGCGCGGCCGGCGGCCGGTGACGGCGGTGTCGACGGAGGTCTTGTCCTCCAGGGCGCGGTTCAGCTCGGCCCCGGCGATCACCACCAGGAGCCCCGTCCAAAGCCACACCACCAGCGCCAGCACCGAGCCCAGCCCGCCGTAGTCGCGCTCGTAGGAGGAGAAGCGCGCCATGTAGACGGTGACGCCCGCGCTGGTCGCCAGCCCGGTGACGGCGGCCAGCGCGCTGCCCGGCGTCACCCAGCGCCACCGCGCCCGCACCTGGCGCCCCGGGCCGTAGCGGTAGACCAGCGACAGGGCGGCCAGGGAGGCGGCGAACAGCGCCGTCCAGCGCAGCACCAGCCGCACCACCGCCCAGAAGCCGGTGTCCTGCATGTCGGCGCTCTTGAGCACCAGGGCGGCGGCGGAGAGGGTCAGGGCGGCGGTGACGGCGGCGAACAGGAAGCTCACCAGCCGGCGCATCCACCAGGGCCGCCGGTCCTCCACGCGGTAGGCCAACGCCAGCCCGATCATCACTTGGCGCATGGCGGAGGTGGCGCTGGCCAGGCTGAAGGCGCCGAAGCTCAGGGCCGCCAGCAGCAGCCGCAGCGGCGGCCCCACCGTGAAGCGCAGCATCTCGCGCTGCACGAGGCGCAGCACGCCGGCGGGCGCGACGTCGGCGAAGGCGTCCAGCCGCCGCTCGAGCAGGCGGGGGTCGGCCACCAGGCCGTAGACGGAGCCGAAGGCCGCCACGGCCGGCGCGAACGCCAGGAAGGCGTAGAAGGCCGCCGCCGCCGCCTGCGACGGCGCGCGGTGCTTCATGCCTTGCGTGAGCGCGGCCCACGTCAGCTGGCGCCAGCCCCGCGCGGAGATGCGCAGCGGGTGGTCGGCCGCCTCCCGGCCGGCGGCCGCCGGCGCCTCGGCCGGGCTAGCCGCCACGTCCGCGCCGCGGCCCGAACAGCGCCTGCGAGCACCGCCGGAGCCACGACGACCGATCCGTGTTCCCGTCGCCTGCGGCCCCGGCGCGACCGGCGTCGGAGAGGGGCTCGGGACCCGCCTCCAGCTCGGCGGCCTGCGCACGCCATTCGGCGGCCTGCCGCAGCAGGCGCTCACGGTCCCGGCCGTAGGAGACGAGCGAGGCCATCCGCTCGGCGTCCTGCGCCTGGGCCAGGCGGCGTTGGGGCGTGGACATGGCCGGCCGGGTTCTCGGGTCGCGACGACGCCCGCCTCCGCGCGGAGCGGAGGCTTCGACGACGGGTGCGGACCGCCGCGGAACGAGTGAAGCCCGGCCCGGTTCAACATCCGCTGAACGGAGACGGCGATGCGGGCGCTTCTGCTGCTCATCCTCCTGGGCGGATGCGCCTCGAACGAGAGCTTCAGCGACCGGCTGGCCGGCCGCGACCGCGTGCACGGCGACGCGGACGGCGTGACGGTGTCCGGCTTCGGCTCGCGCGTGGAGGCGCTGCCCCTGGCCGTGGGGCACTGCGCGCGGTTCGGCCGCTCCGCCCAGTTCGACGCGAAGACCGACGACGGGGCCTACCGCTTCCGCTGCACCTCCTGAGGAGGCCGAGGCCGTTCAGTCGCCCTCGGGCGCGGCCACCGCCTCCAGCGGCGCGCGCACCGTCCAGCGCAGGCCGGCGGGGGCGTAGTCGATCCGCACTTCGCCGTGGAAGGCGGCCTCCGTGGCGCGGCCC
>CAXTCO010000050.1:0-12680 GCA_964242255.1 uncultured Caulobacteraceae bacterium | reverse complement strand
GCCCTGGGGGTCGTGCGCCTCCTGACCGCCGGCCTGCCGGCCGCCGCCTCCTGGCTCCTGGCCGCGCTCGCCGCCCTGGCCCTGGGCGGGGCGGGGGCCGTGGTCCTCGTCGACCGGGCCGCGCGGCGAAGCTCGCCCTGGGTCGCTGGCCTGGACCTGCGCACCGTGCTCAAGGCGCTGGAGGTGCAGCGGCGCTTCACCCGCTTCGTGCTGGACCAGCAGGGCGCCGAGCCCGCCGAGTTGCAGGCGGCGTTCCGCGCCTTCCTGGCGGAGGCGCGGCCGGAAGACCTGGAGGGACCGACCCAGGCGCCCGGCGTCGTCCCCGTCGCCGGAGCCCGGCCGTGAACCTCGACCTCGCCGACATCCAGGGCAACGTCCTCACCGCCTACGGCAAGCTCGGCTTCCCAAAGGGGCGCGTGCTGCTGTTCCATGTGGCCGAGCCCGCGGCCGGGCGCGCCTTCGTCGAGCGCCTGCGGCCGCTGACCACCTCCGCCCTGCGCTGGCCCTCGGCCAAGCAGGTCGCCACCGGCAAGGTGGTGGTCGAGCGGCCGGACGCGACGCTGAACGTCGCCTTCACCTTCCGCGGCCTGCTGGCGCTGGAGGTGCCGGTCCGCACGCTGCGGGGCCTGCCCGACGAGTTCATCGACGGCATGGCGGCCCGCGCCCGCATGCTGGGCGACGACGTCCGCGCTCCGGGCGCCGGGCCGTGGGACGCGGTGTGGCGGGCCGACGACCCGGCGAAGGCCGTGCACGTGCTGGTGATCCTCAACGCCCAGGCCGACGCCGCCGGCCGCCCGGCGCCGGCGCTGGACGCGCTCACCGAGCGCCTGCGCAGGCTCGCGGCCGCATCGGAGGGCGGGGTGGTCCTGCTGTCCGGGCACGGGCCGTCGGGGGCGGACGTGCAGGAGCTGTCGGCGGTCTACGAGGACGACGGCGCCGGAGGCGTGCGCCCCACGCCCCGCGAGCACTTCGGCTTCGTCGACGCCATCAGCGACCCCGTGTTCCACGGCCAGCTGCCCGACCACGCCGCCCGCGACCGCGCCGAGGGCGGAGGCAAGGTCGACCGCGCGGGGAATTGGACGCCCCTGGCCACGGGCGAGTTCCTGCTCGGCTACCCCGACGAGGCGCAGGAGACGGCGGGCGGGGCCATGCCCCTGTCCTTCAGCCGCAACGGCACCTTCTTCGCCTACCGCAAGCTGCACCAGGACGTCCGCGGCTTCGCCGCCCTGCTGGACGCGGCCGCGCCCCGGTTCGCCGCGGCGGCGGGGCTGGCCGACCCGGCCGAGGCGCGCGCCCTGCTCATGGCCAAGATCGCCGGCCGCTGGCCCGACGGCCTGCCGGTGGAGGCGTTCCCGACGGCGGCGAAGTGGCGCGCCGCCTCGGCGCAGGCGGGGCTCGCGGCCGCCGACCCCCGCGCGCTGAACGCCTTCACCTACGGCGCGGACGCCGACGGCGGCCGCTGCCCCCTCGGCGCGCACGTGCGGCGGATGAACCCGCGCGACGCCCTCGACCCGCTCGGGCCCGCCAAGCCGGGCGGCGCGGCCGGCTCGCAGCTGAACAACCGGCGGCGCATCCTGCGGCGGGGCCTGCCCTACGGCGCGGCGGGCTCGCCGGACGGGGAGCACGGCATCGTGATGATGGCCGTGTGCGCCAGCCTGTTCCGCCAGTTCGAGTTCGTGCAGCAGCAGTGGCTGAACTACGGCCTGGACTTCAACGCCGGCAACGACGGCGACCCCCTGGTCGGCGCCCACCCGCCCGGGACCAAGCACGTGATCCCCGCCGGCGAGCACGGCGGGCCGTTCATCCTGGGCGAGCTGGCGCCGTTCGTGGAGGCGCGGGGCGGCGACTACTTCTTCACGCCCAGCCTGACGGCGCTGCGCATGATCGGCCGGGGCCTGATCGACCCCACCTGAGGCGAGGCCGCTCGTGACTCACTCGTCCGGCGTGCGTCCGAACCGCGCCAGCACCTTGGGCTCGCCGTAGTCCTCGAACTCGTGGTCGGCCTCTATGGTGTAGGCCAGGGCGCCCACGTTGGGGGCCTTCTCGGCCAGCCGTTCGGCGCGCCTGACCGCCTCCTCCGCCGTCTTCAGCTCCTTGTGCTCACCTATGGCCAGCCTGCCGCGCTGACCGGAGACGTAGGTGTCGCAGCAGTGCAGGGTCGTGCGGGCCATCCGCCGCCTCTACCACGCCGCCGGCCGCACGGCCCGTCGACGATCACCATGGCCGAGACGCGTCTTCGGCGGGCGGCGAGGCCGCGCCCGGACGGTTCAGCCCTGCGGCTTGGGCGGCGCGGGCGCGGGCGGGGGCGCCGGCGGGGCGTCCGGGTCCTTGCGGCCGAGGCCGATCAGGTCGCCCTCCGCCACCACGTGGCCGCTCATCGCCGCGAGGAGCTGGGGATAGGTGAGCGACGGGTCGGGAGCGAGCGTCGTGTCCAGGGCGAACACTTGAAAGTGATAGTGGTGCTTCGGGCCCGCGGGCGTGCGCGGTCCGGCGTAAGGCTGGGCGGCCCCGCGGATGTTGGGCCCGAGCTGCGCGCCGGGCGCCGCGCCCGTCAGGCCGGGCTCCAGCCGCGTGGCGGAGGCGGGGAGGTCGTAGGTGGTCCAGTGCAGGATGGGCATGCCGTCCACCTGGCTGTCCGGGTCCTGCATGATCACGGCGTAGGTCGTCGTGCCCGGCGGGCCGGCGCTCCAGCCGAGGCCGGGGAAGCGGTTGTCGCGCCAGCGCGTGTTCTCCAGGGGGATGTCGCCGCCCGGCGGGAAGGCGGGCGAGGTGACGGTCAGGGCGGCCATGGGCTTCGGCTGGAGCACGGCGGAGGCGAGACGGGCGGACAGCGCCGGGTCGGTGACCGCCGCCTCCTGCGCGCGGGCCTCGCCGGCGGCGAGCAGGAGCAGGGCGGCGGCTGTGGAGGCGAAGGTCATCGGGCCATGGTGGCCGCACGGCGTGCGGGCGCCAAGCGCCCGCTTGACGCGCCGCGTCCGCTGGGGCTGTAGCCGCGGCATGGCGCAGAGCGGAACCCACGGCGTGGACGAGGGCGGCCTGGAGGCCTGGACGCCCACCGGCGAGACGCAGAAGGCCTACCCGCACCACTTGCGCGACCCGCTGATGTCGGCCCTGCTGCGCCGGCCGGTGGTGCTGGACATCGGCTTCCGCGGCGCGGGCGGCGAGGCGCGGCCCGTGACGCCCCACGCCGCAGGGGTGGACCTGGACTACCCCGGCTACGACGGGCGCACCCTGCCGTGGGCCGACGGCGCAGTGGACGTGGTCTTCTCCAGCCACGTGCTGGAGCACATCGACGACCCCTTGGGCGCCCTGCGCGACTGGATGCGCGTGCTCAGGATCGGCGGCCACGTCGTGTGCCACGTGCCGCACCAGTTCCTCTACGAAAAGAAGGCGGCCCTGCCGTCCCGCTTCAACGGCGACCATAAACGCTTCTACACGCCGGCGCGGCTCCTGGCCGAGGTGGAGGCGGCGCTCAAGCCCAACACCTACCGCGTGCGCCGCCTCGTCGATTTCGACGAGGGCCACGACTACGCCCTGCCGCCCGAGGCGCACTCCAACTGGGGCTACGAGATCCAGCTGATCCTGGAGAAGATCGCGGCTCCGGAGTGGGCCATAGCCTGAGCGCGCGCGCAGGGGTCAGACCTTCATGCGCTTGAACACGGGCTCCGGCAGGTGGGTGACGATCGCCATGATCAATCGCCACACCGGTCGGACGTAGACCACCTCGCGGCCGCGGCGGTGGGCGGCGACGATCGCGCGGCCCACCTCCTCCGCGTCCGCGGTGAGGGGCTTGGGCAGGTCCATCCCCGCGGTCATGGCGGTGCGCACGAAGCCGGGCTTCACCGTCATCACCAGCAGCTGCGAACCGGCGAAGCGGTGGCGCAGGCCCGACAGGAAGGCGGCGAGCCCCGCCTTGGCCGAGCCGTAGACGTAGTTGGTCTTGCGCCCCCGGTCGCCCGCCACCGAGCCGATCCCGATCACCGCGCCCGCGCCGCCGGCCGCGGCGATGCGCTCGGCCGCCTCGGCCAGCAGCAGGGCGGGGCCGACGTAGTTGGTCTCCATCAGCGCACGGGCGTGGGCGGCGTCGGCCTGGGCGCGCGCCTGGTCGCCGAGGAGGCCCACCACCGACACCACCGTGCGGGGCGTGACGCCGAGGCTGTCGAAGAAGGCGCGAGGGTCGACGTCCGTCACGTCCAGCTCGACGGCCCGCGCCTCCACGCCGGAGCGGAGCGACAGGTCGGCCGCGTCGGCCTCCAGCCGGCCGCTGTCGCGGGCGGCGAGGATCAGCTCCAGGCCGGCGCGGGCGTACTCGGCCGCTATACAGCGGGCGATGTCGGAGCGGGCGCCGATGATCAGGACGGGGCCGTGCAGTTCGGTCACAGGCCGAGCCTTTCGGATTGGACGGAGCGGAAGCGCCGCTGCGGGTCGTAGCGGTCGCGAAGGGTGCGGAAGCGGTCGAGTTCGGGGTAGCCGCGCAGGGACGATGCCCCTGCGCGGGCGTCCTTGGCGAGGTAGAGGCGGCCCCCGTGGTCGGCGACCACCGCGTCCAGTTCGGTGAGCAGGCTGAAGTTGGCCGCGTCCGCCTTGAAGTCTAGCGCCAGCGTCCAGCCCGGCATGGGGAAGGAGAGGGGGCAGCCCGGCGTGGAGGCGCCCATCAGCTTCAGCACCGCCAGGAAGGAGCCTGCGCCGCGGGCGGCGATGCGGCCCAGCATCAGGCGCAGGGCGGGTTCGGCGCTCTGGGGCGGCAGCACGCACTGGTGCTGCACGAAGCCGTGCGGGCCGTAGATGCGGTTCCACTCCAGCACGGAGTCCAACGGGTAGAAGTAGGGCTCGTGGTCGACCAGCGACGTCCCAGGCCGGCCGCGCGCCCAGTAGAGGGCGTTGAAGGCGCGCACGCTGAGCGGGTTCAGGGCGAAGCTTGGAAGGTCGACGGGCACGCGGCGGTCGCGCTTGGGGCGGTGCGGCGGTGCGGCTCGCGCCTCGGCCGCCGTGGCGTGCTCGCCGAAGTGCGCGAGGCTGCGCCCTTGGCTGCGGCCGGCGGCGAGGCAGTCGATCCAGGCGACGGAGTAGGTCGCGTCGCGCCGCGCCTCGAAGGCGGCCATGGCGGCGGAGAGGTCGGGGGCGGCCACCGTCTCCTGGCGCACGAGCGCGCTCCCGATGGGGAGGAGGCGGAAGGCGAGGCGCAGGACCACGCCGCACAGACCCATGCCGCCGACCACCGCGCCGTAGAGGTCGTCGCCCGGCCGGGCGCGCTCGACCGAGCCGTCGGCGAGCATCACGTCCAGCCACAGCAGGTGCGAGCCGAAGCTCCCCGCGCCGTGGTGGTTCTTGCCGTGGACGTCGCAGGCGGCCATGCCGCCCACCGTCACGAACTTGGTGCCGGGCGTCACCGGCGGGAACCAGCCGCGCGGCGCGAAGGTGCGCACCACGTCGGCCAGGAGCACGCCCGCCTCGCAGGCCAGTTCGCCCGTGGCCGGGTCGAAGCTGAGGAAGCGGCCCGCCTTGCCCGTGCGCAGCACGCCCTGCGGGTTGAGGGCCGCGTCGCCGTAAGCGCGGCCGGCGCCCCGCGCGATCCAGCTGCGGCCCTCCTCCGCCAGGCGCGCGCGGGCGTCGCCCGGCTCGCGCAGGTCGGCGACCTCGCACGCCACGCGCGGAAAGCGGCCCCAGCCGGCGAGGACCTCCCTCACCATGCGGGCGTCACAGGTTGGCGCCGACCACCGCCGCGGCGGCGACCGCTCCGCACACCAGGCTCGCCCGGTCGCGCACGGCGAACACCAGCGGGTCGTCGTGCATCTCGCCGCGGTGCGCCTTCATCAGCATGCGGCTGACCCAGTAGAGCACCACCACGCAGATCAGCCACAGCCTGTGCGGCTTGGCGTAGAGGACCTCCACCGCCGGGCTGTTGAAGTAGAGCGCCAGCACCAGCACGGCGAGGTAGCCGCTGGCCGCCGCCATGCTCACCACCACCGGCAGGTCGGAGAGGCGGTAGCCGCGGCCGGCCGGGTCGCCCCGGCCGGCGGCGAGGCGGTCGGCCAGCTCGCCCGCGCGCTTCACCAGGGCCAGCGACAGGAACAGGAAGACGGCCAGAGCCTCCAGCCAGGGCGACAGCGGCGTGTTCGTGGCGTAGCCGCCCGCCACCAGCCGCACGCCGTAGAGGCAGGCCAGGGCGATCACGTCCACCGTCATCACCCGCTTGAGCGCGAACGAGTAGGCCGCCGTCAGGGCGTAGTAGCCGGCCAGCGCCGCCCCGAACCGCCAGGGCAGGGCGAAGGCGACGGCCGCCCCCGCCAGCAGCAGCACGGGCGCCAGCAGGGCGCCGTGCAGCGGCGAGGCGCGGCCGCTGGCGAAGGGACGCAGGCGCTTGCGCGCGTGCTCGCGGTCGCTGCGAAGGTCGAGCAGGTCGTTCAGCAGGTAGACGCTGGAGGCGACCAGGCTGAAGGCGACGAAGGCGGCCGCCGAGCTCGCGAAGGCGCCGGGCGTGAAGGCGTGGCCGGCCAGCAGCGGCGCGAACACCAGGGCGTTCTTCAGCCACTGGTGCGGCCGCATCGCCCGGACGTAGGGCCGCACCCCGCCCTCCCGCCGCCCCACCGATCGAGGCGCCAGATCGGCGCGCGCCAGCCGGCGGCTCAGCCGGGCGGAGGGCGCGACCACATAGGCCGTGCGCGCGCGCCCCCAGACCGCCACGTCGACCGCCGCGTCGCCCACGTAGTCGAAGCCGCCCTCGCCGAAGCGGGCGGCCAGCGCCTGCGCCTTGGCTTCGCCGGAGAGGTTGCGGCCCCCCGCCGATCCCTCCGCCCCGTCGAACAGGCCCAGGTGTGCGGCGACGGCGGCGACGTAGCGGTGGTCGGAGGCGGAGGCGAGGTGCGTCTCGCGCCCCTGCGCCCGGGCGGCGCGCACCAGCGCCAGCACGTCCTCGTCGAAGGGCAGGGTGGTGACGTCGACCACCGCCCGGTCGGCCAGGGCCGCCTTGAACGCCGCCTTGCCGCCTTGCAGCGCGCCGAGCGCGCGCAGGGCGGCTCCCGGGTCCGCGCCCAGCAGCGCCAGGAACGACTCCACCAGGAGGTCGGAGCGGATCAGCGTGCCGTCGAGGTCGACCACGAGCGGCGGCTCGCGCAGGGCTGCGCCCGCGATCGTCCCTCCTCCGTCCAGCACCGCCCCGCCCTCCGCCTGCGGAGAGGTGGTGGCAGGGAGTGGTGAAGGTAAGGCTAGCGCGAAGTGTCCGGCTCGGGACGGGGCACGAGCTCGCGGCGCCCGAGCGCGCGCAGGCTGAGCGTGGACACCGGACGCAGCCGCTCCCATCCGCCGGCCCGCGCCCGCTCGCGCCAGAACGGGCCGACGCCGATCAGCGCGTCGCGGTAGGCGCGCAGCACCGCGCCGGCCACGCCGTGGCGGAAGGCCGCGTAGAGCAGGTAGGCGTCCAGCATCAGGTGCAGCGGCAGCAGCGCCCAGAACGCCGGGCCGGGCGTGTTCTTGACCCAGCACCACACCCGGTTGCGGTGGCCGTGGTAGAGGGTGAAGGCGCTGCGCCGCCCGCTGACGCCCGATCCGGCGTGGCGGATCACCGACCCCGCCGCCCGCCACGACGCCCAGCCCGCGCGCTGCAGGCGCAGGCCGAGGTCCACGTCCTCCGCGTAGCAGAAGAAGCGCTCCTCGAAGCCGCCGAGGTCCAGGAAGACCTGGCGGCGGTAAAGGGCCGCCGCGCCGCAGGGCGCGAGGATCGGGCCGGAGCCGGGCAGGTCGGTCGCGGGCAGGCCCTCACGCGCGCGCCAGGCGACGCCGGCCAGGTGCCAGCAGTCGCCCAGGCCGTCGAGCACGTCCGGCGCGTCCAGCCGCAGCTGCACGGAGCCGAAGCTCGCCGCCTGCGGATGCGCGCCGGCCGCCTCCACCAGGGCGCCGAGCCAGTCCCGGTCGGGCTGGGCGTCGGGGTTGAGGCAGGCGAGGAACTCCGCCCCGCTGGCCCGCGCCACCCGGTTATTGGCGGCGGCGAAGCCCAGGTTGGCGCCCATGTCCTCCAGGCGGAACCGCCGGTCGGGCAGGCGCAGCCGCGCCACCGACCCGTCCGTCGATCCGTTGTCGGCCACCACGCAGTCGAAGTCGGCGAACGCGGAGCGGGCGAGGGCGTCCAGGCACGGCTGCAGGAAGGCGCCGGACTCGTAGGCCACGACGCAGACGGTCACGCGGGCCGATGTGGAAGGTGGGTCGTCGGACGGCACGGGCGCGCTTAGACCCGCCGCGCCCCTCCCGTGTCCAGCGCGCGGCGGGTAGGAGGAGCGCCATGCGCACGATCTTCGTCACCGGCGGCGCCGGCTATGTCGGCTCCCACTGCTGCAAGGCCTTCGCCCGGGCGGGCTGGCGCGTGGTGGTGTACGACAACCTCCACCGCGGCTGGCGCGACCTCGCCCGCTTCGGCCGGCTGGTGGAGGGCGACATCCTCGACCTCCCCCGCCTGACCGCCGCCATGCGGGAGGCCGCGCCGGAGGTGGTGGCCCACTTCGCCGCCCTGACCTACGTGGGCGAGAGCGTGGCGGACCCGGCCCGCTACTACCAGAACAACAGCATCGGCGCGTGGAACGTCCTGGCCGCCATGCGCGAGGCGGGGTGCTCCAAGATCATCTTCTCCTCCACCGCCGCCACCTACGGCGAGCCGCTTGAGATCCCCATGCCGGAGACGCACCGGCAGCTGCCCATCAACCCCTATGGCTGGTCGAAGCTGATCGTGGAGCGCATGCTCCACGACTACGCCTGTGCCTACGGCATGCGCTACGCGGCCCTGCGCTACTTCAACGCCGCGGGCGCCGACCCGGAGGGCGAGGTGGGCGAGCGCCACGACCCGGAGACGCACGTCATCCCGCTCGCCATCCGCGGCGCCCTCTTGGACGACCAGGCCTTCACGATCTTCGGCGACGACTTTCCCACCCGCGACGGCACCTGCGTGCGCGACTACGTCCACGTGTCCGACCTGGCGCAGGCGCACCGGCTGGCGGCCGAGCACCTGGCGGGCGGCGGCGAGGGCGGCGCCTTCAACCTCGGCACGGGCGTGGGCACCACGGTGAAGGAGATCGCCGACGCCGTGGAGGCGGTCTCTGGCCGGCCGCTGCGCCGGGTGGTCGGCCCGCGCCGCGCGGGCGACCCGCCGGCGCTGGTCGCGTCGAACGCGAAGGCGCGCGAGGTGCTCGGCTGGACGTCGGCGCGCTCCGACATCGCCACCCTCGTGCGCGACGCCTGGGCCTGGCACACCGGGCCGCGCGCGGATGCGCCGGCGGAGTGACGCTCAGCCGCCGTCGGGCGGCGGCGCGCAGCGCTCGCAGCAATACACCTTGCGCGCCGCCAGCATGAATTGCGTGGTGGGCGCGCCGCAGCGAGGGCACTTGAGTTTCTTGTAGATGTTGAAGCGGCGGCGGTCGCGGCGGCCCTTCGGGTGGGCGTCCTCCGCGGTGATGATCATGCCGGCCTCGACGCCGACCTCAAGCCAGCGCTGCGTCTCCGCCCACAGCGCCTCCCACGCCTCGCGCCCCAGCTCTCGGCCGGGCAGGCGCGGGTGCAGGCGGGCGCGCCACAAGAGTTCGGCGCGGTAGATGTTGCCGACGCCGGCCACCACCGACTGGTCCATCAGGAGCTGGCCCAGCGCCGTGCGGCTCTTCGAGATGCGCTCCCACGCGCGCTCCGGGTCCGCGTCGGCGCGCAGGGGGTCGGGGCCGAGGCGGGCGAGCAGGCGGGCGCGCTCCTCGCCGTCCAGCACCTCGCAGGCGGCGGGGCCGTTGATGTCCACGGTGTATCCCTCGGGGCCGGTCCCGGGCGCCTCCAGACGCACGCGCACGGCCCCGACCGGCTCGCCCGCCGCGCCCTCCCGCGCCCGCACCTTGCCGAACATGCCGAGGTGCACGTGCAGGCGCCGGTCGCCCTCGAACTCGTAGAGCAGGTGCTTGCCGAACGCCTCCACGTCCGTGCAGCGCACGCCGTCGATGCGCTCGGCCCCGAGCGCGAAGCGGCCCTGGGGCGAGGACACCCTCAGCACCTTTCCCTTCAGGTGGGGCCGCTGGTCGCGCGCGGCGCGGTGGATGGTGTGTCCCTCGGGCATGGACCGCCTAACGTCCGACGGGCGCTCGGCGTCGCGCGGCGTGCGCCGCCCGGGCCTCGCCGACCGTGATCGGCGTGACTTGCGGCCCCCCACCCCCTCCCCATATCCGCCCCGTCACCGGGAGCGGCCGCATCTGAGGCGCTTCGCACGAAGGCCACCACGCGCCCGCCCGCCTCGCAGTCAGGAGTAGAGAGCAGCCCTCATGGCCAAGATCATCGGCATCGACCTCGGCACCACGAACTCGTGCGTCGCCATCATGGACGGCAAGACCCCCAAGGTCATCGAGAACGCCGAGGGCGCGCGCACCACGCCCTCCATCGTCGCCATCCTGGACGACGGCGAGCGCCTGGTCGGCCAGCCCGCCAAGCGCCAGGGCGTCACCAACCCGGCCAACACCTTCTACGCCATCAAGCGCCTGATCGGCCGCACCTTCGACGACCCCGTCGTGCAGAAGGACAAGGGCCTCAGCCCCTTCGAGATCGTGCGCGGGCCCAAGGGCGACGCCTGGGTGAAGAGCCACGGCAAGGACTACTCGCCCCAGGAGATCAGCGCCTTCATCCTGCAGCGCCTGAAGGAGGCCGCGGAGGCCAACCTCGGCGAGAAGGTCACCCAGGCGGTCATCACGGTGCCGGCCTACTTCAACGACGCCCAGCGCCAGGCCACCAAGGACGCGGGCAAGATCGCCGGCCTGGAAGTCCTACGCATCATCAACGAGCCCACCGCCGCCGCCCTCGCCTATGGGCTTGAGAAGAACGACGGCAAGAAGATCGCGGTCTACGACCTGGGCGGCGGCACCTTCGACGTCTCGATCCTGGAGATCGGCGACGGCGTGTTCGAGGTGAAGGCGACCAACGGCGACACCTTCCTGGGCGGCGAGGACTTCGACAACCGCGTGGTCGATTACTTGGCCGACGAGTTCAAGCGCGAGTCGTCCGTCGACCTGCGCAAGGACAAGCTGGCCCTGCAGCGCCTGAAGGAGGAGGCCGAGAAGGCGAAGAAGGAGCTGTCGAGTGCGTCGCAGTACGACGTGAACCTGCCCTTCATCAGCATGAACGCCTCCGGCCCGCTGCATCTCAACATCAAGCTGACGCGCGCCAAGCTGGAGGCCCTGGTCGAGGACCTGATCACCCGCACGATCGAGCCCTGCCAGAAGGCGCTGAAGGACAGCGGCTACTCGAAGAGCGACATCGACGAGGTGGTGCTGGTGGGCGGCATGACGCGCATGCCCAAGGTGCAGGAGGCCGTGCAGGCCTTCTTCGGCAAGGAGCCGCACAAGGGCGTCAACCCCGACGAGGTGGTGGCGCTGGGCGCGGCGGTGCAGGCCGGCGTGCTGCAGGGCGACGTCAAGGACGTGCTGCTGCTCGACGTGACCCCGCTGACGCTGGGCATCGAGACCCTCGGCGGCGTGTTCACGCCCCTGATCGAGCGCAACACCACCATCCCGACCAAGCGCTCGCAGACGTTCTCGACGGCGGACGACAACCAGTCGGCCGTGACCATCCGCGTGTTCCAGGGCGAGCGGCCCATGGCGGCGGACAACAAGGTGCTCGGCCAGTTCGACCTGGTGGGCATCCCGCCCGCGCCGCGCGGCGTGCCGCAGGTGGAGGTCACCTTCGACATCGACGCCAACGGCATCGTGCACGTGACGGCCAAGGACAAGGCGACCAACAAGGAGCAATCCATCCGCATCCAGGCCAACGGCGGCCTGTCGGACGCGGACATCCAGTCGATGGTGAAGGACGCCGAGGCCAACGCCGCGTCGGACAAGGCCAAGAAGGAGCTGATCGAGGCGCGCAACCAGGGCGAGTCCCTGCTGCACTCCACCGAGAAGAGCCTGGCCGAGTTCGGCGACAAGGTGGGCGCCGCCGAGAAGACCGCCATCGAGCAGGGCTCGGCCGACCTGAAGACCGCGCTGGAGGGCGAGGACGTGGAGGCGATCCGCGCCAAGACCCAGGCGCTGGTGCAGGCCAGCATGAAGCTCGGCGAGGCCATGTACGCGGCCCAGCAGGGCTCGGCCAACGACGCCGAGGGCGCGGCGCACGCCGAGCCGGGCGTGGTGGACGCCGAGTTCGAGGAAGTGTCGGACGAGAAGAAGTCGGCGTAAGCCGTGAGCGGGGGCTCCGCGCTGCAGCGCGGCGCGGAGCTCCTCCACCTAACTGACGTGGCGCCCGCGTGCGCCATGGCGACGGACGGAGTTTGACCGCCCCGATGGCGCGCGACTACTACGAGGTGCTGGAGGTCGAGCGGACCTGTACGGAGGTCGAGCTCAAAGGCGCCTTCCGCAAGGCCGCCATGAAGCACCACCCCGACCGCAACCCGGGCGACGCTCAGGCCGAGGTGCGCTTCAAGGAGTGCAATGAGGCCTATTCGGTGCTCTCCGACCCGCAGAAGCGCGCCGCCTACGACCGCTTCGGCCACGCCGGCGTGAACGGCGGCGCGGCCGGTGGCCCGGGCGCCGGCTTCGGCGGCATGGACCCGAACGACATCTTCTCCTCCGTGTTCGGCGAGATGTTTGGCGGCGGTCGCGGCCGGCCCTCCACCGGCCCCCAGCGCGGGCAGGACCTGCGCTACGACCTGGAGATCACGCTGGAGCAGGCGTTCG
>CAXTCO010000049.1:0-12774 GCA_964242255.1 uncultured Caulobacteraceae bacterium | reverse complement strand
CAGCGCGCCCGAGCCCGGCCGCGCGTACGCCGCGGCCGTCGGCCGCCGGACGCCGCTCCTGGGCGCCTACGCCAGCGCCGAGCTCGAGGCGGGGAGCGCGCTGATCCACCTGGAAGGCGCGAAGGGGAGTTCCGACATCGACCTGGACACGGCCGACGGGCTCGCCCACGTCGCAGTCGCCCCGGCGGCCCCTCTCTCCGTAGCCGGCGAGCTGCACCGTGGACGCAAGACCGGGCCGGCGTGGCGCTGGGTCATCGACGTCAGCGCGGCGACGATCCTAGCCCTTTCGCTGATAGGCTACGTGCTCTTCTTCTTCCTCAGGTTCCGCCTACGGACAAGTCTGTTGCTCACGGCCGCCAGCCTGTGCCTGATGCTTCTCGCCTACGCGATTGTGACTTAGAGCGGATCCTGCTCAGTCTGCAACGTAGCCTGCGGCGGCGGTGAAGTAGTTGGCGCACTCGACGGGGCTGAAGGCGTCGAGGCTTCGGCCGATCGCGGCCCGTAGCTCGTCGATGGTGCGGGCGGCGGCGCGGCGCGGCGGCGCCTTGAGCTTGGCGAAGGCGTTCTGGATCGGGTTGAGGTCGGGGCTGTAGGGCGGAAGGAGCAGAAGCCGGGCTCCGACCGCCTCGACGGCGTCCCGCACGGCGGCGCTCTTGTGAGCGGGCAGGTTGTCCAGGATCACCACGTCGTCCCGGCGCAGCGTGGGCGCGAGCACCTGCTGCACGTAGGCGAGGAACCATGGCTGCACGCGATGGCGAGCGGAAGCCCCACAAGACGGCGCCGCGTTGTGCTCAGTCATACGGAGGCGCCTGTTGTGCGAGAGGGATGGACGACCGCATGAGGTCACGCCGCGGGGGCTGCGACTGAGGGCGTGCGCACCCCGCGACCTGCCGGCCCGGTTCGGGGCAAGTGGACGATCCTGGTCCTCTCGCTCCTCTTCATCGCTCCAGACCATCGGCTGCGCTTCCCGGCCCTGAAGCATGGCGTTCAGGGCATCTCGCAACGCATGCTGACCCTCGCGCGGCGGACCTGGAACGGGACGGCCTTGTCACGCGGGAGTGTTTCGTGGAGGTGCCGCAGCCCGCGGAGTACAGCCTCAGCTCGAGAGGCGAGAGCATGCAAGGGTCGCTGAAAGTCTTCGCCTGCAGGGTTGGGGCGAACTGGCCGTTGATCGAGCAGGCGCGAAGCGCCTTTGACAACGACGGTCGCGAAGCGGGAAGCGTCCGGCGCGACGAGGTGTCTGCGCTCGCCAGCCCGCGGTCGACGGCCGCCGCTCAACGCGCCTGGCCAGACGCGACCAAGCCGCCGTCCACTGTCAGGGCCGTGCCCACTAAGTAGTCGCCCGCGCGGGAGGCCAGGAACACCGCCGGGCCGGCCATGTCCTCCGGCTCGCCGACGCGGGCGAAGGGGATGTGCCTAGCGACCATCTCCGCCTGATCGCGGACGATCGTGTTCATGTCGGAGGGGAAGGCGCCGGGGCAGATCGCCGTCATGACGATGTGATCCTTGATCAGGGTCGCGGCGAGCCTGCGCGTCAGGTGGATCAGACCGGCCTTTGAGGCGTGATAGCTGTAGGTTTCCTGCGGGTTTGGACGCTGGCCGTCGATGGACGCGATGTTGATCACTTTGGAAGGCTTCTCGAAGGTGCCCGCCAGCTTCAACGCGCCGTGCAGAGCCTGCGTGAGATAGAACGGCGCCTTCAGGTTCACGTTCATCACCTTGTCCCAGCCGGCCTCCGGGAAGTCGTCGAAGGGCGCCAGCCAGGCGGCCCCCGCGTTGTTGACCAGGATGTCCAGGCCGCCCTCCTCCCGCTCCGAGACCTCCTTGGCCAGGACACGGCACCCCTCGACGGTGGAGACGTCGAGGGGCAGTGCGACGCATTCGCGCCCGGTTCGCCGGGTGAGCTCGGCCGCGGTCGCCTCGCACGGCGCGGCCTTGCGGGCGGAGACGTAGACGCGGCGGCACCCCGCTCGCAGGAAGCCCTCGGCGATCATCCTGCCGATCCCCCGCGAGCCGCCGGTGACGACGGCCGTGCGACCCTCGAGTGAGAACATGTCCGTGCGCATGACCTGATCCGCTCCCTGATGCATCGATGGTCGCCCCGCCCGACCAGTCAGCGCAACTCGTTGCGCCCGACCACCATGTGGTGGACCTCGTCAGGCCCGTCCGCGAAGCGGAGGTGGCGCACGTCGGCGTAGAGGTCGGCCAGCGGGCTCCACTGCGAGATGCCCGTGGCCCCGTGCAGCTGGATGGCCTCGTCGATGATCCGGCACGCCTTCTCCGGCACCATGGCCTTGACCATGCTGACCCAGACGCGCGCCTGTTTGTTGCCCAGCACGTCCATGGCTTTAGCCGCCTTGAGCACCATCAGGCGCATGGCCTCGATCTCGATCCGCGCGCGGGAGACCTTCTCGAGGTTGCCGCCCAGCATGATCAGGGGCTTGCCGAACGCGTCCCGCGAGAGGCCCCTCGCCACCATCAGGTCGAGCGCGCGCTCGGCCTTGCCGATGGTGCGCATGCAGTGGTGGATGCGTCCGGGCCCTAGGCGCAGCTGCGAGATCTCGAAGCCGCGGCCCTCGCCGAGCAGGATGTTCTCCGCCGGAACACGGACGTTCTCGAAGCGAAGGTGCATATGGCCGCGCGGCGCGTGGTCGTGTCCGAACACCTCCATGGGGCCTACGACGGTGAAGCCGGGCGTGTCCGTCGGCACGAGGATCTGCGACTGCTGTTGGTGCGGCGCCGCGTCCGGACTCGTGCGCACCATCACGATCATGATCTTGCAACGCGGGTCGCCCGCGCCGGTGATGTAGTATTTTTCACCGTTGATGACCCATTCGTCGCCCTCCAGCACCGCCGAGGTGCGGATGTTCTTGGCGTCCGAAGAGGCGACCCCGGGCTCCGTCATGGCGTAGGCCGAGCGGATCTCGCCTTTCAAGAGAGGCGTCAGCCATCGGGCCTTCTGCTCGGGCGTGCCGACCCGCTCCAGCACCTCCATGTTGCCCGTGTCGGGCGCGTTGCAGTTCATCGCCTCCGAGGCGAGCGGGCTCTTGCCGAGCTCAACGGCGATGTAGGCGTAGTCGAGGTTGCTGAGGCCCTGGCCCGTCTCCGAGTCGGGCAGGAAGAAGTTCCAGAGCCCCTCGGCCTTGGCCCTGTCCTTGGCGGTCTCCAGCGCCTCGAGCTGGCCGGGCGCGAAGCGCCACCGCTCCGCCCAGCCTTCGCCCAGGCGCAGATAGTCGGCGTACATCGGCTCCACGACTTCGGCGATGAAGCGCTTCACGTGGGCGAGCAGCGGCGCCGCGGCGGCGCTCATGCGCAGATCGTTCAGGGGATCGTCAGGCGCGAGCGTGAACATGGACGTGCGGTCGAGGATCGGGGCGTTCACGGGATGCACCTGCAGGCCGGAGGAGGTTCGAGGAGGGCGGCGGCGGCGGCTCGGACGCCGGGGGGCGTCACGCGACCCGGCCCTTGAAGCCGTCGCGCAGCTCGCGCTTGAGCACCTTGCCGATGGCCGAGCGCGGCAGGGCGTCGACGATCTCGTAGACCTGCGGGCGCTGGGTTCTACCCACGCGGCGGCTCACGAATTCGGCGAGGTCCTCGGCGGCCAGGCTCTCGCCGGGGCGGGGGGTGACGAAGGCCACCGGGGTTTCACCCCAGGCTTGCGACGGCACGCCCACCACCGCGGCCTCGAGCACGGATGGGTGCTGCGCGATCACCGCCTCGACGTCCGAGGGGTAGATGTTGAACCCGCCGGAGATGATCATGTCCTTGCGGCGGTCGATCAGTGTGAAGAAGCCGTCCGCATCGAAGCGGCCGACGTCGCCGGTGCGGATGAAGCGTTCGCCGGACGGGCTGAACCACTCGGCGGCGGCCGTCTTGTCCGGCTGGTTGTGGTAGCCGGTCATCATGGAGTTCGAGCGGCCGACGACCTCGCCGACCCCGCCGGGCGGCAGCTCGACGCCGTCCTCGTCGATGACGCGCAGGTCGTGGCCCGGAACGGCGCGCCCCACGGTGTGCAGCTTGTCGGGATGCTCGTGGGCCAGCAGCATGAAGGATCCGCCGCCCTCGGTCATGCCGTAGAACTCCACCAGCCCGCCCGGCCAGCGCTGCATCACCTCCGCCTTCAGGTCGGCCGCGAAGGGCGCTGAGGTGGCGAACTTCACCCTGAACGACGACAGGTCGAACCGGTCGAACTCGGGCAGCGCCATCAGGCGCCGATACTGCACCGGCACCAGCATGGCGTGCGTGGCGCGATGCCCCTGCGCGAGCTGCAGGAATCTCAGGGCGTCGAACTTCCTCATCAGGACCAGGGCGCCGCCGGAGCCGAGGGTGGAGAGCACCGGGCCCAGGGTCGTGTTGGAGTAGAGCGGGGTGGACGCGATCGTCACCGCGTCCGGCCCGTAGCCGAAGACCGCGGCGCGGGCGATCGGCGGCCAGCGGAACGCGTGGCTCTGCACGATGCCCTTGGGCGCGCCGGTGGTGCCTGATGAATAGATGATGTTGAACGGCCAGTCGGGTTCGATCGCGACCGGCTGCGGCGCGGCCCCATCGCTCGCCAGCCAGGCGCCGAACGCCTCCCCCGCCGGGGAGCCGTCCAGGGCGATTCGACGCGCGGCGATCCGTGGAGCTGCGGACGCCAGGTGGACGGCGGCCTCCGCGTCGAGGAAGACGAGAGGCGCCGCGCAGTCGTCCAGCATCATGGCGAGCTGGTCGGGCGTGGCCGACGGCGCGAGAGGCGAGACGGCGACCCCGGCGCGAAGCGCGCCGGTGAACACGGCCACGTATTCCAGCGACGAGGAGGCGCACACCGCGACCGCCTGCGTCGGCTGCACGCCGTCGCGCTGCAGGGCGGCCGCCACCCGGTCCATCAGCCTGTCCAGCTCGCCGTAGGAGAGCCGGCGATCGCCGTCGATCACCGCCGTCGCCTCCGGGCGGACCCCGGCATGAGCGGCGATGAGTTCGGGCAGGACGCCGAAGCTGCGGTCCAGAAGCTCGGTCGGGGTCATGGCTGACGAAGCTCCGGCGTCTCGCGGGCCTCGATCCGCGGCGGCTCGGTGACGCTCGGTCGAGGCATGATCAGCCCTCCGCGTCGGCGCGGATGCGCGTCGCGGCGCCGGCGAACAGGAGCCCCGCGGGCAGGAGGGCGCCCGAGACGATGATGAGCGCGGCGCGCAGGCCGGCGGCGCTTCCCATTACGCGCGCGAGGAGGTCGCTGACGGCGCCGACCGCGAGCGGTCCCAGGCCGAACCCGACCATGTTGGCGACGAACAGCGCCAAGGCGATGGCCGTCACCCGGCGGCCTGACCCGCAGACCGCGTGCAACAGCGCGTACATCGGCGGATAGACCGCCGCGGAGACCAGCGCTCCGCCGAGGAGCCACCCGACCGCGGCCGCCGCGGTCGCCGCCAGGAAGGCCGCCGTATAGAGCGCGCACACCGCCGCCATGCCGACCGCCGGGACGGCCGCGAGCCATCGCATGTCCCGCGCCGACAGGCGATCGGTCAGCAGACCTCCGAGCAGAGCGCCGGCCAGGCCGCCGACCGCGCTGCAGAGGCCGTAGGTCGCGCCGGCCTGCGCGGTCGCCATGCCGTGGACCCGGCCCAGGAAGGGGACGACGAACGCCAAGGGTCCGTAGGCGACCCCGAAGAACAGCGCCATGCCCGCCACGGCCAGCAGGTAGGACCGCTTTCCCCCGAGCGCGCGCAACGTCGCAGGCAGCGGCTCCCGCCCGGCGCCCGGCCGTGCGGGCGCGCCAGGCTCCTTCAGCGCCAGGCGCACCAAGGGCGCCAGGAGCAGGCCTGGCAGCCCGACGGCCAGGAACATGGCGCGCCAGCCGAACGCCTGGGTGATCCACCCTCCGCCGGCGAGCCCCAGGACGTTGCCGCCCGTCACCGAGGTCATGAAGATCGAGAGCGCGCGCCCCCGCTGCGACGGGGGGAAGTAGTCGGCGATCAGGCTCTGGGCGGGCGCCATGGCGCCCGCCTCGCCCGCTCCGACGCCGACCCGCGCGAGCACGAGCTGCGGGAGGCTCGCCGTCAGGCCGCAGGCGACGGTCATCACGCTCCAGACCGCGAGCGCGCCCGTGATGATCTGCCGGCGGCGGCCCCGGTCGGCGTAGCGCGCCACGGGAACGCCGAGCGTCACGTAGAGGACGGCGAAGGACGCCCCGCTGAGGAGGCCGAGCTGGGTGTCGGTGGCGTGGAACTCGGCTTTGATCGCCTCCAGCGCGACGCCCAGCATGTTCCGGTCGAGATAGCTCGACGTCGACACCAGGAAGAGCACGAACAGCATGACGCCGCGCCGTGCAGGGCTGAACGCCGCCGAAGGGTGCGCCGCTTCGCCCCCGCGCTGGAAAGACGGCGCCGAGATCATGCCCGTGGGCGACGGCGGGCGCTTGCGACCCCGGCGGCCGACGGGTCGGAGGGAGTGGCGGCGCCGGGTCTCATGGCCGGGGCGCTTCCCCGCGCAGGGCCGGCACGTCGTGCTCCCAGAAGTGCAGGATCTCGCGCGCGGTCAGGTCTCCGGCCTCTCGAGGCAGCATGTGGCCTTCAGTCGTGAAGATGACCTCCTTGCAGAAGGGAAGCGCCAAGGCGGTCTCGTGCTGCGACCAGAGCGGCACCACGTTGTCCAAAGCGCCGTTGAGCACCAGGACCGGCGCCTGGATGCGACGGATGTCCTCCAGGATGTTCAACTTCACATATTCGGCGAAGTAGGTCTCGTGAATGTGCGTGTCCATCAGGAGCACCGCCTCCACCTGTGCGGCCCCGCCTCCGCCGTGGACGTACATGGGGGCGACGGCCTGCAGCAGAACTTCCCGGTTCTTGCCGTGGTCGATCATGAACCTGCCCGCGTCCGGGCCGGCGTGAGCGCCTCCTCCGGCCCCCGCGGTGGCCAGCAGGCACAGGGCCGAAAAGGTCCCCGGATGGCGCGTCTCGCAGTAGAGGCCCGTGAAGCCGCCGAAGGAATGGCCGATGAAGAGGGCGCCCATGATGTCCAGGGCCTCCGCCACGGCCGCCACGTCGTCCGCGACGGCGGCCATCGAGAAGCCTTGCGTCTGCGCGGCCGAACTTCCGTGGGCGCGCAGGTCGAGCGCGTAGACGGTGAAGACCTCGGCGAGCAAGCGCAAGAGGTCGGGGTAGGCCGTCTCCCCCGTGGTGCGCCCGGAATATCCGTGCACGACGAGGGCGGGAGGCTTCCCCGATCCTTCGCCGTGCACCTGGTAGCCCAGGCGCGCGCCGTTGACGTTCACGAACCTGATGTCGGATGGCATGATGTACTCCTGGGACGGGTGGACTTCACCAAGCCGGCGCACGAAGGGACCGGTCGGCGGCGTCAGAAATGGTAGCCGATGGAGGCTCCGACCTGGCGGCCCGGTTGGTACTGAGCCAGCGCCAAAGAGCCGAGCAGCGCGGAGACGACGGTGACGTTGGCCTTCACCTGCTCGTCGGTCGCGTTGCGCGCGAACAGGCTCGCCGTCCACCGCTGGTCGGAGCTCTTGTAGTTCAGCGAGAGGTCCAGCTTGCCGACGGCGCCCTGGGCGGAGATCGGCGTGTTGAACTCGCTGAAGTAGATGCGGTCCTTCCAGTCGAACCGGCCGCCCAGCGTCAGGACGCCCGACGGCACGTCGAAGTCGTAGTAGGCGCCCACGCTCGCGTTGAAGTCGGGCGCGTTCGGCAAGGTGTTGCCTTCCAGGTTGAGCACGCCGAGCTGCGGCCGGGCCGAGTCCCCCGTGACGAATCGGTCGAAGCGGGCCTTGAGCCAGGCGCCGGTCGCCTCGATGCGCACGTGCGGAAGCGGGTGGAGGGTCGACTCGATCTCCACGCCGTCGATGGACGCCTGAGCGGCGTTGGTGACCACCGACGAGACCCCGATCACCTGGGTGATCTGCAGGTTGTCGTAGTCGATGTGGAAGGCGGCGAGGTTGGCGCGGAGCGCGCCGTCGAGGTAGTTCCCCTTCAGGCCCACCTCGTAGTTGTCGTTGGTCTCCGGATTGAAGCCCGGCGACAACGAGCCTACGGAGAAGCCACCGCTCTTGTAGCCGGTGGCGTATTTGAAATAGCCCGTGACGCGCCGCGTGAAGTCGTAGGAGAGGCCGGCCTCGTAGGTGACGCGGCTGAAGTCGCGGTCACCGACCGCCGAGCCCGCGAAATTGTTGAACTCGTTGTCCGTCTTCTCGTCGTGCGTGTAGCGCAGCCCACCGAAGATCCTGGCTTGGTCGGTCAGCTTGAACTCGCCATGCCCGAAGACGGCGTAGGAGGTGGTGTCCACCTCGCCCCCGTCGAGGAACCCCGGGAAGGTGAAGGTGAAGACGGTGACGTTCTGGCGCAGCTCCTCACGATAGACGTTCGCACCGACGACGTAGTCGAACCGACGGTCAGGGTTGGAGGCGTACAGCAGCTCCCCGTATTCCTGCTTGGCTGAATTGGTGAAGGCGCTGGACGTGAAGTTGATGGAGGTCCCGTCGCCGTCCTGCGTGACGCTGTTGTCGCTGTCGTTGTAGGAGAAGGTTCCCTTGAGGTTGCCGCCGCCGAGCCCCCAGTCGAAGGTCAGGTCGACGGTCTTGTAGTTGAGACTGCGGTCACCCTGGTCGGCGTAGGCCTGCCGGCGGCTCGGATCGCCCATGGGGAAGCCCGGCGGCAGCGTGATCGGGCTGCCGGGTATGGGGAAGACGATGGGTCCGGGCGTGGGCGAGCCGCTGAGATAGGCCGCGGGGCCGTTGTCGTGGTCCCTGGCGTACTCGAAGAGGAGGCGGGCGTCGAAGGTGTCGGAGGGCCGCCACTCCAGCTGCGCGCGCACGGCGCCGTCGTCGTTGTCGTCCAGGCGGGACGGTCCGCCGGCGACCAGGTTACGCGAGTAGCCCTCGTTGTAGTTCTGCTCCACCGCCAAGCGGCCGCGCCACACGCCGGCGGAGTCGAGCGAGCCGCTCACATAGGCCGAACTGCGCACGGCGGTGGGATCGGCTCCCACGGCGACGTCGAACCCGTACGCCAATTCCTTGGTGGGGCCGTTCGGGATGATGTTGACCGCGCCACCTGTGGCGTTGCGGCCGAAGAGGGTGCCCTGCGGCCCGCGGAGCACCTCGACGCGCTCCACGTCCAGGAACGTGGAGAGCGCCAGCGCGGACTGTCCCAGGTAGACGCCGTTGGCGTGCACCGCCACGCCCGGGTCGCCGCCCGCCTGGATGAAGTTGCCGTTGCCGATGCCGCGGATGTTGATGTCGGCGTTGGTCAGGTAGGTGTTGATCTGCACGTTGGGCGTCAGCGCCGCCAGGTCGCTGAGCGAGGTGATCTGCGCGTCACGCAACGTGTTGCCGTTGAAGGCGGAGACCGCGGTCGGCACCTTGGTGATGTTCTCGTTCCGGCGGGACGCGGTGACGATCACTTCGGACAAGGACGTCGATCCGTTGGTGTCCGACGCCTGGGTGGGCGTCTGGTGGTCCGCGGCCGTCTGCGCGATCGCCTGACCGGCCATGACCAGAGCGAGACAGGACGCGCCCGTCAAAAGTCCTAGGATCCTCATCGTTTCCCCATATCGATCTCGGATCTTCGTCCGAGCGTGCCGGCGGCGAGGCCGGTCGAAAGATGCGAACACGGAAGGGGCGCGGGCGGAATGGCCGAAGCCGCCACGGCGATGGGGCCGTTTACTCAGGCGACCGCGCCCTCTTCGAGGCCGGGCATGGCGGTGACGCGAAAAGGGGTCTATCCTCGATTGACGGGCGCGAGCAAAAGGATGACGGACGGGCACGACGTGATGAGCAGGGTGCTGATCCCTTTCCGCTCCCTGCGGCCTCACATCGAAGGCGCCGCGTGCCAGGGTCTGACCACCGAGGCTCTGCTTTCCCAATCCTTCGTGGATCTGCATCACGGCGACGAACGCGATGTGGTCAGTCCGGCGCAAGCGCTGCTGCTGTGCCTCAACACGGCGCTCGCTTCGGATGACGCGACTCATGGGCTGGCGCGCATGGGCGTGCGCGCCAAGTACGTCTCCATCGGCGTCATGATGGCGCTCGGCTGCTCCACCTTGGAGGCGGCGATCCAGGTGCTCCGCCGGCTGTACGCCTCGGAGTCGCCTTCCGTCCGCATCCATCTCGATACCGTGAGCGACAGCGCGACGCTGAGCGTGCACATGGAGCCGCGCGACCGCGACCACCTCGCCTACCTTGAAGAGAACTTCCTGATCTGGATGTTCATCCAGTGCCTCAGGTTTCTCGGCCGCGCGCCGCCGCTGCTGGACGTGACGGTGCGGGATCCTCACCACTTCAACCTCGGCCGACTGCATTGGGGGCTCAAGGGCGTGGTCCGATACGGCGACGTCACTGCCTTCCGCTTTCCTCGCAAGCTCCTGGGGGCGTCGTCCGCCTCCCAGGCCGGCGAGGATGTCATGTGGGAATGTCACAGGCTGTGGCTCGACTACGTCGAGGCCCCCGAGTCCAGGGCGACCCCCTCCGCCTACCTGAACGACAATGGCTTCGTGCGCTTTGCGGACATGGTGAGCGAGTCCGGTCAGAGCCCCAACACGCTGCGCCGCCGCCTCAAGGCGTCCGATCTGGGCTTCCGGGACGGACGGCGTCGCTCCCTTGTGCATGCGGCGTCCCTGCGGCTCGCGCAGAGCGACGACAGCGTGGAGGCCGTCGCCGCAGACCTCGGCTACAAGGACGCGAAGGGCTTTCGCCGCTTCATCCGCAACGCGACCGGGCTGACCCCGGGCCAGCTTCGTGAGCGATCGCGCCTGCCGGACACGGGCGACGAGGTGCGCGGCCGGATCCAGGCGCTCGGCGAGACCATGAACGTCTGACGCGCGGCGTAGGGCGACGCGAGTCTAGGGCGATGGCGCGGCCGCGATTCCCATGTTGCGCCACGACCAGTGCGTGTCGGCTGCGCGCAGCCGAGCCATATAGGCGTCCTGCAGCTCGAAGGAGCCCGGCAGGAGGTGGGTCGAGGGAACGGCGTCGCCGTTTCGGAAGGTCATGTAGGCCTGCACCTTCCCGTCGTACGGCCGCCAGGACGGACGTCCGGGCGCGTCAGGGCGGCCCGTCCTGGCGAAGGCGGTGAGATAGTTCATCACCGTGTCTGACATGGCGTAGTCGACGGGGCGGCTCGGAGAGGCCGGGTAGTTCACAGGCAGGGTCGCGTCGGGCCCGAGCGTGCCGAAAGTGTAGGCGATGTCGCTGGCGTGGAAGGCGCCCAAGCCCCGCTCGGCGGCGGATGGATAGACGTGGTCGAAGTAGTACATCCAGGTCGCAGGCGTCACACCGCTATGCCGGCGGACGAACCACTGCACGGGCCAGCCGAAATAGGCGTCGCGCATCGCGGCGTTGCTGCTGTCCGAGATCGATTGCGACGGGTAGAGGTGGAGGTAGGATTGGGCCAGATCGCCGTAGGCGGACCTCACGCGGGCTTCGTAGGCGGCTTGGCTCGCCGGAAAGGGCGGCAGCGCAACGTCCAACCCGCGCATCTCGCCGCTCAGGAAGCCGGCGATGAAGGGCGTCTTCGCTTCTCGACCCTGCTCGAAGGTCTCGAAGATCTGCGCGGGCTGCACCCAGCCGTCCACGACGGCCGCGGTCGCGGCGGGCTCCTGCCCGTAGATGTCGTAGGTGTCGACCGCCGCCGCCTGCAGCGCCTCAGCGGACATGGCGCGCAGGCGCGCCAAGGTCGGAGCGCCGTGCCGGACCCCGAAGTCCGCGCCCACCGACTCTGCGGAGGGCTGGCCGAAGCGGGCCCGGCGCAATTCAGGCATGATCGGCATGTACAGGCTCTGGGCGACGCCGCCCTGGAACAGGCCCGTCGCCAAGGGGCTCGCCATGAGGTGGGTGACGCTGAGCGCCCCCGCCGACTCGCCGAAGATCGTCACGCGCCCGGGGTCGCCGCCGAACGCTGCGATGTTGCGGCGCACCCACTTCAAAGCTTCGATCTGGTCTAGGGTGCCGTAGTTGCCGGAGGCGTTGTGGGGCGACTCAGCGCTGAGTTCGGGGTGGGAGAAGTAGCCGAAGATGCCCAGGCGATAGTTGATCGTCACCACCACCACGCCCCGCTCGGCCAGTCGCCGGCCGTCGTACCAAGGGTCGGATCCCGCCCCGGTGATCAGGCCGCCGCCGTGAAGCCAGACCATCACAGGCGCCTTGCGGGCGCCAGCGGGCGTCCAGACGTTGAGGAAGAGGCAGTCCTCGTTCTTGTGCGCCTCGTCGGTCGTGTAGAGGTAGCCCTTCGGGCCGTCGGGCTGCATGCAGGCGGCCCCCGCGTCGCGAGCCTCGCGGACGCCCGTCCACGGCGCAGGCCGCTCCGGAGGCTTCCACCGGAGATCACCGATCGGCGGCCGGGCGTAGGGGATGCCTTTGAAGACTTCGATCTTGGAATCGGCCGTTCGGCCACCGCTCAGAAGACCTGTATCCACCCGCACGGTGATATCAGCCGCCTTCGCCGTCCCCTGGAACAGCGGCGTGGCGAGGGCGCATAGAGCGGCGATCACAAAGGTCTTCAAAGAGATCATGGTCGTCACCCCGCCCATCTCCTTCTTCTCGATGAGGGTCCGCGCTTATCGCCCGCATCCGTTCGCCCGGTGAACCACCGGCTCGCGAGGACGCGAGGCGTTTTATAGGGGTGTTATGGGCTCTCGCGTCAGGGGCCGAAGTAGCCAAGTTGGAGGGGCTTTTTGCGCTTCCGTCGAGGCCGCGCCTTGCGCGTGGAACGCGGTGCTTGCGCTTGAGGACGTCTTAGAGCGCGGCGCCGCGCGCGAGGCGTTCTGGGCGCTGTTCCGGGCCTTGCTCCGCAAGGTGGTGGT
>CAXTCO010000048.1:0-13089 GCA_964242255.1 uncultured Caulobacteraceae bacterium | reverse complement strand
TGTAGGCGCCGATGATCGGCGAGCCGCGCAGGCCGCCGATGGACGACACGATGATCACCGAGCCGTCCCGCCGCTCGCGCATCTCCGGCGCGACCATGGTGATCAACCAATGGTTGGACAGGACGTTGTTGTCGAATATCTTGCGGAACTGGTCGTCGCTGATGCCCGCCATCGGGCCGTAGTAGGGGTTCGACGCCGCGTTGCACACCAGCACGTCGATGCGGCCCCACTTGGCGCGCGTGGTGTCCACCAGGCGCTGCAGATCCTCCTTGGAGGAGATGCTGGCGGGCACGGCGATGGCGCGCTCCTCGCCGTGCCGGTCGTTGATGGCGCGCATCACCTCGTCGCACGGGCCGGCCTTGCGCGAGGAGACGACCACGCGGGCGCCGTGCTCGGCCATGCGCTCCACGATCGCGCGGCCGATGCCGCGCGAGGAGCCGGTCACCACGGCCACCTTGCCCGCCAGGTCGAACAGCTCACCCATCGGTCGTCGCTCCCCCGCGTGTCTCATCGCGGGGCGACCGTTCGGCGCGCGGTCGTGCGGCGTCAAGCGGTCAGTCGACCACCTGGAAACGGCGGCCGTCGAACACGCGCATCACCTGCTGGAGCTCGTGGCCGCGGCGCAGGATCACGCCGCCCTGGCCGGTGACCGACCACGCCCCTTGTCGGCGGGCGAGCGCGGGGCGCTTCTCGATCCTGTAGAGCGGCGCCTCCGCGGTGCGGCGGAACACGCTGAAGGTGGCCGCCTCCGCCCCGCCGTCGATGGCGTAGTCGCGCCACTCGCCTGCGGCCACCTGCCGCCCGTAGAGCCGCAGCAGGGCGTCGAGCTCACGTCGGTCGAAGAACACCAGCGGCGTTCGCGGCGTGGGCGGAGGGCTCGGAAGGTCGACGCTCATGGGCCTCTATGGTGCGGGCGGCGGACCCGGACATCTAGGCGGCGCGCCGCCTGGGGGAAGGGGCGTTCACGCCCGTGTCGTTCGTGCGGCGGTGCAACATGAAATGGTCCCAATGCGGCCTTGGGCGCGCCGTGGGGACGGACGAGAAAACCCTCGTCGACCGGGAGCGACGCGGGGCCTGGACCCTGAACAGCCCCCCCAGCCCCCAGGCTTCGTGGCCGCCCCGGTCGACACCTTCCTCTTCTGCACACGGCTGCGGGCCGTCACCGCACGCAGCGCGGCTCGCGGCTGGAGAGCGCAGCGCCTTGGCGCGGCCGAGCACGGCGCAGCCCCGCACTCCGCCCCTTCCCGAGCGCGGCTGAACGACCGCAGCCGGCGGGTCAGCGCACCGCCGCCGCCAGCACCGGCCCGCCGCCGGCGCCCTGGACCAGGAGCGCCGTCGCCAAGCCGGGCGCGGAAGGCGGCGGCAGGGTCAGCCGCTTGGCGCGGCCGCTCCACGCACCCAGCCGCACCAGCTCGCGCACGAGGTTCTGCTGCACCACGGTCTTGCCGCGGTTCTCGCCCTTGGTGACCTTCACGGTGCGCTCCTGCGGATCGAAGCGCACCATCCACACCTCCGCCCCGCCCGGCGGCCGGGCGCCCTCGCCCACCTCGGCGCCGACGCCGGAGCGGAAGCGCACCCGCGGCCCGCGGGGCCGCCCGGCCGAGGCCAGCAGCGCCTGCACGTCCGTGCGGTCGAAGCCCACCGTCTCGCGGCGGCCGCCGACCACGATCTCCGGCGTGTAGATCTCGCGCAGGCGCATCCTGGCGATGTAGGCGCGCTGGCGGGCGGTGAACTCGGTCCTGGCTCCCGTGTCCGGCCAGCCGAGGTAGTCCCAGATGTCGACCGGGTACGTCAGCGCCAGCACGCCCTTGCGCCCGGCGAGCTCCTGCAGGAGCGCGTTGGCCTGAGGGCAGGCGGTGCAGCCCTGGGCGGTGAACAGCTCCACCACCGTCGGCCCGCGCGAAGCCGCCGGCGGCCTGGCCTCCGCGGCGGCGGTGGAGACGACGGCGGCGGCGAGCGCGAGCGCGGCGGCGAGGGCCGTGCGGGACGGGCGGAGGGTCATCCGACCGTCGTCTACACGGCCGAGCCGCACGCCCGCGCTCACGAGGCCGTGAGCGCCTATTCGGCGGCCAGGAGCGGCGCGGGCTCGGCCGGCCCGCGCGCCAGGTTGCGCAGCACGAAGGGCATGACGCCGCCCGCGCGGAAGTACTCCAGCTCCGTGTCCGTATCGATGCGGCAGGTCACCGGGAAGCGCGCCACCCGCCCGTCGGAAGGGCGGTAGAGCTCCACGGTCAGCGTCTTGCGCGGGGAGAGGCGGTCGAGGCCGCGCAGGGTGATCAGCTCCTCGCCGGTCAGACCGAGGTTCCGCCAGCCCTCGATCTGGTACTGCAGGGGCAGCACGCCCATGCCGACGAGGTTGGAGCGGTGGATGCGCTCGTAGGTCTCCGCGAACACGGCGCGCACGCCCAGGAGCTTGGTGCCCTTGGCCGCCCAGTCGCGCGAGGAGCCGGTGCCGTACTCCTTGCCGGCGAAGATCACCAGCGGGCGCCCTTCCGTCTGGTACTGCATGGCGGCGTCGTAGATCGCCATGGTCTGGCCGGAGGGGAAGTGCTTGGTGACCCCGCCCTCGGTCCCGCCCATCATGGCGTTCTTGATGCGGATGTTGGCGAACGTGCCGCGCATCATCACTTCGTGGTTGCCGCGGCGGGCGCCGTAGCTGTTGAAGTCGGCCACGTCGACGCCGTGCTGGATCAAGTACTGCCCGGCGGGCGAGGTCTTCCTGATGTTTCCGGCGGGCGAGATGTGGTCGGTGGTGATGCTGTCGCCGAAGATGGCCAGGATGGCCGCGCCCTGGACGTCGGTGACGGGCTTGGGCGTCATCGACAGCTCGGTGAAGTAGGGCGGGTTCTGCACGTAGGTCGAGGCGCCCTCCCAGGCGTAGGTGCGCCCGCCCGAGACGGGGATGCCCTGCCAGCGGTCATCGCCCTTGAAGACGTCGGCG
The DNA here is from genome assembly GCA_964242255.1 of uncultured Caulobacteraceae bacterium. GTDB lineage: Bacteria > Pseudomonadota > Alphaproteobacteria > Caulobacterales > Caulobacteraceae > JASLDZ01. The sequence continues at coordinate 10,148 of CAXTCO010000048.1, read as the reverse complement.
TAGCGGTGGCTGAACAGCTCGTGGGTGACGACCCGGCGCTGGATCTCGGCCACCTCCTCGTTGGTCGGCCAGAGGGCGCCGAGGTAGACGGGCTCGCCGTCCGCACCCGTCCCCAGAGGCTCCTTGCGCAGGTCCTTCAGCATGGAGCCGGCCAGGGCGTAGGCCACCACCAGCGGCGGGCTGGCCAGGTAGTTGGCGCGCACGTCGGGGTTCACCCGGCCCTCGAAGTTGCGGTTGCCGCTGAGCACGCTCACGGCCACGAGGTCGTCGGCGTTGATGGCGTCCGACACGTTCTGCGGCAGGGGGCCGGAGTTGCCGATGCAGGTGGTGCAGCCGTAGCCCACCGTGTTGAAGCCGAGCGCGTCCAGGTCCTCCTGCAGGCCCGCCTTCACCAGGTAGTCGGTGACCACCTGCGAGCCGGGGGCCAGCGAGGTCTTCACCCAAGGCTTCACCTTGAGCCCGCGCTCGCGCGCCTTGCGGGCGACGAGGCCGGCGGCGATCAGCACGGAGGGGTTGGAGGTGTTGGTGCAGCTGGTGATGGCGGCGATCACCACGTCGCCGTGGCCCACGTCGAAGGGCTCCTGCCCCTCGTCGGGCTTCACCGGCACGCGGGCGGTCTCGTGGCCGGCCTTGCCGAAATCCTCCGCCAGGGCCTTGCCGAAGGCGGCGCAGGCGTCGGACAGGAGCACGCGGTCCTGCGGGCGCTTCGGCCCGGCCAGCGAGCCCTCGACGGTGGAGATGTCGAGCTCCAGCGTGTCGGTGAACACGGGCTCGGGCGCGTCAGGGTCGTGGAACAGCCCTTGAGCCTTCGCGTAGGCCTCCACCAGCGCCACGCGCTCGGGCGTGCGGCCGGTGTCGCGCAGGTACTTCAGCGTGGCCTCGGAGATCGGAAAGAATCCGCAGGTGGCGCCGTATTCGGGGGCCATGTTGGCGATGGTCGCCTGGTCCTCGATGGTCATGTGCGCCAGGGCGTCGCCGTGGAACTCGACGAATTTGCCCACCACGCCCTTCCTGCGGAGCATCTGGGTGACGGTGAGCACCAGGTCGGTGGCGGTGACGCCCTCGCTCAGGCGGCCCGTCAGGCGGAAGCCGACCACCTCGGGGATCAGCATGGGGATGGGCTGGCCCAGCATGGCGGCCTCCGCCTCGATCCCGCCGACGCCCCAGCCGAGCACGCTCAAGCCGTTGACCATGGTGGTGTGGCTGTCGGTGCCCACCACCGTGTCGGGGTAGGCCAGCTCCGCGCCCGAGGCCGCCCCGCCGGCCGCATCGTCCCCGTCGGCGACGGCCTGCGCCTCCGGCTGGCTCCAGACGGTCTGCGCGAGGTATTCCAGGTTCACCTGGTGGCAGATGCCCGTGCCTGGCGGCACCACGCGGAAGTCGTGGAACGCGGAGGAGCCCCAGCGCAGGAAGCGGTAGCGCTCGCCGTTGCGCTCGTATTCTTTATCCTTGTTCTGCTCCTCGCTGGTGGACTCGCCGAAATAGTCCACCATCACCGAATGGTCGATCACAAGGTCGACGGGGTTCAGCGGATTGATCTTGGCCGGGTCGGCGCCCAGCGTGTGCATGGCGTCGCGCATGGCGGCGAGGTCCACCACCGCGGGCACGCCCGTGAAGTCCTGCATCAGCACGCGGGCGGGGCGGAAGGCGATCTCGTGCTCCACCCGGCCCTTGGTGGTGACGAAGTCGGCCAGGGCGCGGATGTCCTCCTGCTCGACGGTGGGGCCCTCGTTGCGCAGCAGGTTCTCCAGCAGCACCTTCATCGAGTTCGGCAGGCGCGAGACGGGCAGGCCCGCTTCCTCCGCCGCCTTCAGGCTGTAATAGCTGTAGGTCTTGCCGCCCGCGTCGAGGGTGCGGCGGACGTTGAAGCTGTCGTGAGAGGGCATGGGCATAGGCTCCGTCATGCGGCCGTCCCCATCCCCGGGGAATCCGGGTGGGAGAAGCGGGATCGCGCGCTTGACGGCCGGGCGCACAGGGCCCGTCCACGCGCCGCGTTTCGCCCGCACGGCGGGGCCGGGTGTAGCGCCGAGGCCCTCGGTTTCCAACGTGAGAGCCGTTCGCAGCGCGACGCCGATCGTCGCGGCGGGACGCTGCGCGTGATCACCGCGCTGAGCGTCACCGACCTGGCCCTGGCGCGCGGCGGCCGCACCCTGTTCTGCGGCCTGTCGTTCCGGCTGGCGGCGGGTGAGGCGGCCGTGCTCAGCGGCCCCAACGGCGCGGGCAAGACCAGCCTGCTGCGCGCCGTCGCGGGCCTGCTGCGCCCGGCCGCCGGCGCCGTCGTGTTCGAGAGCGGGGCCGGGGCGCTGGAGGCCGAGCACGCGCGCGAGCGCCACGCCCACCTGCTCGGCCACCACGACGGGCTCAAGACCGGCCGCACCGCCGCGGAGGAGCTCGGCTTCTGGACCCGCTGGCTGGGCGGCGCCGACGCCCCTCGCGCCGCCGCGGAGCGCGCCTTCGACCTCGCGCCCCTGCTGCGGCTGGAGGTGCGGCGCCTGTCCGCCGGCCAGCGCCGCCGCCTGTCGCTGGCGCGCCTGCTCGCCGCACCCCGCGCCCTGTGGCTGCTGGACGAACCCCTCGCCCCGCTTGACGCCGGCCGCCGCCTGGCCTTCGGCGACGTGCTGCGCACGCACCTGGACGACGGCGGCCTGGTTCTCGCCGCGGCGCACGACCCCCTCCCCGTCCCGGCGCGCACGATCGCCGTCGGCGCGGCGTGAGCGCCCCGGCTTGAGCGCGCTCTGGGCCTTGTTCCGGCGCGAGTTCGCCGCCGGCTTCGGCCGCGGCGGCGGGCCGCTGACGGCGCTCGCCTTCTACCTGGGCGTCGCGGCGCTGCTGCCGCTTGCGGAAGGTCCCGCGCCCGAGCGCCTGCGCGCCGTGGCGCCGGGCGCGGCCTTCGTCGCCCTCGCCCTGGCCTCGCTGCTGAGCCTGGAGCGCCTGTTCGAGCGCGACTTCGAGGACGGCGCCCTGGACCTCTTGGCGCTCGGACCCCAGCCGCTGGAGCTGACGGCCGCGGTCAAATGCAAGGCGCAGTGGTGGGCCGCGGGCCTGCCCCTGGCGTTCGCCGCGCCCCTGGTCGCCGTGATGCTCGGCATGGCCCCCGCGCTGATGGGCGCCGTGCTGGCCTCCGCCCTGCTGGCGGGCCTGGCTTTCGCCTTCACCGGCGGGATCGGCGCAGCGCTGACGCTGGGCGCCCGGCGCGGCGGCCTGCTCACGGCGGTGATCGTGCTGCCCCTCTACGCGCCGCCCGTGGTGTTCGGCGCGGGCGCGGTGGAGGCCTTCGCCCAGGGGCTCGACGGCCGCACGGGGCTGCTGCTGCTCGCCGCCTACACCCTGGCGGCCATGGCGCTGAGCCCCTTCGCCATGGCCGCCGCCTGCCGGAGCTCCCTCGCGTGACGCACCCCGTCCTTCTCACCGAACGCCTGATCCTGCGTCAGCCCGTGGTCACCGACTTCGACGCCTACGCCGCCTACGCCGCCGATCCCGACAACGTGCTGCACATCGGCGGCGCCCAGAGCCGCCCGAGCGCCTGGCGCAGCTTCACGGGCTACGCCGGCGCGTGGGCGCTCACCGGCGTCTGCGTGTTCTGGGTGTTCGAACGCGGCCCGGACGGGGCGGAGGGGGACTTCGTCGGCCGTGTCGGCCCGTGGCGGCCGGACGGCTGGCCCGGCTGCGAGGTGGGCTGGGGCGTGGCCAAGCGCTTCTTCGGCCGCGGCTACGCCGGCGAGGCGGCCCGCGCCTCCATGGACTTCGCCTTCGACCGCCTGGGCTGGACGGACGTGATCCACACCATCGACCCCGCCAACACGGCGTCCGTCAAGCTGGCGGAGCGCCTGGGGTCTCGGCGCCGCGGGGACGTGTTCCTGCCCGACCCGATCAACAGGACGACAGGGATCTGGGGCCAGACGCGCGAGGCCTGGCGGGCCCGGGCGCGCTGAGCCGGCCGGGGCGCGACAGGCGGCCCGCGCCGCTGTAGACTCCATGACGATGCACTCGCGACGGACTCAGTCCCCGTGGCTCACCCTGCTCGCCGCCCTCGCCGTCTCGGCGTCGGCGCCGGCGGGCGCGGCTGTGCGCGACGGGGCCGCCGGCCCGACGGCCGAGGCGCTCGGCGGCGGGATCACCGTGCTGCGCTACGCCGTCGCGCAGCCCGACCGTTCGGAAACCGCGCTGCTGTTCCTCGCCGCGCCGCGCACGCCGGGCGCGCCGCCCGAGCAGGTGCAGGTGGTGGGCGCGGGCGGCGAGCAGCTGCAGCTCGCCGACGCGCAGGGAGCCGACTGCACCCTGGAGCGCGTCTGGATCCGCAGGGCGCGGCGGGGAGGTCCCGAGATCGTCTACGCCCGGCGCACCTTCGGCGGCGACCTGAAGGCGGACGTGGCGTCGGAGCCCGCGCCCATGGAGGTCGACGTCTTCCGCCTGCGGCCGGGGGCGGAGCCGGGCGACTCGGCGCGGGTGCTGCACATCGTCGGCGCCGCACGGCGCACCGCCCCCGTCTGCCGGGCGGGAGACGTGATGCGCGAGATGGCGCGGCTCTCCCCACCTCCCGTAGCTCGTTGATGAGCGACGGTCCGGAGCTGCCGGTGGACGCGCGCGTGTCGGCGGGCGGCCGCGTCACCTACATCTACGCCGACGGCCGCACGCGCACGCTGCACGGCAACCATCCCTACCGCGACAACAACCCCGGCAATCTCAGCTACGCCGGCGCCACCGGCCCCTCCCGCGCCCGCGCCGCCGGCGCGCTGGCGGTGGATTCGACGGGCCCCAACAACTTCGCCGTGTTCCCGTCCCCGGAGGCCGGCGAGGCGGCCCTGAGCGGCATGATCGCCTCGCGCCAAGCGGAGGGCCTCACGCTGGCCGCCTTCATGTCGCGTTACGCGCCCAAGGGGCAGAACAACCTCTCCGCCTATCTGGCCGCCGTCGCCAAGGCGACCGGGACGGCCAAGGAGACGCCGCTGTCGAAACTCACGCCCGCGCAGGTGGACGTGCTGAAGGAGACGATCCGCGTGCACGAGGGCTGGCGGTCGGCGACGCGCGAGGCCTCCCCGCCCGTGGACGGGCCGGCTCCGCGCAAGTGACCGGGCGCCCGCCTGCGCCCCGTCTTGCCGTGGCGGAGGCGTCTTCGTATCTGCGCCGCTCGCGCAGGAGGTGTCGAGATGGGTTACCGGCTGGCCGTGGTCGGCGCCACGGGCGCCGTGGGCCGCGAGATGATGGCGATCCTCGACGAGGTCGCCTTCCCCGTCGACGAGATCCACGCCATCGCCAGCCGCAAGTCGCTGGGCGTCGAGGTCGATTTCGGCGAACGGCAGCTGAAGTGCAAGGATCTGGAGACGTTCGACTTCTCCACCGTCGACATCGTGCTGATGAGCGCGGGCGGCGCGGTCTCCAAGGCGTGGTCGGAGCGCATCGGCCGCGCGGGGCCGGTGGTGATCGACAACTCCTCGACGTGGCGCATGCACCCGCAGGTGCCGCTGGTCGTGCCGGAGGTGAACCCCGACGCGGTGGAGGGCTTCCGCAAGAAGAACATCATCGCCAACCCCAACTGCTCCACCGCCCAGCTGGTGGTCGCGCTGAAGCCCCTGCACGACGAGGCGCGCATCAAGCGGGTGGTGGTCTCGACATACCAGTCCGTGTCCGGCGCGGGGAAGGAGGGGATGGACGAGTTGTGGGAGCAGGCCAAGGGCGTCTTCGTGCTGGGTCCGACCGACCCCAAGGCGTTCACCAAGCAGATCGCCTTCAACGTGATCCCGCACATCGACGTCTTCCTCGACGACGGCTCGACGAAGGAGGAGTGGAAGATGGCGGCGGAGGTCAAGAAGATCCTCGACCCCGCCATCGCGCTGCACGCCACCTGCGTGCGCGTGCCCGTGTTCGTGGGCCATTCCGAAGCGGTGAACGTGGAGTTCGAGACCGAGCTCAGCCCGGAGGAGGCCCGCGAGGTGCTGCGCGAGGCGCCGGGTGTGGTGGTGGTCGACAAGCGCGAGGACGGCGGCTACGTCACGCCGCTCGAGAGCGTGGGCGAGTTCGGCGTGTTCGTCTCGCGGATCCGCAGCGACCCGACGGTGGACCACGGCGTCGCCTTCTGGTGCGTCAGCGACAACCTGCGCAAGGGCGCGGCGCTGAACGCGGTGCAGATCGCGCAGCTGTTGGACGCGCGGGGGCTGATCGAGCAGCGCCGGGCGGCGTGACCTCCGCCCGGCCGGTCTTCGTCACCGGGGGCGGCTTGGTGAACTAGAGGCAGGCGTACAGCGCCGCGATCAGCCGCTCGGCGCGCGGATCGCCGAGCAGGTGGGCGCTCTGGCGGTTGGGGATGTAGGCCACGCCCAGGCCGCGGTCCGGGTCGGCGAAGGCGCAGGCGCCGCCCCAGCCGGAGTGGCCGACGGTGCGCTCCCCCGGGCCGTAGACGCCCAGCCCCGCGTTGCGCATCACGCCCGCGCCCCAGCCGATGTCGAAGGGCAGCACGAGGTCGCGGCCGCGGACCCGCTCGGCGCTCAGCGCCTCCACGCCGCTCGGCGACAGCGGCCCCTCGCCCGCCGCCAGCAGCCCCATGAGCCGCGCCAGGGCCGGGGCGGTCGCGTGACCGTTGGCGGCGGGGAACTCCGCGCGGCGCCACTCCGCCGAGCCGCGGCCGCCCGGGGAGCTCCAGCGCGTCAGGAAGGCGGCGCGGGTCGCGGGGTTCATGGCGCCGAAGCTCGGCAGGGTCTTGGGCTTCTCCATCTCGGCGACGCGGCCGTGCTCGGCGTCGGGCAGGCCGATCCACAGGTCAAGGCCGTGCGGGGCCGCCACGTCCTCGCGGAAGGCGCGGCCCACGGTGCGGCCGTCCACGCGGCGGAACACCTCGCCCGCCAGGTGGCCGAAAGTGACGGGGTGGTAGCCGCTGGCGGTCCCCGGCGGCCATAGGGGGGTCATGGCGGCCAGCTTGGCGCAGACCGCGTCCCAGTCGAACCACAACTCGGGATCCATCGCCTCGGGGAAGCCCGCCAGCCCCGCCTGGTGGCTCAGCAGCTGGCCCACGACGACCTCGTCCTTGCCCGCCGCGGCGAACTCCGGCCAGACCTGCGCCACCCGCGTGCCGTAGGCGAGCCGCCCGGCCTCCACGAGGCGCGCCAGCATGACGGCCGTCCACGCCTTGGTGACGGAGAACACCGGCGTCAGCGTGTCCGGGCCGAACGGCCGGGTCGCCGCCCGGTCGGCCCAGCCGCCGCGCAGGTCGACCACCGGCTTTCCCCCGACCACGACGGCGAAGGCGGCCCCGAGTTCACGGCCTTCCGCGAAGGCGTCTTCGAAGGCGGCGCGCGCGGGCGCGAATCGAGAGGCGCAGGTGCCCGTGACGGGGGCGGACTCGGGCGTCGGCATCCGGCCGCTCTAGCCCGGCTGCGGCCTCGGCGACATGCTTAATGCGGCGTTAACGGCCTTGCGCGAGAGTGACGTTGCGCCCTAGGACGATTCCTCCACAGTCGAAACGGCTGGCCGCAAGATGTGGTGTCTGCATCCCGTTTACACCCGAGATGTGGCTGGTTAGCGTCCAAGGGTGCGGATCTGCCGACGCGCCCGCACCCGGAGCCTGACGACCCCATGAGCACCGCCGGTTCCTGGAGCGTGAAGGGCATCGATCCCGAGGCGCGGGACCTCGCCCGCGACCTGGCCCGCCGCTCAGGCCTGACGCTGGGCGAGTGGCTGAACCAGATGATCCGCGACACCCAGGACGCGCCGGCCGACGCGCCCGAGCGCGCGGCGGAGACCCTCGACTTCCCGCCGCGCACCGAGGCGCCGCGCCACGCGGCCGCACCCGTCTCCGCCGCCGTCCCCCCCGCCACCGGCGCCTCCGTGCTGCGGGCGGAGAGCCTGCGTGCGCGCCTGCGGGAGGCCGGGCGCGGGCCGGACGCCGGCGAGGCGGCCAGCGTCGCCCGCGCCCTCACCGACCTCACCGCCCGCCTGGAGGCGGCGGAGCACCGCTCCACCCTGGCGATCAGCGGCATCGACCGGCAGGCGGTCGGCATGCTCGCGCGCCTGGAGGGCGTGGAGACCGACGCCGACGTTCAGGCCGACCGGCTGGACGCCGCCCTGGCCGAGGTGCGCGACGCCCAGGCCGGCGTGGCCGACCGGCTCTCCCGCATGGAGGGCGACGACGCCCCGCGCGTGGAGGCCATGAAGGCGCTGGAAGGCGCCCTCGGCCGCGTGGCCGCCCAGCTGCACGACGGCGAGACCCGCTCGCGCGCCCAGGCCGTGGAGACGCGAGAGGACATGGCCGCGCTGGGCCGCCGGCTCGACCGCGTGGAGACGCGCCCGGAGGCGGGCGCCGTCGTCGGCCCGGTCGAAGCGGCCCTGGCCCGGCTGGCGGAGCGTGTGGACCGGCTGGACGCCGCCCCCGCCCCGCCGCCGCCCGTCGACCTCGCGCCCCTGGACGCCGCCTACGGCCGCCTGGCCGCCCGCGCGGAGGAGGACCGGCTGCGGACCACCGCCTCCCTCCGCGCCCTGGAGACCGCCTTCGACGACCTGGGCGGGCGCGTGGACCGGGCGGAGGCCGCCCGCTCCGCCCAGGCCGCGGCCCAGGCCGCCCACCATTCCGCCGTTCTGGCCGAGGCCAGGGCCGAGGCCAGGGCCGCGGCGGAGACCGCGGCCAAGGCCGCCGTTCCGTCCTATGAGGACGCCCTGGCGCGCCTCGCCTCCCGGCTGGACGAGGCGCAGGCGCGCACCACGGCCTCCGTCCGCGCCTTGGAGAGCTCCTTCGCCGGGCTGGACGTCCGGCTCGCCCGCGCCGAGGCGCCGGAGGAGGCCGCCGAGCCCGCGCCGCCCGCCGAGGACGCCGACGCCGGCCGGCTCGAGCGGCTCGCCGCCGAGCTCCACGCCAAGGTGGACGACGCCCGCGCCGACATGGCCGTCCGCCTCCGCGAGGCGGCAGACGGCAAGCTCGATCGCATGGAGGCCGCCGTGCGCGACCTCTCCGACCAGGTGGCGCACACAGAGCAGCGCTCGGCCGACGCCATCGACCGCATGGGCCGCGAGGTGGTCCGCATCGCCCAGGGCCTGGAGGGCCGCGTCGGCGAGGTGGAGCGCCGCGGCGACGCACGCGCCTCCCAGATGGGCGGCGAGATGGCCCGCATCGCCGACGCCGTGGAGAACCGGCTGTCGCGCGCCGACGGCGCCCAGGCGGAGGCGTTGGAGAAGCTCGGCGGCGAGATCGCCCGCATCGCCGAGAAGCTGGCCGACCGCATCGCCGCCAGCGAGCGCCGCAACGCCCAGGACCTCACCCACGGCCTGGACGAGGTGAGCGAGCAGCTTCAACGCGCCACCGACAAGCTGAACAACCGCTACGAGAGCGCCGCCGGCGACTTGGCCGAGCGCATCCGCGCCAGCGAGGAGCGCACCCACAAGCTCCTGGCCGAGGCGCGCGACCGCTCGGAGCCGCCCGCCGCCCGCCCCGCGCCCGAGCCGGCGGCGGACGCCGGCCCCGACCCGCGCTTCTCCCCGCCCGAGGACGACCCCGGGTTCGGAGCCGAGCCCCCGCGCCGCGGGCCGGAGGAGGTCCCCTTCTCCTCCGGCGTGTTCGAGGCCGCAGCGGACGACCTCGACCCGTTCGGCGGCTTCGACGACGTGCCTTCGGCCCATGTCGAGCCGCGGGCCGCCGATCCCTTCCCGGCCCCGGCCCGCGGCGTCCCGGCCCCCTCGGCCTTCGACGACGGCGACGCCGCGCTCGACGTGTTCGCGCCGGCGCCGCCTTCCTCCCCGCCCGCCGCCGAGGCGCCCCCCCGGCCGGGCTCCACGCGGCAGCTCATCGAACAGGCGCGCGCCGCCGCTCGCGCCAACGCCGAGCGCAACCGCCGCCCCTCGCGCGCCCGCGCCGCGGAAGTGGCGGAGGAGCTGTTCTCCACGCCCGCCCCCGGCTTCGAGCCGGAGGAGCCGCCCACCCTGCGCAGCCGCTTCGCCCTGCCCAAGCTGCGCCGCCGCGAGAGCAGCACGGCCAAGACCATCGTGTACGCCACGGGCGTGGCCGTGCCCCTGAGCGTGGCCGCGGTGGGCGCCATGCTGATGGCCGGCGAGGGCCGCCACAGCCCCGCGCCCGTGGAGGCGCCCAGCGCCGCGCCGCCGCTGATGGCCGCCGCACCCGCCTCCGTTCCCGTGCTGGCGATGGCGCAGACCGCGCCGGAGCCGGCGCC
>CAXTCO010000047.1:0-13139 GCA_964242255.1 uncultured Caulobacteraceae bacterium | reverse complement strand
CCGATGATCAGCCCCTTCTACGTGCAGCTGGGCCTGTCCAAGACGCTGGTGGGCGGCCTGCGCACCGCCGTGGGCATCCCCACCGTGATGCTGGGCATCGCCGCCGGCGGCGTCTACGCCGCGCGCTTCGGCCACCTGAACGCGATGATCGTCGGCGGCGTGCTGCAGCCGCTGGCGGTGGCGAGCTTCGCCCTGCTGGTGCTGACCGGGCCGAGCCCGCTGGCCTTCGGGCTGGTCCTGGGGTGGGACGACTTCTGCACCGGCTTCGCCGGCGTGGTGCTGATCGCCTACATGTCGACCCTGACCAGCCTCGGCTACACGGCCACGCAGTACGCGCTGCTGGTGTCCGCGGTGAATTTCACGGGCAAGACGCTGAAGGGCTTCAGCGGAACCTGGGTGAAGGCCCTGGCCCACGGCGGCCGCGACCTGCTCCACGCCTACGCGCTCTATTTCATCGACTGCGCCCTGGTGGCGATCCCGGCGCTGGTGCTGGTGCTGGCGCTGGCCTGGGTGCGTCGTCGGCCGCCCGCCGCCGCGCTCAGTGCGCCAGCGTGATGCGGCGGACGCCTATGCCGAGCCGCCGCGGATCGCCGGAGCCGGGGAGCACGGCGTTCGGCGACAGGGCGTCGGGAAGGTCGAGCGTGAGCTCGACCGGCCTGCCGGCATCGAGCAGTCCGGCCGGGACCAGGACCTGCAACCCACCATATCCACCCCCCTCGAGACGCCACTCGCCCAATCGGCGGCCCTTGACCGAAACGAAGACGCGCTGCGGCGCGCGTCCGGGCGGCCGGTAGCCGAGCGCGTCCAAGGCGACGCTCAGGAAGCGGCTGGCGCCGATGTTCACGGGGGGCAGGCGGAGCACCGCGCGTCCGCCGTCGGACCAGACCCCCGTCGCTTCCGGCTTCGACCATCCCTGCTCCAGCGCGTTCACGAACGCCGCAGACCCCAAGGCCAGCACCGCGTCCATATGGGCGGGGTCGAGGAGGCTGGCGCCCGCGATCCGCACGGCGTGGGGCAAGCCGCCAAGGTCGCGCCCGCACATCCACAAAGAGGCGACGGAGACGCAATCGTCGCGAGCGCTGAAGAGCCGGGTCGTCGCCGACGGCCGGCCGTCCTCGCTCATCAGCACGGTGAGGCGCCGGTCGCCCGGCGCGGCGTCCGTGCGGGCGTCGGCCGGAGGAGGGCGCCGGCACGCCCCGACCGGCTCCCGCGCCGTCTCGGCGGAGTTGATGGAGGCGCCCTGGCGCTGCGCGATCAGGGAGAGCTGGCGGATCATCAGCTGGTTCAGCTGGGACGTGGTGCAGAAGAAGCCGGGGTAGACGCGGATGTCGCGCCCCCGGAACGCGGGGCCGAGCAGGGCGGAGGGCGCGTGCAGCTCCTCCGGCCTGGAGAACTGGTCGTGCAGGCCGGCGAGCATCTGGCTCATGTCCGCGGCCTGCAGCAGCAGCGCGGCCGACAGCACGCCGGCTCTCAGGCGCGCGCCGGCGAGCCGGTCCAGGGTGGTGAGCCCGCCCGCCAGGGCGGCGTAGCCCACCGTCCAGAAGAAGCGGCCGTGGCAGCGGAACAGCGCCAAGGGCTCCGTCCACGGCCGATCCGGAAACGACAGGGCGAACAGCCGGACGGTCCCGAGGTAGGGCTTCGTGCCGAGGGCGTAGAGCGTCAGCAGGACGAGCGCCCCAGCCAGCGGCCCCCAGCGCCGCCACGGATCTGCCTTCGCCGTCTCGACCGCCTCGGGCTGCGGCCCGGTCTCCGCCACGGCGGGCCAGGCGAGGACCCGTGCGCGGCGGCGCTCCCGCAGGAGCAGGAGGGCGGCGGCGGCCAGGAGCGCGAGCACGCCGGCCCCCAGGTAGTTGTAGCCCTCGAACACCTGCCCGCCGGTGGGGTCGAAGCTGTGGGTGAACCAGCCGCCCGTCCACTTCTGCCCCGCGAGGGCGGAGCCCTGCGGGAACACCGGCGCGATCATGTTCATCTCGAAGATGCCCAGCGCCGCCATGCCCCCCGACGCGCCGCGCCCGACGAAGTAGCCGCACACCCAGGCGGTCGCGACGAGCGCCAGCAGGAAGGCCGGCCCCGTCGTCAGGAGCCGCCGCCCCGCGCCCGCCCGACGCTGCAGCGCGTCGGACGCCAGCGCCGTCGCCAGCATCAGCGCCACCACCGGCACGTGGTAGGCGTGGACGCCCACGGCCAGCACGCCCAGGGCGTAGAACCCGGCCAGGCCCGCCCGGTCCAGGCCGCCGCGGATCGACCTCACCGCCAGAGCCAGGGCGGCGATCTCGACGGCGTGGCCCGACAGGGCGATGTGGCCGACCTGCCTGCCGAGCCACGCGGGGACCAGCAGCGCCAGCAAGGCCCCCGCCAGCAGCGTCGTCCCCCGCCGCACGCCGCTCGCGCGCAGCAGCGCGTACATGGCCGCCGGCTGCGCCAGCCACGCCAGGAGCAGGAAGGTCCCGAGCAGGCTGAAGGTCCGCCCGAGGTGGAGCAGCTTCAGCAGCGCCGTCAGCCAGGGGATGCTGTCCGTGTAGACCAGCGAGACCCGGTCGGGGGCGAGCAGGGTGTCGGGCGTGAGGATCGGCAGCGACCACGGTGCGCGCAGGCCCGCCAGCTCGCCCGCGAGCATCTGGCCCATGTCGCCGTGCGGGTTCGACCAGTAGGCGTCGCCCGCCCCCACCAGCCGCAGGCCGAAGACGAGCTGGAAGCCGATCAGCGCCGCGAGCATCGCCGCCGCCAGGGGCCACCCCGCAGGGAGCCGCCGCCGGGCGGCGGCGCGGACGGGCGGGTGGGGAACGGCCGGCATGGTAGAGCAAACTCCTAACGGAGGCGGAGGCCGGTTTCGAGCCCGAAGCGAAGGCTTGGTTGTCGCAGCGGGTGGGGGCGGCTAGAGCCGGCCGGCGCACACGAAAGCGGCGGAGGGCGGGATGACCGAGACGATCCCCGCCGCCCGGCCCGCACCCTTCCGCCTGCTCTATGCGTGGCGCGTGCCGCGGGCGCCCTTCACCCTGGCCGACGTGGCGGTGTTCGCGCTCGTGATCGGGGCGCTGGCGCTGATCGCCCTGGGCGGCCGCCAGACGCTGCAGCCCCTGCCGGTGCAGGGGGAGGCGATCAGCCTCGACCCGCTGGCCCTGCCCGGCTACGCCCTGCGCACCACGCTGCGCATGTTCGCGGCCATGGCCGTGTCGGTGCTGGCCACCTTCGTGTTCGGCTTCTGGGCGGCCAAGAGCCGGCGGGCGGAGATGGTGATCATCCCGCTGGTGGACGTGATGCAGTCCGTCCCCGTGCTGGCGTTCCAGGCGCTGGCGCTGGCCTTCTTCCTCGGCCTCACCCCGGGCAACACATTCGGCGCCGAACTCGCGTCGGTGTTCCTGGTGTTCACCAGCCAAGCCTGGAACATGGTCTTCAGCTTCTATCACTCCTGCCGCACCGTGCCGCGCGACTTGGCGGAGCTGTCCAACTCCCTGCGCCTGGGCGCTTGGCGGCGGCTGTGGGCGTTGGAGGCGCCCTACGCCGCGCCCGCCCTGATCTGGAACGCCATGATCTCCATGTCGGGCGCCTGGTTCTTCGTCGTCCTCAACGAAGCCTTCGACGTGGGCTCGATCCACATCTCGCTGCCGGGCGTGGGCAGCTACGTGCAGACGGCCATCGACCGCAAGGACCTGCCGGCCATCGGCTGGGCGCTGCTGACGATGGCGGTGGTGATCGGGATCTACGACCAGCTGATCTTCCGGCCGCTCGTGGCGTGGTCCGACAAGTTCCGCTGGGGCGAGGGCGTCGGCCGCTCGACGGTGGCGCGCTCGTGGGTGCTGGACGCCGTGCGAAGGGCCACCGTGGCGCGCTCGGTGATGAAGCCGACCGCCTCCTTCTTGTCGTCGCTGGCGAGCGTGCGCCTGGGCCGACCGCTGACGGTGACCGCGCCCGTGCGGCGCGTCGTGCTGGGCCGCTCGGCCGACTACGCCTGGTATGCGCTCCTGGGCCTTCTGGCGCTGCTGGCCGCTTGGCGCGCGACCGTCTACGTCACCGCCTCGCTGCCCCCGTCGGAAGCGTTGCTGGCGCTCGGACTCGGCGCGGTGACGCTGGGGCGTGTCATGCTGCTGGTGGTGGTGGCCAGCGTCATCTGGGTGCCGATCGGCGTGTGGATCGGCCTGCGCCCGCGTTGGGCCGCTGCGGTTCAGCCGTTCCTGCAGTTCGCCGCCGCCTTCCCGAACAACCTGTTCTTCCCGCTGATCGCCGTCGCCATCGTGCACTGGGGCCTGCTGCCCGACATCTGGCTGACCCCGCTGATCATCCTCGGGACGCAGTGGTACATCCTGTTCAACGTGGTGGCGGGCGCCGCCGCTTTTCCGCCGGACCTGCTGGAGGCCGCCGCCTCCATGCGGCTGAGGGGGTGGACGTGGTGGCGCCAAGTGATCCTGCCCGGCGTCTTCCCCGCCTACGTCACCGGGGCGATCACGGCGGTGGGCGGCTCGTGGAACGCCTCGGTGGTGGCGGAAGTGATCGAGTGGGGCCCCACCCGCATCCGCGCGCACGGCCTGGGCGCCTACATCGCCGACGCCAACCACGCCGCCGACCTGCCGCGCGTGGTGCTCGGCACGGTGGTGATGGTGGTCTACGTGGTGCTGCTCAACCGGCTGTTCTGGGAGCCGGTGTTCGCCTGGGGCGCGCGGCGCCTCCGCTCCGAGTAGAGGCCCGGCCATGCCCGCCCCGACCACCGCCCGCCCCGCCCCGACCGCCCGCAGCCCCGCGCCCGAGACGCTGCTGACCGTCTCCGGCGTGCGGCAGACCTACGCGCGCGGCGCAGGGTCGGACCTCCTGGTGCTCGACGGCGTCGACATGACCCTCCGCTCCGGCGAGATCGTCGGCCTCGTCGGCCGCTCCGGCTCCGGCAAGTCGAGCCTGCTGCGCATCATCGCCGGCCTGATCGCGCCCGCGGGCGGCGAGGTGCGCTGGCGCGGGCGGCCGCTGAAGGGGCCGTGCGAGGGCATCGCCATGGTGTTCCAGAGCTTCGCCCTGTTCCCCTGGCTGACCGTGCAGGAGAACGTGGAGATCGGGCTGGAGCCGCTCGGCGTGCCGGCCGCCGAGCGCCGCTCGCGCTCGCTGCACGCCATCGACCTGATCGGGCTGGACGGCTTCGAGAACGCCTATCCCAAGGAGCTCTCCGGCGGCATGCGCCAGCGCGTCGGCTTCGCGCGCGGCCTCGTCATGCAGCCCGAGCTCCTCCTGATGGACGAGCCCTTCTCCGCCCTGGACGTGCTGACCGCCGAGACCCTGCGCACCGACCTGATCGACCTGTGGGCGGAGGGCAAGCTGCCCCTGCGCTCCATCCTGATGGTCAGCCACAACATCGAGGAGACGGTGCTGATGTGCGACCGGGTGGCGCTGCTCAGCGCCAACCCCGGCCGCGTCGACGCCGAGATCGTCATCGACCTTCCGCACCCCCGCGACCGCGGCGACCCCCGCTTCCGCCAGTTGGTGGACGACATCTACGCGCGCATGACGCACACCGCCCAGCGCGCCCACGCGGCGCGCACGCCCGAGGCGGCGGCCGCCGGCGGCGTGGGCGTGGCCCTGCCGGCCGTCTCCACCAACCTCCTGGCCGGCCTGATGGAGGAGCTGACCGGCCCCCCCTTCGACGGCCGCGCCGACCTGCCCGAGCTCGGCGAGGACCTGCAGCTGGAGGTGGACGAGCTGTTCCCCATCGCCGAGACCCTGGCCATGATGCGCTTCGCCGTGGTCGAGCAGGGCGACATCCAGCTCACCGACGCCGGCCGCCGCTTCGCGGAGGGCGACACCGACGAGCGCAAGCGCCTGTTCGCCACACAGCTCACCGCCCACGTGCCGCTCGCCGCCCTGATCCACCGCGTGCTCGAGGAGCGCGCCAGCCACCGCGCGCCCTACTCCCGCTTCTCCGACGAGCTGGAGGACCACATGAGCGAGGACTTCGCCGCCGAGACCATGCGCGCGGTGATCCAGTGGGGCCGCTACGCCGAGCTGTTCGCCTACGACGACGAGAGCCGCGCCTTCAGCCTGGAGGACGCCGTCTAGGTCCCGGCTGGGTCCCGGCTGGGTCCTTGGGCGCGCGCCACCCATCGGGCGGCTTGCGCAGGCGGCGGCCGTCTGCTTAAAGGCCGCCTCCCCGCGGGACGGCCCAGCCGTTCCGCCGCCAGGGTCCGGAGCGGGCGTAGCTCAGGGGTAGAGCATCACCTTGCCAAGGTGAGGGTCGAGCGTTCGAATCGCTTCGCCCGCTCCAATCTTCATCGGCGACACACCGTCTGCATGGGTGTGGACTGACCCTCCCCATCGAAGCGTTGCTCCGTCCGGCTTTCAGCCGGACTCCCGCGACATGGGGGAGTCGAGGGCCGACACGAGGCCCTGACATCGCCGGAGGACGGCCAGGCCGTCCTTACTGTCTCATGCCACGGTCAGCGGGGCGGCGACGGGGCGGCCGGCTGCGTCGGGCTGGGGCCGCCGGGGCCGCCGTCCTGGTCCATCTGCGGGGCGGTCAGCCGGTCGAAGGTGCGGCGCTGGGCGGCGCTCAGCTGGCCGTAGAAGGCGCGGGTCGCCGCGTCCGTGCGGTCGAAGTCGGCCCGGTCGCGCTGCAGCGAGGCGCGGGCGAGGTCCAGCCGCTGCGGCGTGGAGAGGCTCGCCATGCGCCGCATCTCGTCGTCCTCCTGCCGGGCGCGGGCCTCGTCGGGGCGGAAGGCGTCCTTGTAGGTCTCGTACGCCGTCCCCTGCGAGGGTGTGAGGTTGAGCTGGCGGGCCAGGGCTGCGGCGTCGTCGGCCTGGCCCGCTGGCGGCGCGTCGTAGCCGGCGCGGGGGTCGGCGGCGCCGCGGCCCCCGTCGTAGGTCGAGGGCGGATAGCCGTTCCGGTCGTACGTGGAGGACGGGTGACCGCCGCGGGCGTCGCCCTGGCCGTAGCCTTGCCCGTACCCTTGTCCGGAGGCGCCCTGCGTCCCGTAGCCCTGGCCGCCGTAGCCTTGGCTCCCATAGCCCTGGCCCTGGCTCCCGTACCCCTGGCTTCCGTAGGTCTGCGCGAAGGCGGGCGCCGCCATGGCCGCGGAGGCGGCGAGGAGGGCGGCGGCGGTGCGCGTCGGCGTCGGCATGGTGTCTCGTGCTCCTGAACCCCTGCGCTTGAGCGCCCCCGCCCGTGGGCGGTTCCCGCCACGCCTCCGCTCGACCGGCGCGCGGCCGGGCTCTAGGAGCGGCCGATCCCCTTCCCGGAGCCTCCGACATGGCCGACGCCTCCCCCTCCCCAGCCTCCGCCCACGCGGGCGGCAAGACCGCTTTCGTGACGGGGGTCACCGCCGGTTTCGGCGCGGCCATGGCGCGGCGCTTCACGGCGGGCGGGTGGCGCGTGGCGGGCGCGGGGCGGCGGGCCGACCGGCTGGAGGCGCTCCGCGACGAACTGGGCGACGCCTTCCACTCGATGCCGCTCGACCTGCGCGACGCGGCGGCGCTCGCGGCGGCGGTGGACGGCCTGCCGCCCGCGTTCGCGCAGGTCGACCTCCTGGTCAACAACGCCGGCCTGGCGCAGGGGCTGGTCCCCGCCCAGGAGGCCGAGCTGGCCGACTGGCGCACCATGACCGGCGTGAACATCGACGCCCTGCTGGCGGTGACGCACCGCCTGCTGCCCGCCCTGGTGCGCCGTCGGGGCGCGGTGGTGAACCTGTCGTCGGTGGCGGCGAGCTACCCCTACCGCGGCGGGGCCGTCTACGGCGCCACCAAGGCCTTCGTGCTGCAGTTCACCCTGAACCTGCGCGCCGACCTGCACGGCACGGGCGTGCGCGTCACCTCCATCGAGCCGGGCATGTGCGAGACGGAGTTCACCCTGGTGCGCAACGGCGGCGACCAGGCGGCGAGCGACGCCCTCTACCGCGGCGTGAACCCGATCACCGCCGAGCAGATCGCCGACGCGGTCTGGTGGGTGGCGACCCTGCCGCCGAACATGAACGTCAACCGGCTGGAGCTGATGCCGGTGAACCAGGATTTCGCCGGCTTCGCCGTGCATCGGGAGGGATGACCCCTCCCGCCCGGGCGCGAGGCGCCTGGCCTCACCAGATCTTCACCCGGTCCGCGGGCGCCAGGTAGAGCTTGTCGCCCGGCTTCACGTCGAACGCCTCGTACCAGGCGTCCACGTTGCGGACCGGGCCGTTCACCCGCGCGGACTCGGGCGAGTGCGGGTCGGTGTGCAGGCGCTGCACCAGGGCGTCGTCGCGCGTCTTGCCGCGCCACACCTGCGCCCAGGCCAGGAACACGCGCTGGTCGCCGGTCAGGCCGTCGATCACCGGCGCGGGCTTGCCGTGCAGGCTCTCGTGGTAGGCGTCCAGGGCGAAGTTGACGCCGCCGGCGTCGCCGATGTTCTCGCCCATGGTCAGCTGGCCGTTGACGTGCTCGTTCGGCAGGGCCGCGATCGGCGTGAACTCCGAGTACTGCTTCCCGAGGCGGTCGGTCTTGCCCTTGAAGGCGGTCGCGTCGGCGGCGGTCCACCAGTCGGTCAGCACGCCCAGGCCGTTGGACTTGCGGCCCTGGTCGTCGAAGCCGTGGCTGATCTCATGGCCGATCACCCCGCCGATGCCGCCGTAGTTGATCGCCGGGTCCGCCTTGGGATCGAAGAACGGCGGCTGCAGGATGGCGGCCGGGAAGACGATCTCGTTCTGCGTAGGGTTGTAGTAGGCGTTCACCGTCTGCGGGGTCATCCCCCACTCCTTGCGGTCGACCGGCTGGTGCAGGCGGCGCGTGCGGTACTCGTACTCGAAGGTGCGCGAGCGCTTCACGTCGCCGTACAGGTCGGTGGAGGAGACCTGCAGCGCCGAGTAGTCGCGGAACTTGTCAGGGTAGGCGATCTTCACCGTGAAGGCCGCCAGCTTCTTCTGCGCCTCGGCCTTGGTGGACGGCACCATCCAGTCCAGGGCGTCGATCCTCTTCGACAGCACCGTCTTGATGTTGCTCACCAGCGCCAACATCTGCGCCTTGGCCTCCGGCGGGAAATATTCCGCCACGTAGACCTTTCCGACACCTTCGCCGAGCGCCCCGTTGACGCTTTCCACGGCGCGCTTCCAGCGCACCGCCTGCTGCGGCTGGCCTTGCAGCACCTGGTTGCGGAAGGCGAAACGCGCGTCGACGAAGGGCGCCGACAGGTAAGGGGCCATGGTGTCGGCCATGTTGAACGCCAGCCACGCCTGCAGCACGGGTACGGGCGTGTCGGCGAAGATCTTGGCCTTGGGCGCGAAGGCCGTGTTGTCGCTCAGCACCAGCTTGTCGGCCGAGGAGAGGTCGGCCGACGCCAGGAAGCGCTTGAAGTCGAAGCCCGGCGCCATGGCCTGCAGCGCGGCCGGCGTCACGGGATTGTACGTCTTGTCCCGGTCGCGGCGCTGCACCCGATCCCAGCTCGCCTTGGCCAGGCGGGTCTCCATGGCCACGATCGCGGCGGCGTCGCCCTGCGGGTCGGCCCAGCCCGAGAGCTCGAGCATCTTCGCGACGTAGACTTGGTAGGCGGCGCGCTTCGACGCGAAAGCCTCCGAGAGATAGTAATCCTTATCCGGCAGCCCCAGGCCGTCCGTGCCCATGTCCACGGTGTAGTGCAACGGGTCCTTGGCGTCGGGCGAGACGTAGGCGCCGAAGAAGCTGTCGGTCGGCAGGGTCTTGTCGCCCATCAGGGCGGCGATGTCGTCGTGCGAGCGCGCGGCCTTCACCTTGGCCAGGTCGGCCTGCAGGGGCGCGGCGCCCAGGGCGTTGACGCGGCCCTCGTCCATGAAGGCGGTGTAGTAGGCGCCCAGCTTCTGACGCAGCACCGGGTCGTCGCCGCCGCGCCCGGCGGCCGCGTCGTCCAGGATCTTGTGCACCCGGTTCTCCGACAGGACGGAGAGGGTGACGTAGTTGCCGTAGCTGGTGCGGTCGGCGGGGATCTGCAGCCGGTCGACGAAGCCGCCGTTGGCGTACTGGAAGAAGTCGTCGCCCGGCTTCACGGAGGTGTCGCGGCCCGCCAGGTCGAAGCCCCAGCTCCCGTAGTGCGGGGTGGTGACGCCCGGATCGAGGCCGCCGGACTTGACGTCCGCGGCGGAGACGGAGGCGGCGAAGGCCGAGGCGGCGAGGCCGGCGAGCGCCGCGGCGGCGAACCACGGGGTGCGGGTCATGGGTGGACGGGCTCCTGCACGCGGCCGTCGCCGGCCGTCAAACGTCGGAAGCCCATGCGATAGCCGAGCGGGAGGTGTGCGCAAGCCCCGCCGCCAGGCGCGGCGCCTCCCCGCCTTCAGCGGCCGACGCGGGGCGTCTTCAGGCGGCGCTTGTTGACGTGGTCGGCGGGGTTGGGGCCGAGCTCCTCGGGCATCTCTCCCTTGAAGTAGAACCTCTGCCACGCCTCGCGCACCGCCTCCGGGTCGCGTTGGCCTAGCTTCTTGTTGAACTCGTCGCGCTGGCGCGTCCAGGCGTCGTACTGGCCGCGGAGCTCGGGGTTGGCGTTGAGCGCGCGGGTGATGGGCTGCACGTCGTCCATGGCGCGATGGGGCGTCATGGTGATGAAGCAGAAGGGCTCGCCCTTCTCGAAGCGCACGCGGCCCGGGCGGGTGAAGATCCAGTTCATCGTGAAGGGGAACGGCAGCCAGTCCGTCTCCACGACCCCCATCAGGGGCTGGATGCCGTCCTTGGGCAGGTTGGGCGGCCCCTGGCAGGTCAGGTCCCAGCCGAGGGGCGTGCGGAACAGGTAGCCGGGGTGGAAGGTGAGCACGCCCCCGGTGAAGTGGCTGTGGGCGAAGTGCTTGAAGTCGGGGTTCGGCCGGTCGGGGGTGAGGCGGATGTCCTCGATGGCCGGGCCGCCGGTCCACTCGGCGGTGAAGGCCATGGGGCAGAGGATCTCCCAGCCGGTGGTGTTGGCGACGGAGAGGGGCAGGCAGCGGTAGGGATGGCGCTCGGCGAAGCGGTCCATCCAGCCGCGGTTGGGACGGCCGGGCGCCAGCTCCGGCGGCCGCGCCGCGACGGGGTAGCACTCGAGCTCGGTGGGGGCGACGGGGCGGGGCATCAGCGGCCCCCGGCCGGACGCGGCGACGCGGCGGGGTCGGCCAGGGCGCGGAAGTCGGTCCCGCTCTCGGCGGCCAGGTAGGCGAAGGCCGTCCAGGCGGCGACGTTCTGGTCCATCTGGCGGCGGTCCACCTTGTCCAGGGTGTCGTCGGGCGTGTGGTGGAAGTCGAAGTAGCGCGTTCCGTCCTGCTGCAGGCTGGCCAGGGGCACGCCGCGCAGGGTCTCGAGGTCGGCCCCGCCGTCGGCGGCGGCGTCAGGCGAGACGTAGGCGCCGATGGGCCCGAGCACCTGGGCGAGGGTGCGGCCGAAGGACGAGTCCGCAGCCCCGGGCGGCAGCTCCACGCCGCCGATGTGGTCCGCGCCCTCGTCACACTCGCTGGCGATGACCATGCGCGCCTGCTCGGCGGCGGGGTGGGCTGCGGCGAAGGCGAGGTTGGCCTGCCCGATCTCCTCCGCCCCCCACCAGACGACGCGGATCGTGCGGCGGGGGCGCCGCGGCAGGTCGGAGATCAGCTTGGCGGCCGCGGCGGTGATGGCGGCGCCCGCGCCGTCGTCCAGGGCGCCGGTGCCCAGGTCCCAGCTGTCCAGGTGGCCGCCGATGACGACCGCCTCGTCGGGCCGTTCGCGCCCGCGCACCTCGCCCACCACCGTCTCGCTGTAGCCGCCGGGCGTGATGGTCGGCGTGAGCGTCAGGTGCAGGCGGAGGGGGCGGCCGCGCTGGGCGATGCGCTCCAGCTGCTCGGCGTCCACCGCCGTCAGGGCTGCGGCGGGGATGCGGGCGGCCGGGCGCTGCGCCGCGCCGGAGAACTGGGGCAGGTAGGTCATGGCGCCCGTGTGCGGCGAGCGGCGCACGTCCGTCGCCAGCGAGCGCAAGAGGTAGGCGACGGCGCCGCGCTTGGCCGCCTCGCTCGGGCCCAGGGCGCGGATGCGGTAGGAGGCGCCGTAGCCGCCGCGCGGCATGGGCTGGGTCACCACCGCGATCTTGCCGGCGAGCGAGCCCTCCGGCGCGGCGAGCAGGGCGTCGTAGGAGCGGAACAGCACGGCCTCGGCGGTGATCCCCTCCGGCGGCGTGGCCGTGGAGCCTCCCAGCGCGGTGACCACCAGCCGCTGCGGGAAGGGGGAGACCACCTCGGCCGTCTCCCGCCCCCGCGTCCACACGTCGTGGGTGAAGCGCTCCTTGTGCACGTTCTCGAAGCCCAGCGCCCGCATGTGCGCCACGGCCCAGTCGCTGGCGCGGTGCATGGCGTCCGAGCCGGCGGGGCGGGGGCCGATCTCGGTGGTGAGGCCCTCCAGGATGGACCAGGCCGCATCGTCGCCGCCGGCGGCGCGGTCGCGCAGGGTCTCGGCGGTGCGGACGACGTCAGGGGTGAGCAGGGACGCCGCGTCCACCTGCGGCGCAAGGCGGTCCTCGCGAGGGGTCCGCGCCTGGGCCGCGCCCGCCTCGGCCGCCCAGAGCGCCGCGACCGCGGCCAGCCCCGCGGCGATCACGCCCGTCCTCATCCCCCGCTCCCCGACAGCCCGGCCCGACGCGCATCAGCCACGGCGCGCGGGACGGCTCAAGCCCGCGAGACGACGAGGGCGTCGCCCGGCGCCGCCCGCGCCAGCACGGCGAGCAGGTCGTCCCGCGCCAGGGCCACGCAGCCCTCCGTCGGCGGGAAGCCCGGCTTGGCGCAGTGCAGGAAGATCGCGGAGCCTCGGCCCGGCGCGGGAGGATCGTCGTTGTGCGCCAGCACCACCACCACGTCGTAGAGCCCGTCCTCCCGCCACAGGCGCTCGGCCGAGTGCGGGTGCGGGTGCGTCACGGGGCGGTTGTAGGCGGGGTCGGCCGGGTCGTCGCTCCAGCCGTCGTCGGGGGCGATCGGCGCGGCGGGCAGGGCCGTGGCCGGGCGGGCGAGGCGGTCCGGACGCCACAAGACTCGGCGCAGCGGCCAGGTCCCCAGCGGCGTCGCGCCGTCGCCCTCGCGCTTGGCGCCCGCCTCCACGGCGCCGCCCCGGCCGAAGGCGCAGCGCAGTTCGTCGCCGTCGAAGGCGAACCGGCCGTCGGAGAAGGCGTTCAGGCGCATGGCGCGAGCCTAGGCGTCCGCCGGAGCGCGCACCATGACCCCCACCCGCCGCGCCGCCGCCCTGGGCCTCGC
>CAXTCO010000046.1:0-13333 GCA_964242255.1 uncultured Caulobacteraceae bacterium | reverse complement strand
ACGTGGACGGGCGCGAGCGCCGGGGCCGCGGCGCGCACGCTGACGGGCACGGCCAGGGCGCCGGCGGCGGCGGCGAGCACCGCCGTGCGGCGCAGGGACGCCAGCGCGTCCCGCCGTGAGCGGGTGAGCCCCAGCGCTAGGCCGGCCATGGTGTGGTCGCCCAGCTGGGCGAAGACGCGCGAGGGCGAGTGGATGCCCAGCCGCTGCTTCAGGCCGTCGATCAGCCCGTCCCCGACCTTGCGCAGGGCGTCCTTGATCTGGCCGAGCCCGCCCAGCAGTCCCTGGACGAGGCCGCCCACCAGGTGGCGGCCGACGTCGAGGAAGCGGCCGGCGAAACCCAGGGCCGCCTGCAGGGCGTGGTCGAGCATGGCCCCGGCCGCGCGGGCCAGGGGCGCGCCGTAGCGCGCAACCAGCTGCACGACGGCGATCAGGGCCTGCAGGATCCAGCCGGCCGGGGTGAAGCGGAGGAAGGCGCCGGCGGCCAGCCGCAGGCCC
This sequence comes from uncultured Caulobacteraceae bacterium, assembly GCA_964242255.1. Classification (GTDB taxonomy): domain Bacteria; phylum Pseudomonadota; class Alphaproteobacteria; order Caulobacterales; family Caulobacteraceae; genus JASLDZ01. Next base: position 12,838 of record CAXTCO010000046.1, on the reverse strand, counting down.
GCCATGACGACCCCCGGGAGGCGGGCCAGCCCGCGCCTGGCCCAGCCCGCTAGGTCGCCCAGGGCCTGGCCGACGCGGGCGCCCATGCGCGCGGCCCAGGCGCCCACGGGGGCCAGCAGCTGCAGCAGCCCGCGACCGAGCAGCGCCCCCAGGCGGACGATGAAGCCGAGCGGCGTCCACTCCATCAGCCAGCGGCCGACCGCGCCCAGGGCGCCCCGGACCGCCGCTCCCACCGGGGCGAGGGCGCGGCCGAGCGCTCCGCCCAGCCCGCGCACCTTGCCGACGATCCAGTCCACGCCCTTGCCGAACAGCTCCCGCACCCGCGCCCACAGGCCGGCGAGCCAGGGCGCGATCTTCCCCCAGTTGCGGACAATGAGGTAGGCGGCCACCGCTAGAGCAAGGACCGCCGCGACGATCCAGGTGACCGGGTTTGCGAGCAGGGCGGCGGCGAACTCCCAAAGGGCGGGGAGCGCTGCGACGACGCTCCGGGCGAGCCCCGCAACGCCGCTTGAGATCAACCTGAACGCCGGGCCGAGAAGCTGGCTTGCCCGCTTGAAGAGGCCGATGGCCGCCCCCGCCTCCTTGAACACGCGCCGCACCGCGAGCACTGGGCCCAGCAGTCCGGCCAGAAGGAAGATGACCCCACCGCCGATCGCCAGCACGCCCGAGAGGGCGACGGCGGTGAACACCAGCGCGCGCACCAGCTTCGGGTGGGCCTGCGCCCACGCGGTGACGCCCTTCAGCACCGCGGCCGCCTTGGTGGCCAGCCGGTCGATCACGGGCAGCAGGTTATTGCCGACGGTGATGGCCAGCGCCTTCGCCTGGGCCTTGGCCTGCTCCAGCCGGAACGCGGCGGTGTTGGTCTTTCCCTTGAACTCCTCCTCCAGGGCGTGGCCGCCGCCGGAGGTGCGGATGAAGTTCAGCGCCTCCTTGGTGCGGTCCAGCCGCTCCAGGAACGCGCCGATGGCGCCCAGGGAGCGCGAGCCGAACACCTCAGACAGCACGCCGGCCTGCTGCGCCTTCGGCAGCGCTTTGATCTTCTCCAGCACCGAGACAATGGCGGGCGCGGCGTCCTTCGACATGTCGGCCGCCAGCTGCTTGGCGTCTATGCCGAGCGTCTTGAACGCCTTCTTCTGCTTTCCTGTCGCGCTGTCGCCGCGCGTGAGGTTGAGCATGAGGTTCTTGATGCTGGTGGAGGCGACGCCCGACTCCACGTTCATGGAGGAAAGCACGGAGGCGAGGGCCGCCGTCTCGTGCGCGCCGCCGCCGGCCACCTTGGCCAGCACGCCCACGTTGGTGACGATCTCGCCCACCTCGGAGCCCTTGCCGTGGAGCGCGCCCCATCGCCGGGTCAGGCCGGAGATGGTCTCGCCCAGCGCGTGGGCGGCGGTCTCGTCCATGTTGAAGGCGTGCCGCCAGCCGGCCAGCTGGGAGCCGGCCTCCTCCGCGGAGCCGAAGTTCAGCGACTCCTTCAGCATCGCCGCGTCCTGGGTGAATTTATGCAGCTCGCCCAAGTCGTGCACGCCGCCGGCGGCGCCCTGACCGGCGATGGAACCCATGCCCTTGGCGTCGATGCCGAGCCGCACGCCGTCGCTGACGATGTCGCCCTCGAACTTGCGCTTCTGGGCGGCCGAGTACTTCACGTCGCGCCCGTCCTCGAACTTGTAGACGTTCGCCAGCGAGGCCTGGAAGCCCATCGCCTCCTTGGCGGCCGCGTACACGGGCACGCCGAGCGCGGCCCCGGCCGCCGCCATCTTCACGCCCGCGCCGCCGAGCTTGTCGGACACCTCCTTGACCCTGGCCCGCCGCTCCTCCGCCTTGCGCAGGCGCTCCGCCTTCTCCGCGACGCGGGCCATCTCCGTCTTCTGGATGAACAGGGCCTCGTTCGCCTTGCGGGTGCGGCTGTCGAGCTCGGCCTCCGCGTGGCCGAGGCGCGTGACGTCCACGCCGGTCGAGACCACCTTCGCCTTCAGCTCGCCGAAGACGCGGATCTGCTCCTGCTGGGCGCGCACCAGCCGGTGCGTCGCCTCCCGGGCCTGTTCGTACTGGCGCCGCAGCTTTGCGGTCGGGGCGTCGCTGGCCTTGATCTCCTGGAGCAGCGCGTGCTCCTTCCGGCGCGCCGCGTCGATCGCGTTGCCCGCGCCGCGCATCTCCTCGCGAAGCTTCTTCAAGCCCTGGACGTTGCGCGACGCCTGCTCCAGGCGGCGCACCTCGGCGGAAGCGGTGGCGAGCGCCTTCTTCGCGCGGCTGGACTGCTCCTTCAGCGCCTTGAGCGGGCGGGTGAGCTTGTCCACCGCCCCGAAGATCACCTGCAGGCGGAGCGTCTTGTCCATGTGGGCGCTACTCGGCGGGGGCGGCGCGGCGCGCGGCGCGGTCGCGCCAGGCGGAGAGTTCGGAGAGCGTCCAGCCGCCCATCATCTCCGGCGTCCACCCGGTGAACACCGTGGCGATGTCGGCCATGCACTCCTCTACGTCGGCTGGGAGTCCGTCCTCGCCTTGCTCCCCAGCAAAAAACCGACGATCTCCATCCCGCACGACAGGATGTCGGCGGGGTCCATACGATCCACGTCGGCGGGCGTCAGCGGCGGCGTGGTGATGCGCGGCAGAACCTTCCTCACCTCGTCGTAGTCGAGCTGGGTGAGGCCGAGCATCGCGACGTTCTTCATGGCCGCGCCCTTCGGGCGGATCAGCGTCACCTGCTCGATCACCTGCTCCTTGCCGGGCTCGCCACGGCGGACGGGCACGTCGAGGGTCACGATCGCGGACTGGGGCAGGTCGTCGTTCACGGGGTCACCTGATCGGGGGCGGGAGGCGCCTGGGCGCGTGCCCGCGCATGTCCCCGCGGCTGGGCGCCCTGCGCGAGCGCGGAGTGTCGTCAGGCGGGCGGCGACGACAGGCGCGGGTCACGGTCCCCGGTCCACCAGGCCTGCAGCCGCACGGCCGCCCAGAGCGCCCAAGCGACCGCGGGCGCCACACCCTCTCCGAGCAGCGCCTCGCGGAAGATCCAGTCGATCAGCTCGCGGCGGTAGCTCGGCGCCAGGCCCGCCGCTCGCTGCGCTTGGCGGCCGCTCCACAGGCTGTCGTGGAGCGCCGCGGGCAGGAAGGTGCGGAAGGAGACGGGCGGCACGAGCCAGCGCAGCCCCGCTGGCGTGGAGCAGCCGTCGGTGGCCGCTCCCACGGGGAGGTCGAACGCAAGGTCGCCGGATCTGGTGTGCGCGACGTAGCGGACCTCCTCCGCCAGCCACCAGACCACCCTGCCGCTCTCCAGCCCGCGGGTGAGGCGCACCAGCGGGCCGACCTCCGCACCGGCGTAGGAGAAGAGCGACAGGGCGGGCACGCTCAGCTGGCCGGCGCCAGGATCGCGGGGACGCGCGCGGGGTCGATGATCGCCGGCGCGAGCTTGCCGCCGCCCAGATCCACCACGCCGGCGAGGTAGCCCACGGCGCCCTGCACGAAGGGGAGCGCCAGATTCACGCGAGCGGTGCGCGGGTCGTCCACCACCTCAAGGAGGAACGCCTTCACGGTGTCGTCGGTCGACTTCCTCACCGCGATCAGCTCCTGCGGGTGGAAGCGCATCTTGAACGTGGTGATGTCCACCACGTAGGCGTCGGCGGCGGGCGCGGGCGGCGGCGGGTTGGTCCAGGTCTTGCCGCGGTCGGTGGAGGTCGCGAAGGGCATGGTCCCGTCCGGCACCTCCACCCACTTGTCCTGAACGCTGTCGTGCGTCTGCGCATAGGCGTAGTCCGACTGCACGGCGAGGAGCTTGGTGTCGTCATCGTTAGGGTAGCCGTAGAGCACGGATTTAGCCTCCGAAATCGTAGGTGAAGCCGTTGACCCAGTGCGCGATGCACACATTGCCGTCGTTGGCGTTCGTGTTGGTGTTGGCGACGCTGATGACTGTACCTGGGGGGAGGACCAGCGGCTGCGCCTTGGCTCCGCCGCTCGCCTGCGAGTAGTCCAAGTACAGGGGGACACCGTTTATGTAGACGGCGCCGTTCACGATGCTCCTGACAGTGCCAACGAAAATCGTGTTGCCCGGGATCGTGTAGCTTTGGTCGCCCTGCGGGAAGAAGCCGTTCGCGGCCCAGGCGTAGCCGTTCCCGTTGTGCGCGTGGTTGCTGAAGACGGTGGCGTTGACCGGTTGGCGCGACATCTCACATCATCCCTAGAAAGAAGGCGTCCGCGTCGGAGACGGCGCCCTGCGCCGGGCCGAGGCGCTCCAGCTTCCAGCTCACGCCGCCGTCGAAGAAGAACTCGGCCTGCCAGCCGGGCAGGAGCGCCACGCTGGCGAGGTTGCCGCCCGCGATCGCCGGGTCGAAGAGGACGTAGCCGCTCGGCGCGACGAGGGTGCAGGAGGCGCCCGCTTGGCTGATGAAGGCCACCCGATCGCCCACGATCAGGGGCGCGTTCGTGGGCAGCGTGCCCGGCAGGGTGATGGTGTAGCCGCCCGCCCCGACCACGGCCTGCTTGGCGCCGCACTGGGCGCCCGACATGAGGCCGCTGCCGGTGATCACGCCCTGCGAGGCGTAGTTGCCGACCTGCGCCTTCACGGCGGCCATGTTGGCCGCACGAGTGTCGTTGGCGGTGCGCGGCGGCGTCTGGTTCAGCCGCTGAAAGCCGTCGCTGTCGATCTCTACGACCGTCGCGCCGTTGACCTTCCAGTAGTGGCTGACGACCTGGTTGCCGTCCGCGCCGAAGCCGTAGGCCAGGTTGTAGGGCTCGCCGTAGCCGACGGCGGCCGCGGCGATCCAGTGCAGCCCCGTCCCGTCGCGCTGCAGGTTGGTCCGACCGGCGGCGTTGGTGAAGCCGGAGACGCCGAGCGAGCCGTTGATCCTCTGACCGCCGCCGTTGTCTAGGATGTCCTTCCCGTCCACGGTCGGGCGCGCGCCGCGGGTGACGGTGATGTTGTGCTGGTCATTGCCGAGCACCGCCTGGCCCTGGCCGGGGCTCGCCACATCCCACACCACCACCCGCCCGGATCGGGCGTCGGGCGAGCCGCCCACGGTGAAGGCCGCGCCCGCGGCCCCGTGGATGTTGCCGTCGATGACGATGCCGTTGAACGTCCCCGAGCCCGCGGACACGGTGGTGGCGGTGACCGCCTGCAGGGCGCTCGGCCCGTTGACGGTGAAGGCATTCGAGACGGTCAGGGCCGTGGCGACGACGCCGGTGCGGGAGACGCTGACCCCGTGCACGTCGTTGCCGAGGAAGCAGCCGCCGGGAATGCCCGTGGCGCTGCCGTAGAGCGAGAGGTGGCCGGACTGGTTGTCGCCGAAGGGCGCGAGCGTGAACTGGAAGCCGGCGACCGGGCCGATGATGTTGCTGGTGATGTTGAAGCTGCCGAGCGTGTCGCCGGCCCGGTTCACCTTCGTGTTCACGAGCGCGGCCAGCGCGGCCAGCGCATCTTCGTCCGCTTGCAACCGCTGTGACAGTACGGCCGCCAGCTTGCTGAGCGCGGCGTCAGTGTAGCCGGCCGCGGCGGCCTGTGCCGCGCCGGCGGCGCCCGCACGATCGTAGCCGCCGGCCGGGAACAGGCCGAAGACGCGCCAGCTCCCTGCGCCCAGGTACTGCGCCAGCCCCTCGTCGCCAGGCGCGATGGCGATGTCTGCCGCGCCGGGCAGCTGGAGATTGGGCCCGTTCACCAGCCTCGGCGCGCCGGTGAACCGGAGGAAGTAGATCGGGGAGGTGAGGTCGGCGGACGCCCCCAAGCTGGTGATCGGCAGGGCGCCCGTCACCTTCACTAGGTTGGACCGGGCCGCGCCCAGATCCACGGTCGAACCGGCCGGGAGGGTGTCCTCCGCGTCGAAGCGCCCGAGGCGCACCCACCCCCCGGCGGAGGTGAGCCGCCAGGATGCGTCCGTGTCCGCGGCGCCCACCATCGAGCCGACGGCGGGGGTGACGTAGAGCCACGCGGCCTGCCCAGCGCGCCAGATGGCCACCTGGCCGGCGCGCTGCGCCCAGACGTCGGAGGCGCCGGACGGGATCAGGTACTGGTCCTCGTCGGCCGCGCCCGACGGCGGGGCCGTGAGGGTCGCGCTCTTGACCGCGAAGTACTGCCGGTGGGCCAGCACGTAGCCGGCCGTCACCGCCGCTCCGTCGTCCAGGTGGACGTCCACCGTCGCCGCCGCGGAGACGGCCAGGGCCAGCGTGACCTCCCAGTCCGCTACGACGCCCTCGGCCGGAACAGGCTTGTGCAGGGCCGCGGGCCCGATCGCGGCCAGGCCTCCATCGGCCAGGAAGACGCCGATCTCGCGCACGTCGAAGCCGCCGACGCCGGCGGGCAGGCTGGCCGTCACGAGCACCTGGCCGGGGTTGGCCAGGTCGCGCACGACCCCATCCAGGGACACGCGGGCGCGCTCGTTGCGGAGCGCCGTCTCCGCGCCGCTCGGCGTGTAGGCGAAGCCGTTGGCGTCGCCGAAGGCCATGGAGGCGAGGTGGACGACGCCGGAGCCGTCGGGCGACGCGATGGCGGCCGCGACCGCAGCGGCGCCGGCGGCGGTGAGGATGAAGCCGGGGGTGATGGTCACGCCGCTCTCGCTGGAAGGTGGATGGCCATGCGTGCGCGGGCCGCGCCTGCGACGCGCACCGCGCCGGCGTGGCTGCTGGTGAGCGTCAGGCCGGAGAGCCACGACCGGAGGTTCTTGGCCGAGGCGATCACGGCGGTGATCGTGCGCAGGTCCGCGAGGTCCGCGCCCGCGTCGCAGTTCACGAGGACGCGGAAGGTGTAGGGTGCCGCTTTGGGGTTCGCCTCCCACCACTCCACCACCTGGGTGACGTGGTCGACCGCGGCCAGACCCAGCTCCAGGGCCGCGCGCGTTCCCTTGCGGCGGTGCACCTCCAGGCTGGCGGCGACCACCTGCCGCTTGCGCGCCTCCGTCCAGCCGGAGTCCCAGACGTCCACCGCGAAGGCCCACGCCAGCCACGGCAACACGCTCAGGGGGCACGCCTGCGGGTTCCACAGGCCGGCGTTGGCCGCCTCCATCGCCCAGGCCCGCATGGAGGCGCGCTCCAGCACGCGAGGGATGGGAAGGGCGCTGGGCGGCAGGAGGGTGGCGTCAGACACCGCCGCCTCCCACCACCGGAGTGAGCACGGGCACGCCGATCATTACGGGGGCGACGCCGGGCGCGGCCTCGATGTCCGACGCGGGCGAAGCGAGCACCACCTTCTCCACCCCGGGGGGGCGCAGGGCGGCCAGGATGCCGTCGGTGGCTACGCCCTTGCCGATGCGGCGGCGGCTGGCGGCGTAGGCCTGCAGGGCTTTCAGCGCCGCAGCGGTGATGGCGCCGCCGTCCAGGCCGTTCGCCAAGTAGAGGGTGGCGGTGACGCTGTAGCCGGCGATCGTCGCGCCCCCGACCGTCACGAAGTCGGTGAGCGGCCGCACACCGCCGGGCGTAACGGCGGCCGTCACGGCCGCCAGAAGGTCGGCGGGGGCCGAGCCGTCCGCCGCGTCCGAGAGCACCAGGATCTGCACATGCCCAGGCGCGGGCGTGGTGACCTCGACGTCGGACACGCGCGAGTCGGCGCTCTCCGCGTGAAAGCGGTAGGCCAGCTCGGGCCCGGCCACGGAGTAGCCGGTGGGCGCCAGCGCGCAGCGGGCGCGCAGCTCGTCGTCCGTCTCGTCGATGAGGCGCTGGACCTGGAGGTTGGCCGCCACGTTGTCGAGGTCGCTCTCGACGGCCGTGGCCAGCATGTTGCCGCGCGCGGCCTGGTTCACGCGGTTGCGGAGCAGCAGCTCCCGGTAGGCGCACACCTCAAGGACGATGCGGGCCGGCTCGCTCTCAAGGGCCAGGGCGGCGGCGAAGGCGTCGCGTTGCGGCGCCGGGCACAGGTCCGTCGCCTGTTGGACCATGTCCGCCAGGATGACGTCGTAGCTCAGCGCCTCCACCACGTCGGGCGGGGGCAGCGCGCTCAGGTCGAGGAGGGGGGCGGCCGCCATGAGCGGTCACCTCGCCGGGCGCCCCGCGCCGGGGCGAGCGCGGGGTGTCGTCAGGCGGGCGGCGACGACAAGGCCGAGCTGAGGGACGCTCGTCCCTAGTTCCGCCGGATCAGCTTGATCGCGGGCGGCGCCAGCGCCGTGACGTGGAGCGAATCGAACGCCCCGATGGCGACGCCCGCGGCCGTGGTGATCCCGATGTCGGCTGTGTCGAGGTGGTCGGGCGCGTGGCGGAAGCCGTGCGCCACGGCCGCCGCCGTCAAGGCCGCCTCGTAGTTCGCCCGGCTCACCCGGTCGGCGCCCTGTGCGCGACCAGCTTGGTCGGTCCACACGCCCTGCCGGATGGCGTTATCCTCGCCCACCAGCACGTCGCTCGGGCGCACACCCCAGTACGCCGCCCAGGCGGACACCTGATCGTAGAGGCCGCTGATGTAGGCCGCGCCCTGGCCGGCGTAATAGTACGCGAGCTGCTGAGTGACGTTCGCGACCGTGCAGGAGGTGTCCTGCACAGGTCCGGCGTTCACGTTGGCCGTCACCGCGGCGACAGCGGCGGCCTGTTCGCTGGCGCGGGGCGGGAAGCTCACGCCCGTGATGAAGTTGTAGCAGTTGTAGGCCTGGTAAGAGGCGCCCTGAACTGCGAAGGGGGCGGGGCCGAAGTAGTGGAACTCGTAGAGCACGTTCGTGTAGCCGGTCGGGTTGAGCCCGCTCGTCGGCGTGACCGTGCCGCTGTAGCTCCCGCCCGCCAGCTCCAGCAGCCCGCTGTAGTTCGGCGAGGTGAGCGCCCGCGTCATGTTGGGCGCGGCGGCGTGAATGGCCGCGTCTAGGTCGGGCTGGAGCGTCCCCAGCCAGGTCACACCCGCCGCGGCGCCGGTCTCAACGGGCTCGTTCGGCATGTCCATGGCGACGAGCCGCGGGTCGCGCCCGGCCTCGATGGCGGCCATGTGCACGACGCAGGTGCGGAAGGCCTGGTAGTCGGCCGTTCCAAGCCCCTGGAGGTACGTCTTCCAGTCGTCGGTCGGGTGGACGTACCCCGACAGGTACGGCGAGATGAGCACGCCCACGCCGGCGTTCACGAAGACCGACACCGCCGCGTCCTCGGCGGCGTCCAGCGTCGCGAGCGAGTTGCCCGCCTTCACGGCCTGGATGCAGGGGCCGATGCTGATCTGGAGGCGGATGCCGTCGAAGCCCGCCGCCTTGACCTGCGCCGCGACGGCCGGCGTGAGGTGGTTGGCCACCGTGCCCGCGGCCGAGGGGCCGTAGGGCTCGGGGAGGTAGACGTTACCGTTCGGGACGGGCGAGCCGAGCGGGTTAAAGGCGTTCAGCAGCGAGCGCGGCGTGAACGCGGCCTGATCGGCCAGAGGAGGCGGCGCCGCGAAGGCCGCCGCCGCGCAGATCAGCGCGAGGAGCGCTCCAAGCGCCGCGCGGATCACCGGGCGTACTCGCGGACGATGATGCGACCGGCCGCGGCCGCGCCACCGCCGAAGCCGCCGGTGCCTGAGGCTCCGCCCGCACCTGCCGCACCGACCGTATAGGCGTAGGAGCTGGCGACGTTGGTGACGAGGAAATGAGCCTCGCCTCCTTCACCACCAGCGCCCGCGGCGGCCGCTTGTCCGGTGGATGGACCGCCGCCGCCGCCCGAGCCGGCTTGCGAGGCGGCGAACGCGCCCTTGCTCACGACGGAAAACCCGCCGCCGGCCCCACCGCCGCGGCCCGAAGCCGTGTACGTGAAGAAGGCGGGGGGTGCCGCGCCACCCGGGTTGCCAACCCGAACGAAGAAGGGCGTCAGCGGAGGCGTGCCACTCAGGGCGCCGCCCGCGCCTCCGTTGCCCGAGCTCGCGTTTCCACCGATGACGCCGCCGCCGCCGCCTGTGACGGTGAGAGCGCCGAAGCTGGTGGAGCCGCCGGCGCCGCCCGTCGCCCCGTCGGCCACACAGGTGTTGTTGTCGGAGCAGGCGGTTCCGTCTGACTTCTTCCCGCCGCTCCCACCGCCGCCACCACCGCCGCCCAACACTTCGACCACCATGAAGCTGGTGCTGCTCTGCGGAGTGAAGGTGCCGGAGCCTGCAGTGGTGATCACCGTCACCGTTGGCGGCGTCACGGTCTTCAGCTTCTGAATGTCCGCCAACGCGGCGGCGAAGGCGTTCACGAAGCTCTGGCATTCATAAGCGGGCGAGGTGCCGATGTACTGGTTCACCGGACAGCCGGGCGCCGGACCGGCGCCTGAGCCGGCCGGTGCCTGCGCGAGCGCGGGAGCTGCGAGCAGGAGGGCGCAGAGCGCGCCCAGGAAGCCAAGGCGGCGCATCAGAAGAACCTCGCGCTGAATTGGGCGCCGGCGGTGGCGCTGGTGATGGAGACGGCGCCTCGGTCCACGGCGCCGGGTGGGCCGCAGTAGAAGGGCTGACCAGGCGAGAGCACCGTCACGGTCGAGCCGCCCGCGTCCGTCACCTTGACGCTGATGGTGGCGGTCGAGCTGTTCGTCACCGTGCAGCCTTGGCGACCAGGCGTGACGCCCTGGAGCTGCTGGTAGGTGTTCGCCGTCGCGACCGAGCCGGAGGCGTCCGAGCCGGCGATGGCCGGGCGCACGCCGGTGTTGGTCACGATGGTGGCGAGCGAGCCGTTGGCCGTCGCCTGACCCGCGGCGGTGGCGCCCGCGGCCGTGCTGGCCGCGATGGCGGCGAGGTTGCCGCCCGCCTCCTTGGCGAGGCCGGCCGTGCTCGCAGCGGCGGTGTTGGTCGCAATGGTCGCGAGGACGCCGGCCTGCGCGGTCTGTCCGGCCGCCGTGGCCGCGCCGGGCCCAAGCGGGGCCAAGACCAACAGCGCTCCTGTGGCGGGGTCCACCAGCAGGGAGCGCGCCTGCGACCCGTCCCAGCCCTGGATCAGCGGCTTGTTCCAGAAGAACTTGCCGTCGGAGAAGTTGGCCTGGTTGAAGACCTGTCCGTTGGGCGTGCTCAGGGGCAGGGGGGTTGTCGGCGCGTCGGCCGCGCGGGCGGGCGCGGCGGCCAAGCCGGCGGCGGCGACCGCGAGCAGCGCGCCGGCGCGAGCGCGGGCGAGAAGGTGGAGCATCGTCGGCCTTTCCTCAGTCGATGGCGGCGAAAGCGGGGGAGAGCTCGACCGCGTCGGGGTTGGCGGAGGAGCCGGTCAGGGTGAGGCTCGCGGTGGCGCTGCGGCCGTGCGCGTCCAGCGCCGTCACGCTCACCACCTGGGGACCGCCGATCAGCCGGCCCGTGGCGAGCTCGAAGGCGCCGGTGAGCGGATCGGCCTGTCCCATCGCCAGCTGCAGGACGCCGCGGGTCAGGGTGAGCTGCGCGCCGGCCGGGGCGCTCCCGAAGAGGCCGACGCCGTCGAAGCCGAGGATGGTGACGTGGCCCGCCAGCGCCTGGCGCTGCACGAAGGCGGCCACCGGATCGGACACCCGGCCGCCCGCGGTGGAGGCCCGGAGCGTGAGGCGGTGCGGACCCTCGCCGATCGCCGAGAGGTCCAGGTTCCAGGCGCCGGTGAGCACGGCGGCCGCGGTGGAGGCGAGCACCTGCACGCCTTGCGTGGCCTTGATGGTGAGGCCGGGCGCTGCGGTTCCGAAGAGGTGACCCGTGGACCCGTCGAAGCCGGTGACGCTGGGCGCGGCCGGCGCGCGCCAGGTCAGGGTCTCGCTGATGCTGATCCCCGACATCCCGCCGCCTTCGTTTCGAGGCGTACACAAGGCCGGGCACGTTCCGCCGCGACGAGCCCGGCCTGTCGTCAGGCGGGCGGTGACGACAGGCCCGGCGCCAGGGTCAGGCCGGCGCGGCCAGGAGGTCCGTCAGCACCGCCGTGACCAGCGCCTCGTCCTCGGCGCTGAAGCCGATCAGCACCCGGCGCGTGTAGGCCACCTCCGGCGAGCGCGGGCCCTTTCCCACCCGGTCGCGCAGGCCGAGCTGGTGGACCTGGGCGATGCGGTCGGTGCGCGAGTTGGCGAAGGCGACCGTTGCGTCCGAGTCGCTGGAGCTGGCGGCGAGGTTCTTGGCCAGCGCGATGCGCTTGAACATGGGCCCGGCCTTGGCCTGGCGCTTCAGCTTGCCGGCGCGGCCGCGAAGCGGCGGGCGCTCCGGGCGGGGCCGGCGGGGGGTGAAGGCGGCGCCGTCCGGCTGCTCCTGGCGGGCGATGCGGTCGGCCTGGCTCTTGCGCAGCGCGCGAGCGAGCGTGAGCAGCGCGCGGCGGCGGCGCGCGGGCGTGAGGTCGGCCAGCATGGCCGTCGCCCAGTCCTCCAGCCGCTGCAGGTCGTCCACGGCTAGGGCGTGGGGCCGCCGGGCGGCGCATCCGGCTCCGTCCAGCTGGCGATCTGGACGCCGTCGCTCCAGATCTCGAAGTGCTCGCCCGCGCGGCGGACGTGCTCGTCCGGCTCCGGCTCCGGGTGGTGCACCGCCACGTAGGCGCCGCCCGGGCCCGGACTGGCCGTCACCGACTCGGTGAGCGGGATGGTGACCTGCAGGTCCACCTTGTCGTGGGCGGCGAGGTCGAGCTCGAAGCGGAGGACGTGCGGGTTGGTGCTGTAGCTCTGCAGCGCGTCGGGCTGGTTGCGCGCGAGCCAGGCGGCCAGGGGCAGGAACACCGCGTCGGGTGAGCCGGGGAAGTCCAGCAGCAGCACCACCAGGTCGTAAGCGTACTGGACGCCCAGGCCGGTCACCCCCGTCATGGCGCAGGAGCCCTTTTCGATGAACACCTGCATGCGTTCGGGGTCGAACACCGACGCGGGGTAGGCCGCCGCCAGCGAGCCGGCGAGGAAGGTGCGCAGGTCGTCCGACTTCTTCACGCGCGCAGCTCCGCCGCGGCGCGGGTCAGCGCGTCGGCCAGGACCGCCCGGTCGCCGCCTGCGGCGAGCCAGCGGCGCACCGCGAGGCCGACCTGGGCGCGGAGGGCGACGGGGTTGGTGG
>CAXTCO010000045.1:0-13758 GCA_964242255.1 uncultured Caulobacteraceae bacterium | reverse complement strand
CGCCACGCCCGCCGAGCGCGACGCCGCCGAGCGCCTCGACCCGCTGGCGCGCGCCGCCTTCTGGGCCAGGGCCACCCTGCAGGACCCGACGGACGCCGACGGCTTCACGCACCTCGCCGCCGCGCAGCGCGCGCTGGGCCGCTTCGACGAGGCGGGCGCCTCGGCGGAGAAGTCGCTGGCCCTCACCCCCGCCTCGGAAGACGCCCTGCTGGAGCTGGCCCGCGACCGCATCGGCGCGGGGCAGGGCTTCTACGCCATGGAGCCGCTCAACCGGGCCGCCGCGGCGGCGCCGCGCGACTGGCGCCCCCACTCGCTGCTGGGCGTGGCCATGGAGCAGGTGAAGCGCACCGACGACGCCCGCGTCGAGTACGAGCGGGCTCTGCAGCTCTCGCCGGAGAACCCGGCCGTGCTCTCCAACCTCGCCCTGCTGCAGGCCGCGGGCGGCGACCGTGCGGGGGCGGAGGCGTTGCTGCGCCGCGCCGCCGCCCGGCCGGACTCCACGGTGCAGGAGCGCGCCAACCTCGCCCTGGTGCTGGGCCTGGGCGGCAAGGTGGCCGAGGCCGAGCGCATCCTGCGTCGCGACCTGCCGCCCGAGTTGGCGGAGCAGAACCTCGCCTACCTCCGCTCGGCGTCCGCCGCGCGCTGAGGGCGGCCGGGCGCCGGCCGGCGGGTCAGTGCGGCTTGACGGTCTCCACCTTCTTCTGCGCGCCCATGGTGTCCATGATGCGGAAGCAGCTGGGCGCGCCGATCACGATGAAGATCACCGGCAGGAAGAAGACGATCATCGGCACGGTCAGCTTGGCGGGCAGCTGCGCCGCCTTCTTCTCCGCCGCGGCCAGGCGCAGGTCGCGGTTCTCCTTGGCCATGACGCGCAACGCCCCGCCGAGCGGCGTACCGTAGCGCTCGGCCTGGATCATGGCCACGACCACGCCCTTGATGCCCGGGTAGTTGGTGCGCTTGGCGAGGCCCTCGTAGGCCTGTCGCCGCTCGGGCAGGTAGCTGAGCTCGGCGGTCAGCAGCGACAGCTCCTCCGCCAGCTCGATGGACTGGCCGCCGATCTCACCTGCGACCTTGGTGATGGCCGCCTCGATCGACATGCCGGCCTCCACGCAGATCAGCAGCAGGTCCAAGGAGTCGGGGAAGGCCTGCACGATCTTCTCGCGCCGCTTGGAGATCAGGTTGCTGAGGTAGATGTTCGGTCCGTAGAAGCCGGCCACGAAGCCCGCCACCACCGCGCACATCCGCGTCAGCGGCGGCAGGCCCATGTGGTTGACCACATTCAGGTAGAAGCCGACGCCGAGGGCGAACACGAAGGGCGTGACGAAGCGAAAGAAGTAGAAGGTCGACACAGGCCGCGGCCCGCGGAAACCGGCCTGCATCAGCTTCTCGACGACCTTCGGGTCCTCCAGGAGCTTGGACAGGTTCAGCTTCTCGACGACGCGCTTGTAGAAGCTCTCGTCGGTGCGGCGCAGGCCGGCGGCGGGAATGTCGCCCTTGCCCAGCGAGGCGCGATGGGCGCGGCGGAGCTCCTCGCGCCGGTTGGCCACCGACTTCATGCGCGCGCCGAGCTTGTCGTTGCTGAGCACGGGCGCGGCGAGCGTCAGCATCGTGAAGAACGCGGCTGCGGCGACGATCGCCGCGGCGATGTTGGCCGGGTCGCTCAGCATCTTGACGAAGCCGTCCACCGCCCCGCCTCAGAACTTGAAGTTGATCATGCGGCGCATGATGAACACGCCAAGGCCCATGACGCCGACGCTCACCATCAAGGCGATGTGCCCGCGCGGGTCGGTGAACATCACAGACATGTAGGTCGGCTGGATCAGCGACACGACCACCAGCAAGCCGGGCGGCAGCGCGCCGATGATCGAAGCAGAGGCCACCGCTTCGCCCGACATCGCCTTGATCTTCTCGCGCATCAGCTTTCGGGCGCGCAGCACGGTGGAAAGGTTGCCCAGCGCCTCGGCCAGGTTGCCGCCGGTCTTCTGTTGGATGGCCATGACGATGGAGAAGAAGCGCACCTCAGACGTCGGCATGCGCGTGTACATCTTGTCCAGCGCCGTGCTGATGTCCTGGCCGACGCCGACGCCCTCGATCACGCGCCGGAACTCGCCGGCCAGGGGCTCGGGGCTCTCGCGTGCGATCACGTCCAGGCAGTCGTGCACCGGCAGGCCCGACTTGATGCCGCGCACGATCACGTCGACGGAGTTGGGGAACTCCTCGGTGAACTTCTTCAGCCGCCCCTTGCAGAGCACGCCCAGCACCCAGCGCGGCAGGCCGAAGCCGCCGACAAAAGCGGCGCCGAGGGTCGCCAGCGGCATGTGCAGGGTCACGCCCGCCGCCAGGCCCGCCAGGAGCCCGAGCGCGCCGCTAGTGATCCAGAACACCTGCGGCGTCGTGGAGAGGCCCGCCTGCTGCAGCCGGGCGCCGATGGTCAGCTTGGCCTTGCGCTCCAGCCGCTCCTGCGCCTTCAGGCTCTCCAGGATCTGCTTCCTGCGGGTGACCGCGGGTTCGCCTCCGGTGCGGGTGGACTTCAGCCGCGCCTCGACACGGCCGGCGCCCACCACGCCGGCGACGCGCTTGGCCGTCTTTCGGCCGGAGGCCGACGCGGCCGAGCCGCCGCCCATGAAGGCGAGGCCCAGCGTCATCACCGCGGCCAAGCCCGCCACGGCGGTGAGCAGGAACAGGAGGTTGCCCACGCGCTACTCGGCCGCGTCCAGGGCGTCGGCCAGATCGCGCTCCAGGCCGTAGTAGCGCGCCCGGTCCCAGAAGCGCGGGCGGGCGATGCCGGTGGAGCGGTGGCGGCCGGCGACGCCGCCGTCGGGCGTCTCGCCGGTGATCTCGTAGACGAACAGGTCCTGGGTGATGATCACGTCGCCCTCCAGGCCCACCACCTCGGTGATGTGCGTGATGCGGCGCGAGCCGTCGCGCAGGCGGGCGGCCTGGATGATCACGTCGATGGAGCCGACGATCATCTCGCGGATGGTCTTCGAGGGCAGGCCGTAGCCGCCCATGGTGATCATGGACTCCACGCGGCTCATGGCCTCGCGCGGGCTGTTGGCGTGCAGCGTGCCCATGGAGCCGTCGTGGCCGGTGTTCATGGCCTGCAGCAGGTCGAACGCCTCCGGCCCGCGCACCTCGCCGACGATGATGCGCTCGGGGCGCATGCGCAGGCAGTTCTTCACCAGGTCGCGCATGGTGATGGTGCCCTGGCCCTCCAGGTTCGGGGGTCGCGTCTCGAGCCTGACCACGTGGGGCTGCTGCAGCTGCAGCTCGGCGGCGTCCTCGCACGTGACCACGCGCTCGGTGGGGTCGATGAAGGCCGTCATCGTGTTGAGCAGCGTCGTCTTGCCCGAGCCGGTGCCGCCCGAGATCAGGATGTTGCAGCGCGAGGCGCCGATCACGCCGAGCACGCGCGCGCCCTCGGGACTGATGGAGGCGAACTCCACCAGGTTCTTCATGGTCAGCTTGTCCTTCTTGAACTTCCGAATCGTCAGCGTCGGGCCGTCGATGGCCAGCGGCGGGGCGATCACGTTGACGCGGCTGCCGTCGGGGAGGCGGGCGTCGCAGATGGGGCTGGCCTCGTCCACGCGGCGGCCGACTTGGCTGACGATCCGCTGGCAGATGTTCATCAGCTGCTGGTTGTCGCGGAAGCGCACGTTGGTCAGCTGCACCTTGCCGCCGACCTCGATGAACACGCGGCCCGCGCCGTTGACCATGATGTCGGCGATGTCGTCGCGCGCCAATAGCGGCTCCAGCGGGCCGTAGCCGAGCACGTCGTGGATGATGTCCTGGACGAGATGGTCCTGCTCGGCGGCGGACATGCTGACGTTCTTGATCGCCACCAGCTCGGCGACGATGTCGCGGATCTCGGCCGCGGCCGTCTTGGCGTCCAGGTTGGCGAGTTGGCTCAGGTCGATGGTGTTGAGCAGCGCCGTGTAGATGGTGGTCTTGGTGGCGTGATAGTATTCACTCTGCTCGCGGACGATCTCAGTCACCGCGTCCTTGCGCACCGCGCCGTCGGCGGCGGCGTGCAGCTGCTCGAAGCCGGCGGTGTGGCGCGGGCCGGCCTTGGCCTTCTCGGTCGCGCGCTGCTGCTCGGGCGCGCCGGCTTCGTACTTCGGCTGGATGTCGAGACGTTGCGGGCGCGTGGCGATGTCGGCCGTACCCTCCGCGGGCGGAGGAGGGGCCGTCAGGGCGGCGGGCGCTGCGGTCGCCAAGGGGGGCGGCGCGGCGGGAAAGGCGGGGGCGGCGGCGCTGCGCTTGCCGAACACGGGCGGCTCCTCAGCGTCCCAGGAGCTTGTCGAGCAGGCTCTTGGGCTTGGCCGCGGGAGCCTCGCGGCGGCTCAGCTGCTGGGCGAAGGCCATCAGCCCCTCGGCCGCCTTGGCCTTGCCGTTCACCTCGAAGATCATCTGGCCGTTGTTGGCCGCTTGGCCGAACAGCTTGCTGTCGAACGGCATCACGAGGGCGGGCTCCAGGTCCAGCGCCTTGGAGAACTCCTTCAGCGGGATCTCCGGGCGGCCGGGCAGCCCCACCTGGTTGACGACCAGGTGCGGCGGCGTGTCGTTGGGACGGCCGCGCCGGATCAGGTCCAGCAGGTTCTTGGCGTTGCGCAGGGAGGCGAGGTCGGGTGCGGCCACGATCACCACGTCGTCGGACGACAGCAGGGTGTGGCGCATCCAGCCGGACCAGATGTGCGGCAGGTCCAGCACGACGTAAGGCGCCGTGGAGCGGATCTTCCGGCCCACCTCCTCGTAGGCGCTGGCCGCGATGTCGAAGTCGTCGTCCAGGGTGGCGGGGGCGGCGAACAGGCTGAGGCGCTCCGTGCAGCGGGCCGTCATGCGGTCCATCAGCACGGGGTCGAGGCGGTCGGGCTTGTTCAGGGCGTCGGCGATGCCCTGGACGGGGTCCTGGTTGAAGTCGAGGGCGGCGGTGCCGAAGGGCAGGTCGTAGTCGACGATGCAGGTGTTGGCCTGCACATGCTCGCTGAGCGCCCAGGCGAAGTTGTGCGCGATGCACGAGGCGCCCACGCCGCCCTTGGCGCCCACGAACGCCAAGGTGCGGCCCACGAAGGGCGTCGCCGGGTCGGCGTAGAGGCCGGAGATGGTCCGGATCATCTGCAGCGGGCCGAAGGGCGGTGTCAGGTATTCGCTCACGCCGCGCCGCATCAGTTCGCGGTAGAGGGCGATGTCGTTCTGCTGGCCGATGATCACGACCTTGGTGCCGGGGTCGCAGACCTCCGCCAGCCGGTCGAGGCCGGCCAGCAGGGTCTCGGCCGGGTCCAGGCTCTCGATCATGAGCAGCGAGGGCGTGGGCGTGTTGCGGTAGACGTCCAGCGCCTCCGCCAGCCCACCGGGCCGGACCACGGTGGTGGCGCGCACCAAGCGGCGGTCGGCGGCGGCGCGCTCGGCCACGGAGGCGGTCTCCGGCCGCTGGGCGAAGACGTGGATGGCGATGCGCGGCACGGGCGTCTCGCCCATGGCCGACTCCACCTGGCCCATGAGGGCGCCCACAGGGTTGAACGGCGCGCCCTCGTCGCCTTCCGGAGCGGCGGCCCTGGGCGGCGGCGCGCTCTGCGGGGCGGCGAAGGGGTTGAGCCGCTCAGGGGCGGGCGCAGGCGCGCCCGCGTCGGGCGCTTCGTCCAGCGCCGGGTCGAACGGCTCCAAGATCCTCAGCGCCTGCGGGTCGGCGAGCGGCGGCGGCGGCGGCGCCTCGGGAACGGCGAAGGCGGACGCGGCCCGGCCGGTGTCGTCGCCGTCGGCGTCGTCGGGGAAGCCGAACGGCTCGGCGGCCGCAGCGGTGGTGAAGTCGTCGTCGGCGTCGAAGCCGAGCCGCGAAGCTGAGGCGCCGGCGCTCATGTCAGTTCACCGCCTTGGAGACGACGCCGTTGGCCTGCTCGTCCCGGGCGGAGGAGGTCACGGCGCCCTTGCGGTAGTTGTCGAGCACGGTGGCGCGGCGGCCGGCGTCGGCGGGGGTCATGGCGCGCGGCCGCTGCAGGTCGTGCGGGTCGGCCAGCATCACCGCGAAGTTGCGGGCGTTGGCGCAGCCGAAGTGGCTGCTGACGTCGTTGTTCATGGTGGAGACCAGGTTGTCCCAGCCCTTGGTGCAGTCCGGTTTCGACGCCTCCAAGTGCTCGAAGCGGGCGACCACGGGCGCACCCGGCGCCGGCCCGGCCTCGAAGGCGCCGAGGCGCAGGGCCGCGGGCGGCACGCCCAGGGCGACGAGCCGGTCGGCGGCGGCCTGGGCCGTCAGCTGCGCGTCCGGGCCGCCGGTCGAGGGGGTCTCGACCACCACGCCCGCGTCCGCCCCGGCGTCGCGCCAGGTCTGGACGAAGCCCGCCAGCGCCGCCTCCTGCGCCGCCGACAGGGCTCCCTGCGGGTGCACGGCCAGGGCCACGTCCTCCCGCCGCTCGACGGCGCGGACCGGGTAGTGGTCGGTGGGCGTGACCGCCTGGCTGGTGCGCCCGTTGGTGGGCGCGTGAGCGCACGCCGCCGCGCAGAGGAGCAGGGCGGCGCCCGCGAGGGCGGGGGGGAGGCGCTTAGTCGACCACATGGCCATAGGGTCCCTGATAGGTCTGGCCGGCCGTCGCGGCGGCGGACTTGCCGAAGCCCGTGTTGAGGCGGCCGAGCAGGTTGGTCTCGAGGTCGTTGGCGATCTTCAGGCCGTCGGCGGGGGTGGCGAAGTCGTCGGGACGCCCGGGCTTCACCAGGTAGGGCGTGACGATGATCACCAGCTCGGTCTCGTTGTTCTGGAAGTCGCGCGAGCGCAGCAGGGCCCCCAGGATCGGCAGCTGCTGGAGGCCCGGCAGGCTGTCGAGGGTCTGCTTGGTCTGCGACTGCAGCAGGCCCGCGATCATGAAGGCGCCGCCGCTGGGCAGCTCGACGGTGGTCTCCGCGCGCCGCACGGTGAGCGCCGGGATGGTGAGGGTGGCCGCCTGCGCCGCGGCCGCCCCCGTTCCGGACGAGGTCGTCAGGTTGAAGCCGCCGACGCTGCTGAGGTCGGACACCTCCGTCGACATCTTCAGCGAGATGCGCCCGTCGGAGAGCACCACGGGCGTGTAGCCGAGGCCCACGCCGTAGGGCTTGAACTCCACGGAGATGGCGCCCAGCGACTGGTTCACCGGCACCGGGAACTCGCCGCCCACCAGGAAGCGGCCGCTCTCGCCGGAGATCACCGTCAGGTTCGGCTCGGCCAGGGTGCGGACCAGCCCCACGCGCTCGAAGGCCTGCACCATGCTCTGCGCCTGGTTCAGCCCCGTCGAGCCCGCCCGTCCCGTGGCGATCGGGTTGGCCGGGTTCGACCGGTCGACGAAGGTGGACTGCTGGGCCGACCCGAGGTTGTAGACCGCCTGGGGGTTGTAGCTGTTGAGGTTGGTGTTGAAGACGGCCAGGTATTGGCGCCGGGCCTCGGCCTGGACGGGGTCGGAGCTGAGGGCGCCGCCGTTCAGGAAGGCCTGCTCCAGTTGCTGGATGTTGCCGCTGCCGATGCCCAGGGTGTTGGCGGTGGCCGTGTAGGAGGCGCCGGAGGTGAGCACCCCGTTCGCCGCGGCCGCGGTGGGCGTGATCTGCGCGGTGGTGCTGCCGAGCGCGCCTGTCACGTACTGCGACAGGTAGGTGTTCTGCGCAGCCGTCAGCGAGCTGGCGCCCGAGAGGAACTGGCTGACGTATTGCCCGATGCTGGCGACGGGGATGCCGACGGCCGAGGCGCCGCTCAGCAGGCCCGCGGCCGACGACAGGCCGCCGATGACGCCGCTCAGCGGAAAGGCCGACACCGGCTGGCTGGTGGTGTTCAGCGCGTAGCCGCCGCTGGTGGCCCCGCCCAGGAACGAGCCGTTCACGCCGTAGGTGGGCGATTTCAGGAACGAATACTGCGGCATGCCGAGCTGGCCCGTGACGGCGCCCAGATCGAAGCCGAGCTGCTTCAGCACCGTGCGGTTCACCTCCACGATCTTGACCTTCAGCATCACCTGATCGGCCCCGGTGAGGGTGATCAGGTTGACGATGCGCTCGGGGCCGCTGACGAAGGAGCCCACCAGCTTCAGCGCCTTGTCGGCCTCGCCGGCGCTGGAGGCTTCGCCGGCCAAGATCAGGTTGTTGTTGGCCGCGTGCACGCGGATGCGCGTGCCGGGCATCAGGGCGGCCAGGGTGTCGGAGGCCGCCGTCCAGTCCTGGTCGACGCGGATGTCGAGATGGAGGATGCGGCGGCCCACGCCGTCCACGAAGGTGGCGTCCGTCTGGCCGGAGGCGACGCCCGTGACGTAGATGCGCCGAGGGGTGGAGAGCACCACGTCGGCCACCTTGGGGTCGGTGACCATGACGTCGCGCGCGTCGGTCGGCAGGTCCACCACCGCCGACTTGCCGCGAGGCAGGGTCATGGTCTGCGTCGCCGTGGCGCCCACGCCGACGTGGACGCTGCGGCCGCCGCCTTCGCCGTCCTCGGCGACGGACACCGGGCGCGCCGCCGGCTCGGGCGAGCCGTAGCCCGTGGGCGGGTTGCAGGGGCCGACGCAGGGCGACGGCGCGCGCGACGGGCTCGACCTGGTCCCGCTGGAATAGGGCGAAGGGGCGAAAGCCGAGGCGGGGAAGGGCTTGCCCGCAAGCTCCTGGCCGGCGGCCGGCGCCGCGGCGGCCAGCGCCAGACCGGCGGAGGCGAGAAGGAGGGCGCGGGTCATCGGGCCACCTTCACGTCGCTCTCCTGCCCGTCGCGGAACACGCGCACCACCGAGCCGTCGCCGGCGTTGCGCCGGATGTCGCCGGTGGAGGCGGCGCCCGCCGCGTCGGCGTAGGAGCGGAGCACCAGCGTCAGGTCGCCCTGGGCGCGGGCCAGGACCATGTCCTCCGCCTGGGCGGGAGAGAGCTCGATGGTGGCCTGCGAGCCGACCTGCGCGCTGATGCCGGCGGAGGCCTTGTTGGCTTGGTCGATGGCCAGCACCCGCACGTTGCGCATGACGGTGTAGGCCTGGACCGGCCCGGTCTGCGGCTTCTGCACCTGCACCACGTCCACGTGGTCGCCGGGCAGGATGAAGCCGCCCGCGCCGTTGTCGGCGGTGAGCGGCAGGCTCATGGCGCGCATGCCGGATTGAAGCGTCACGGCGAGCACGCCGCTGGCGCCGGCGCGCACGACCTTCTTCTCGGTGACGGGCTCGCCGGCGGCGATCGTCTGGCGCACCACGGCGCCGAACCAGCCGGCCATGCGCCCCGAGTCCGGGCCGGCCATGGCGGACTTGGCCGCCTGGGCGGCGCCGCCGGCGACCAGCAGGGCCTTGCCCTTGATGTCGGCGGGGGCGGAGGCCGGACCGGCGCCGTCGGTGACCAGGGTCGGGCTCAGGGTCTCCGCGGGCCAGGGCTGCCAGGCGATGTTGGAGGCGTCCAGCCGGTCGCCGACCTGCAGGTCGTGCTTGGCGGTGAGCACGTTGACGGTGGGCCTGGGCGGCGGCGCGGCCGCCTGCACCACGACGGGCGCGGGCGGACGCGGCGTGGCGAAGCCCCGCGCGACGAAGGCGAGGCCGAGCGAGGCCGCCAGCGCCGTCAGGCTGATCAGGATGAGGCGGGCCCGGCCCATCGGTCACTCCCGCCGCGGACGCGCCCTTCTTGAAACGGGACGCGGCTCTCGCGGACGGCGGAAGGATGGGCGTCCGGGCGTTAACGCCCGCCTAAATGGTGAACGCAGGCGCCAGCGCCGCACCGACGGGGCTGTGCGGGAAGGCGGCCAGGGCGCCCGCGGCGATGGCGACGCCGTAGGGAATGCCCTCCCCCTTGGCCAGCAGGCGGCGCGCCCAGGCGGGGCCGAAGCCGGGCGCCCACTCGGCCGCGGTGCGCGCCAGCAGCAGCCCGCCCGCAAGCGCGCCGCCCGCCAGCGCGGTCCACAGCAGGAACGGCGCGGCCGCGCCGACGCCCAGCCACAGGCCGCAGGCCGCGAACAGCTTGGCGTCTCCGCCGCCCACCCAGCCGAACGCGAACATGACCATGCCCGCCGTCAGGGCGGCCGCCCCCGCGGCGAGCGCCAAGCCCCACACCGGGGGCGGCAGGTGGACGAGGAGCGCCACGGGTGCGAAGGCGGCCGCGGTGAGCAGCGTCAGCCGGTTGGGGATGGTCAGCGTGGTCGCATCCCGCAGCGCCGCCCAGATGACCAGGACGGGGAAGACGCAGGCGACGGTGAGGGCCATGAGGCCGGGCATGGCGGACTCCGCGAACGACGGGTTCAAGCTTTGCGGGGTGCAGGCTTAAGGAATCGTGGGCCGCCTCGGCCCTCAACGGCCCGCGATCCTGGCCGAAAGGGTGTTCATGACGCCGTAGAGGTTGACCCCCGCCGACGTGACAGCGGCGATCACCACCATGGAGAGAAGCGCGACGAGCAGGCCGTACTCAACCGCCGTCGCTCCGCCGTGCTGCCGGCCGAAGCTCTGGAGGAGGCGGAGACAGCGGCGCATGAACTGAAGTCCTTGGCTGGCTGAACGGCTGGCTGAAACCACGAAGGCCGCGGCGACTTGCGTCGCCGCGGCCCCGTGAAGAAGCGCCGGTGGTCTGGGACTAGCGCTCCCGTGTCCGCGTCAGAGTTCTTAGTTACCCTTCTTGGCCGCATTGGAGATGTTATTGAACGTATTGTTTAGGTTCGTGCCGACTGCGGTCACGGCCGTGATGATCACAACGGCGATCAGGGCGGCGATCAGGCCATACTCGATGGCGGTGGCGCCGGACTCGTCCTTGGCGAAGCGGTTGATGAACTGCGTCATGGATGGGCTCTCCTTGGGGTTGAAGTGGAACGACCTAGAGAGCCGTTCCGCCCTCTCGTCCCCGAACACAGGATGCAAAATGCCGCCCCCCGCTTAACACGACGTGAAAGAGCTGAAGCAAACGAGGAGACATAGTTAACTCTCGTCAACCATGACTCGGCTTATCTTGAACGCACCAGGACGTTGCTTCTGCGCGCCGCAGCCCATGGAGGAAGATGGTCCGCGTTGACGCCTTATTGACGTCCACGGGCGCAGGTTCGGGCAAAAGGCGGGCGTCTGCCATCCGCCGGAGGACGACCGCGTTGCGCTTTCCCGCTTCCCTCACCGCGCCCCTGCTCGCCGCGGGCCTCGCCTGCGCCGCCGGCCCTGCGAGCCACGCCGCGACGCTGAGCGTGGCGGTGAACCACAGCCTGCGCCTGCCCGTGGCCGGCCGCGCCGCCTCCGTGGTGGTGGGCAACGCGGCGGTGGCCGACGTGACGGTGGTGGACAGCCACACCCTGTTCGTCACGGGCAAGGCCTCGGGCTCCACCGACGTGGCCGTGGTGGACCCCTCGGGCCGCACGGTGTTCGCGGCCGACATCGACGTGGGCGCCGTCACCGGGCGGCCCGTCACCGTCCACCGCGCCGCGCTGACGGCGGAGCTCAGCTGCGACCCTCGCTGCGCCGGCGCCGCCGGCCAAGCCGGCGCGGCCGCGCCGGCCGTGGCTCCCGCGTCGGGAACGGCGCTGACGGGCGCTCTGGCCGGAGGCATGATCGGCTCGGCCCTGGGCGGCGCCTTGGGGGCGTCCGCAGCGCCTTCAGCGTCCAACTTCCCGCCCAAGCCGAGCTGAGCGCCCGGATGCTCCGCAGGCTGAGAGCCTTCACGCGCGACGACCGGGGCGGAGCGGCTCTGGAGTTCGCGCTGGTCGCCGCTCCCTTCATCTTCATGATCTTCGCGGTGTTCGAGTACGCGCTCGTCTACTTGGTCACCGTATCGCTCGACAGCGCCGTCATTCAGACGGCGCGCCAGATCCGCACGGGCGAGGCGCAAAAGCAGACGGGCGGTCCGATGACCTCGGACCAGTTCAAGACGCAGGTGTGCAACCACATGGGCTGGCTGACGAGCCCCTGCGGATCGAGCCTCTACGTGGACGCACGCACCTTCAGCACCTTCGCCAGCGAGTCCTCGCCGCAACCGGTCACCAACGGCGCCTTCGATCCGACAAAACTCCAGTTCAACATGGGCGGATCGGGCGACATCGTGCTCGTGACCTGTTTCTACCAGTGGCAGCTGCTCACGCCGGCGCTGCAGTCCGGGCTGTCGAGCATGTCGGGCGGAATCGCCGTGATCACCTCACGCGCCGCGTTCCGCAACGAGCCCTACTGATGCGTGGGCTGCGGCTCCGCCTGCGCAGCCTCCGCGGCGATGTGCGGGGCACGTCGGCGATCGAGTTCGCGATCCTGGCGCCCCTGATGATCCTGGTCTTCTTCGGCTTGGTGGAGGTCGGGCAGGTGGTGCTCGCCAGCCGGCGCACGGCGCACGCGGCCAGCACGATCAGCGACCTCGTGGCGCAGCAATCGAGCGTGTCGACCAGCGCTACGACCGACGACTTCGCCGCCGCACAACAGGTGATGACGCCGATGTCGCCCACAAGCCTGCAGATGAAGGTCACCAGCGTCACCCTGCAATCGAACGGAACCGTCACCGTCGACTGGAGCGACGTGCCGCCCGGCGGCGGACTCGCCGCCGACATCAAGGGGGCGACCTACCCCGCGCCCGCGGGCATGCTGACGAACACGGGCGACTCCATGATCGTCGGCACCGCGATCTACACATTGACGCAGGCGTCGTCGTTCGTGCTGGCGAACGGGATCAGCTTCAAGCGCGTCTCCTACGCCAAGCCGCGCGCCGGCGGCCAGGTGACGCACTCCTCCTCCTGATCCGCCTTCTCGGCGCGGGCCGAAACGGAAGGGGAACGTGCTAGACGGGTGGTGATGGACGCCCGCTTCGCCGAGCCCGCCGCCCGCGCGCCCGACCCTCTGCCGCCGCGCTTCGCCGAGTGGTTCGCCGGCCGCGGCTGGAGCGCGCGCCCGCACCAGGCCGCCATGGTGGAGGCTGCACGCGCGGGCGACCACGCGCTGCTGATCGCGCCCACCGGCGGCGGCAAGACGCTGGCCGGCTTCCTGCCCAGCCTGATCGACTTGGCGGAGCGCGGGCCCTCCCTCTCCTCCGACGCGGAGCCGAGGGGCGTGCACACGCTGTACTTGAGCCCCCTCAAGGCCCTCGCGGTGGACATCGAGCGCAACCTGGGCGCCCCCGTGTCCGAGATGCGCCTGCCCGTCACCGTGGAGAGCCGCACGGGCGACACCAACCAAGCCAAGAAGCAGCGCCAGCGCACCGCCCCGCCGGACATCCTGCTGACCACGCCCGAGCAGCTGGCCCTGTTCTGCGCGTGGGAAGGCGCGCGCGACTACTTCCGCCACCTGCGCTGCGTGATCCTGGACGAGATCCACGTGCTGCACGCCAGCAAGCGCGGCGACCTGCTCAACCTCGGCCTCGCCCGCCTGCAGAGCTTCGCACCCGCGATGCGCCGCGTGGGCCTTTCCGCCACGGTGGACGAGCCGGAGCGGCTGCGCGGCTGGCTTTCGCCCGGCGACCCGGACCTCGTGCGCCTGGTGCGCGGCGCCCCCGGCGCGGAGCCCGTGGTGGAGGTGATGATCCCCGGCGGCCACGCGCCCTGGAGCGGCCACCACGCCGAGCACGCCATGGCCGACGTCTACGCCCGCATCCGCGAGACCAGGACGTCGCTGGTCTTCGTCAACACGCGCTGGCAGGCCGAGTTCGCCTTCCAGAAGCTTTGGGAGATCAACGACGACGGCCTCGCCATCGCCCTCCACCACGGCAGCCTCGCCGCCGAGCAGCGCCGCCGCGTGGAGGCCGCCATGGGCCGGGGCGAGCTGCGCGCGGTGGTCTGCACCTCCACCCTCGACCTGGGCATCGACTGGGGCGACGTGGACCTCGTGATCCAGCTGTCGGCGCCCAAGGGCT
>CAXTCO010000044.1:0-13769 GCA_964242255.1 uncultured Caulobacteraceae bacterium | reverse complement strand
CGGCGACGGTCTTGGCGTCGATCGGCTTCTTCTTGGCCTTCATGATGTTGGGCAGTGAGGCGTAGCGCGGCTCGTTCAGGCGCAGGTCCACCGTCACCACCGCGGGCAGGCTGACCTCCAGCGTCTGCAGCCCGCCGTCGATCTCACGCGTCACCTTGGCGGTGTCGCCCTCCACCTCGAGCTTGCTGGCGAAGGTGGCCTGCGGCTGGTCCAGCAGGGCGGCGAGCATCTGGCCGGTGGCGTTGTTGTCGCCGTCGATGGCCTGCTTGCCCATGAGCACGAGCTTGGGCTGCTCGGCCTCGACCACGCCCTTCAGCACCTTGGCGACCGCCAGCGGCTCCAGGTCGGCGTCGGTCAGCACGTGGACGCCGCGGTCGGCGCCCATGGCGAGGGCGGTGCGGATCGTCTCCTGGCACTGCTGCACGCCGATGGAGACGGCCACCACCTCGGTGGCGACACCCTTCTCCTTCAGGCGCACGGCCTCCTCGACGGCGATCTCGTCGAAGGGGTTCATGCTCATCTTGACGTTGGCGAGGTCCACGCCGGTCTGATCCGGCTTCACGCGCGCCTTGACGTTGTAGTCGATCACCCGCTTGACGGGCACCAGCACCTTCATCGGCGTTCCTTGAGCATTCGAGCCTTGAGCATTCGAGCCTTGAGCATTCGAGCGTGCCTGAGCGCGGCGGCTCGGGCCGCGGACGTATTTCGACCTGTCAAACGCCCGGGGTGGCGGAAGGTCAAGGGGAGCCGCCGCCGGGCTTGCCGGCCGCGGCGGCGTGGGCCATGTGCGGCGCGTAATGATCAAGAACCTCGGCTCGATCCGCCTCGTGTTCCTGGCGCTGTTCGCGATCCTGACGATCGCCAGCTGGACCTACAGCTACGTGGTGGTGAAGCCCCGCCAGCAGTGCGTGGCCGCCGGCCGCTGGTGGGACGACCGGAGCCGCCAGTGCGGCATCCCCGTCTCCGTCAGCCGTTTCACCGGCCGCCCCACCCCGGCGGAGGCCGCGGCGGCGCGGAACGCCGCCCGGCCCTAGCGCCTCAGGGCCAGCGCACCAGCGGCGGCAGCGACGACAGGATCGACTCCACGTTGCCGCCCGTCTTCAGCCCGAAGAGGGTGCCGCGGTCGTAGAGTAGGTTGAACTCCACGTAGCGGCCGCGCTGGACGAGCTGCTGATCGCGCTCCGCCTCCGTCCAGGGCTCCGCCATGCGCCGGCGCACGATCCGCGGGTAGACGAAGAAGGCGTCGCCCACCGCGCGGGTGAAGGCGAAGTCGCGCTCCCAGCCCTGCTCGGACAGGTGGTCGTAGAAGATTCCGCCGATCCCGCGCGGCTCGTTCCGGTGCGGCAGGAAGAAGTAGGTGTCGCACCACGCCTTGAACCGCTCGTAGGCGTCCGGCGCGTAGGCGTCGCAGGCGGTGCGGTAGCTGTCGTGGAAGGCGCGCGCATCCGGGGCGTCCTGCGAGCGCTGCTCGGGCAGCAGCGGCGTCAGGTCGCCGCCGCCGCCGAACCAGCTGCGCGTGGTGGCGATGAAGCGCGTGTTCATGTGGACGGTGGGCGCGCGCGGGTTGCGCGGGTGCACGATGACGCTGATCCCGGTGGCGAAGAAGCGGGGGTCGTCCGCCGCGCCGGGCACGGTGCGCGCCATCTCCGGCGTGAACTCGCCGTGCACGGTGGAGACGTGCACGCCCGCCTTCTCGAACACGCGGCCGCCCTCCAGCAGGCCCATGGTCCCGCCCCCGCCCTCCTCGCGCGACCAGGGCTTGAGCCGGAAGCGCGCGGGGGCGGGCGTCTTGCCGTACAGGGCGGCGGGCGCCGCGTCCTCCAGCGCCTCCAGGGCGGCGGTGATCCGGTCGCGCAGCGATTCGAACCAGGCCTGCGCGGCCGCCTTGCGCGCCGGGAGGTCGGGTCCGCCGTCGGCGGCGGGGAGGTCAGGGGCGTCGCTCATCTCGGCCGCAGCCATAGCGTCGGGAGAGGCGGCCGTCAGCGCCGTCGTCGCGGTTGAAAAAACGCGGCTTCCGCTCTAATCCCCTCCCGACAGGCGGGCGGATCGCGCCCGCGCACAGCGGTCCCGCGCCTCCCCAGCGCCGCGGCCGGGAGCGAGCGGACAACGTGGTCGAAGTTCTCAACAGGCAGCCTCACGTGCAGCCCGGCGGCGCCGGGGCCGGCGATCCGGGCGGCGAGCCCTCGCGCCGCGACTTCATCCACATCGCCGCCGTCTCCGCGGCGGGCGGCGGGGCGGTGGCGGTCGTCTGGCCGTTCATCAACCAGATGAACCCCTCGGGCGACACCCTGGCCCTGGCCTCCATCGAGGTGGACGTGTCCAAGACGCAGGTGGGCCAGCAGACGGTGGTGAAGTGGCGCGGCAAGCCCGTGTTCGTGCGCCACCGCACGCCCGCCGAGATCGCGCAGGCCGCCAAGGACGACCACGCCGACCTGAAAGACCCCGCCTCCGACGCCAGCCGGGTGAAGCCCGGCAAGAGCGAGTGGCTGATCCTGGTGGGCGTCTGCACCCACCTCGGCTGCGTGCCCAACAAGGGCGGCGCCTACGGCGGCTGGCTCTGCCCGTGCCACGGCTCGGTCTACGACCTGTCCGGCCGCATCCGGCAGGGGCCGGCGCCCAAGAACCTCGAAGTTCCCGAATACGCCTTCACCGGACCGACCAAGGTCAAGATCGGCTGATCCCATGAGCGGACATTCCACCTACGAGCCGAAGACCGGCATCGAGCGCTGGCTCGACGCGCGCCTGCCCATCGTGCGGCTGGCCTACGACAGCGCCATCGACTTCCCGACGCCGAAGAACCTGAACTACTGGTACACCTTCGGCGGCATCTTGGCGGTGTGCCTGGTGACGCAGATCGTGACCGGCGTCATCCTGGCCATGCACTACGTCCCGCACGTGGACCACGCGTTCAACAGCGTCGAGCATATCATGCGCGACGTGAACGGCGGTTGGATGATCCGCTACATCCACTCCAACGGGGCGTCGATGTTCTTCCTGGCGGTGTACGTGCACATCGCCCGCGGCCTCTACTACGGCAGCTACAAGGCGCCCCGGGAGGTGCTGTGGCTGCTGGGCTGCATCATCTATCTCCTGATGATGGCCACGGCCTTCATGGGCTACGTCCTGCCTTGGGGGCAGATGAGCTACTTCGGCGCGGTGGTGATCACCAACCTGTTCTCCGCGTTCGACCGCATCGTCCCGGGCCTCGGCACCGCCATCACGACCTGGCTGTGGGGCGGCTTCGCAGTGGACGACCCGACGCTGAACCGCTTCTTCGCCCTGCATTTCCTGATGCCGTTCATGATCGCCGGCGTCGTGGGCCTGCACATCTGGGCGCTTCACGTGCCGGGCAACAACAACCCCACGGGCGTGCCGGTGAAGTCCAAGGCCGACACCGTGCCCTTCCATCCGTACTATACGGTGAAGGACGCGTTCGCGATCGTCTGCTTCTTCATCCTGTTCGCCTGGTTCGTGTTCTTCGCGCCCGAGGCGCTGGCGCACGCCGACAACCAGGTGCCCGCCAACCCGCTGCAGACGCCCGCGCACATCGTGCCGGAGTGGTACTTCCTGCCCTTCTACGCCATGCTTCGCGCGGTGCCGGACAAGCTGTTCGGCGTGCTGACCATGTTCGGCTCCATCGGCCTCTTGTTCGCGGTGCCGTGGCTGGACACGTCCAAGGTGCGGTCCATGCGCTACCGCCCGGCGGCGCGCTGGTTCTTCGTGTTCTTCGTGCTGGCCGTGGTGCTGCTCGGCTGGTGCGGCGCGCACGAGCCGGCCGACGTGGTGATCGCGGTGGGGCGCAACGACGTGGGCGAGCCCGTGGGCTTCACCTTCACCTCGCTCGCGCAGATCCTGGCGCTCTACTACTACGGCTATTTCCTGGTGATCCTGCCGGTGCTGGGGCTGCGCGAGACGCCGTCCAAGCAGCCCGACTCGATCTCCGTCCCCGTCCTGTCCGCCGGCGGACACGGCATGCCCGCCGGTGCGGTCGCCGCACCCGAGAAGAAGGGTTGAGCCCGCCTATGCGTCTCCGTTCGTTCGCCGCGGCGGCCGCCGCGGCGCTGGCCTCCCTCTGCCTCCAGGCCGCCCCGGCCTCGGCCGCCACCACGGCGGCCGAGCCCAAGGACCTGCACCTGGGCGTCGAGGGCATGTTCGGCCGCTTCGACCAGGCCCAGCTGCAGCGTGGCTTCAAGGTCTATTCCGAGGTCTGCTCGAGCTGCCACTCGATGAACCTCCTGAGCTACCGCAACCTCGCGCAGCAGGGCGCGCCCTTCTACGACCCCAAGCACCCCAACCCCATCGAGAGCCCCTACGCCAAGGCCATCGCCGCCGACGTGAAGGTGCCCGACATCGACCCGGACACCGGCGACGCCACCACGCGCCCCGGCACCCCCGCCGACCACTTCAAGGCGCCCTTCGCCAACGTGGAGGCCTCGCGCGCCGCCAACGGGGGGGCCTATCCGCCCGACCTGTCGGTGATCACCCGGGCCCGCGAGGGCGGCGCCGCCTACGTCTACTCGGTCCTGCAGGGCTACGTGGACGATCCGCCCAAGGGGCTCGAGGTGCCCGACGGCAAGTACTACAACAAGTACTTCGCCGGCGACCTGACCTCCAATTGGCACGGCGCCAAGGACAAAGTGCCGACGGGCGGGCTGATCGCCATGCCGTTCCAGCTGACGGACGGCCGCGTGACCTTCGACGACGGCACCAAGTCCACCACCGAGCAGGAGGCGCGCGATGTGGCGGCCTTCCTCGCCTGGGCCGCCGACCCGCACCAGGTCGAGCGCAAGCAGACGGGCATCGCCGTGCTGCTCTACCTGATCGGCTTCGCGGTGATCCTGTGGTTCTCCTACAAGCAGATCTGGCGCAACGTCTCGCACTGAGGCGGCCGGCATGGGTGATCGCCGCATCCTTCCGCCGGCGGCCGTCGCCCTGGGCCTCGCCGCCGGCCTTGCGATGAGCGGCTCCGCGCCGGCCCAGCCGTCGGCGCCGCCCGCGCCTGCTCCGCCGGCGTTCAAGCGGACGACCTGGGCGGAGTTCCTGTCGCGCCCGCAGCCCAGGCCGCAGGCGCGGATCGCCTACGGCCCCGGCGACCAGCAGTTCGGGGAGCTGTGGCTGCCGCAGACGCCGGGCCCCCACCCGCTGGTGGTGCTGATCCACGGCGGCTGCTGGACCAAGTCCGTGGCCAAGCTGTCCCTCATGAACGCCGCGGCGGAAGACCTGCGCCGCCGCGGGGCCGCCGTGTGGAACATCGAGTACCGCGGCGTGGACGAGGCCGGCGGCGGCTACCCCGGCACGTACCAGGACGTGGCGGACGCCCTGGACCGCGTCGGCGGCTTCGCGGAGGAAGCGGCGCTGAACCTCGACAAGGTGGTCGTGGCCGGCCACTCGGCGGGCGGGCACCTCGCCCTGTGGGCGGCGGCGCGGCGCAGGATCGCCTCCGGCCCGCTGCGGGCGAGCCGCGGCCTGCCGATCGCGGCGGTGGTGGACATCGCGGGCCTGCCGAACCTCGCCACCGACACCGAGACCGCCTGCGGGGCCGAGCCCGTCGAGAAGATGGCCGGCCCCGCGCGCCTGGGCGGCCGCTACGGCGACACCAGCCCCGCGCACATGCTGCCCCTGCACGTGCGCCAGCTCGTGGTGGTCGGCCGCGAGGACGAGACGGTGCCGCCCGCCGTGAGCGAGGCCTACGTGCGCCGCGCGCGAGAGGCGGGCGACCGCGTGGACTTCCGCATCCTGCCGAACGCCGCGCACGTGGAGGAGATCGCCCCCGGAACGCCGGGCTGGGACCGCATCGCGCCGCTGATCATGGAGCTGGCGCGATGAGCGCGGTCCCGCACGGCTGGGTGCTCGGCGTCATCGGCGGCTCCGGACTGTACGAGATCGACGGCTTGGCGGAGCGCGAGTGGCGCGACGTCGCCTCGCCCTGGGGCGCGCCGTCCGACGCGGTGCTGCACGGGGTGCTGGAGGGCGTGCCCGTGCGCTTCCTGCCGCGTCACGGGCGCGGCCACCGGCTGTCGCCGAGCCGCCTGGACTATCGCGCCAACATCGACGTGCTGAAGCGCTGCGGCGTCACCGACGTGCTGAGCCTCTCCGCCGTCGGCTCCCTGCGCGAGCACCTCGCGCCGGGCGAGTTCGTGGCGGTGGACCAGTTCGTGGACCGCACCGTCGGCCGCGCCTCGTCCTTCTTCGGCGAGGGGGCCGTGGCCCACGTCAGCATGGCCGATCCCGTGTGCCGCCGCCTGACCGCCCTGGCCGCCGCTTCGGCCGGCGAGGCGGGCGCCAGGGTGCACGTCGGCGGGACCTACCTCGCCATGGAGGGGCCGCAGTTCTCTACCCGTGCGGAGAGCCGCCTCTACCGCGCCTGGGGTTGCGACGTGATCGGCATGACCAACCTGCCGGAGGCCAAGCTCGCCCGCGAGGCCGAGCTGCCCTACGCCAGCCTCGCCATGGTCACCGACTACGACGCGTGGCGCGATGCGGAGGAGGGCTCGCACGTGGAGCTGTCGCACGTGCTGGAGGTGATGCACGCCAATGCGGCCCTCGCCCGCGCGGCGCTGAAGCGCCTGTGCGCCGCCCTCGCCGCCACGCCGCGCACGCCGACGCCGACCGACACCGTGCTGGACACGGCGCTGGTCACCGCGCCCGAGCACCGCGACCCGGCGCTGATGGCCAAGCTCGACGCCGTGGCCGGCCGCCTGCTCGCGCACTGAGGTCGGCATGGCGGCGATCGCGTTGGAGCCTGTCGCCTTCGTGCGCGGCGGGCGCGTGGAGAACGTGGACGACGCGTGGGGCGAGGTGGAGGCGGCGGTCGAGCTCGCGCCGCAGACGCCCGCCGAAGCGCTTCACGGCCTGGACGCCTTCAGCCACGCCCTGGTCGTCTTCCACTTCGGCCGGCTCGCCCCGGGTGACGTCCGCACCGGCGCGCGCCGCCCCCGCGGGAACCCTGCCTGGCCGGAGATGGGCGTCTTCGCCCAGCGCGGGGCGCCGCGGCCCCACCGCCTGGGCGTGACGGCGTGCGAGGGGGTGCGGATCGACGGCCGGCGCCTGCACGTTCGCGGCCTGGACGCGGTCGACGGCACGCCCGTGCTCGACATCAAGCCCGTCATCAAGGGCTTTGAGCCCCGCGGCGAGATCCGTCAGCCCCGGTGGGCCGACGAGATCATGGCCGCCTGCTGGTAGGACACGCCTTCTTGGACCTGCGCTCCGTCATCCGCACCATCCCGGACCATCCCAGGCCCGGGATCATGTTCCGCGACATCACCACGCTCCTGTCCGACGCCCGCGCCTTCCGCCAGACGGTGGACGAGCTGGTGCAGCCCTTCGCGGGCGCCAAGATCGACAAGGTGGCCGGCATCGAGGCGCGGGGCTTCATCCTGGCGGGCGCCGCGGCGCACCAGCTCTCCGCCGGCTTCACGCCGCTGCGCAAGAAGGGGAAGCTGCCGCACCGCACGGTGATGGCCAGCTACCAGCTCGAGTACGGCGTCGACGAGCTGCACATGCACGAGGACGCCGTGGCGCCCGGCGAGCGCGTGCTGTTGGTGGACGACCTGATCGCCACGGGCGGCACGGCGGAAGCGGGGGTCAAGCTCCTGCGCGTCGCGGGGGCGGAGGTGGTGGCCGCCTGCTTCATCGTCGACCTGCCGGAGCTCGGCGGGGCGGAGAAGCTGAAGGCGCTGGGCGTGCCGGTGTCCACCCTGATCGCGTTCGACGGGCACTGACCTCACCCCTCGGCCGCTCCGGCGTCGGCCGGAGGCGCGGGCGCGGCTTACGTCGCGAACAGCTGCGCGCGGTCGGCGAAGGCCTTGAACTCCAGCGCGTTGCCGGCCGGGTCGAGGAAGAACATCGTCGACTGCTCGCCCGCCTCGCCCTTGAAACGGGTGTGCGGCTCTATGACGAAGCGCGTCCCCGCCCTGCGCAGGCGGCCGGCCAGCGCCTCCCAGTCCGCCGGCTCCAGCACCACGCCGAAGTGCGGCACCGGCACGTCGTGACCGTCCACCGCGTTCGCGTGCGCGGCGCGTCCGCCGTCGGAGGCGGGCCGGGGAGCGAGGTGCGCCACGATCTGGTGGCCGTAGAGGTCGAAGTCGATCCACTCGGCCGCGCTGCGCCCCTCGGGGCAGCCGAGTACCTCGCCGTAGAAGCGGCGGGCGGCCTGCAGGTCATCGACGGGGAAGGCGATGTGGAAGGGGGTCAGCTGAGCCATGCGGCCGATCTAGCTCCTGGTCGCGGCTGCGGCCACCGCCGCGACCAGGGCTTGGCGCCGCGCGATGAAGTCGGCGCCCACGGGCGTCGCCCAGTCGGCGTTCACCGCGATCACCAGCCGGCGCTGGGGGTCGACGTGGATCAGCTGCCCGAAGACGCCGCGCGCGTCGTAGCTCCCGTCGTCGTTGGTCCACCATTGATAGCCGTAGCCGCCGCCGGGCGCACCGATGTCGGCCTGCTTGGTCGTGGCCGTCGCGAGCCAGCCCGCGGGCAGCACGCCGTGGCCGCCCTCCAGCACGAACTGGCCCATGCGCGCGAAGTCGCGCAGCGCCGCGCAGAGGCCGAAGCCGCCGAACTCGCGCCCGGCGGGGGAGAGGATCCAGGCGGCGTCCTGCTCCATGCCGTACGGCCGCCACACCTTCTCGGACAGGTAGGCGGCCAAGGTCTCGCCCGTGGCCCGGGCCACCAGGGCGCCGATCAGGTTGGTCTCGCCCGTCTTGTAGACCCACTTGGTCCCGGGGGGCGCCTCGCGCGGCAGGCGCGCCATGTAGTCGACCACCGGGTCGCGGCCGGGCGGGGCCGTGGCGCGGGAGGAGAGCACCACGTCGGAGTCCGGGTCGTCGTAGTCCTCGTTCCACTTCACGCCGCTGGTCATGGTCAGCACCTGGCGGATGCTGACGCCGTCGTAGGCCGAGCCCTTCAGCTCGGGCAGGTGGCGCACGATGGGGTCGTCCACGGACCCGATGCGGCCGTCCTTCACCGCCGCGCCGACCAGGGTGGAGGTGAACGACTTGGCGACGGAGAAGGACGTCCAGCGCCCTGCGGGTCCGTGGCCCAGGCCGTAGCGCTCCAGCCGCACCTTCCCGTCCTGCAGCACCACGATCCCGGCCACGTGGTCGGCGGCCATCCATCGCTCCAGCGTCCAGTCCGCGTCCGTGGCGTGGAAGGCGAGGGGCGGCAGGGGGCGTCCGGGCGGCAGGGGGCGGACGCGCGAGCCGCGGCGGACGACGTGGGCGGGGGTCAGTTGGTCCAGACGGCGGAAGTCGGCGTCGCGCTTCGCCTGCGGCCAGAACAGGAGCTCGGTGATGGGGCTCGACGCGACGGCGGCCGCCGAGGCGGGAGCCGGAGCGGCCGGCGCCGGGCCGGCGGGCGCTCCGTCCGGGGCGGTCGCGAGAACGGCCGCGGCTGCGGCGAGGACAGGGCGCATGCGGCCTCCTGCGGCGGCCGGTCGAGTTAAGCGCGGCCGGCGGGGAGCGGCAAGGCTTGGCGCCGCGTCGGCGGCGCCTATCTCCGATCCATGCCCCCTCCGCCCCGCCGGGGTCCGGCCGACGCCGCCCGGCACACGCGCGCCTGGCGCGACTTCAAGCGCATGCAGGGCGCCGCGCCCGTGTTCGCAGGCCTGCTCTACGCCGCCGCGGTGACGCACGCCTGGAGCGTGATCCCCGCCGGCGACGGGGCCAAGCGCGCCTTCCTGCTGGTCTTCCCGGCCGTCTACGGTCTGGCCGTGCTGGTGGTGACGCTGCAGATGCAGGTCGTGCGGCGCTGGCTGAAGCGCTACGTGTGGCTGAGCTTCGCTTCCGGCTTCGGCCAGAGCCCCGTCAGCGTCCTGACGGGCCTGGGCGTGCTCGCGGTGGCGGCCGGGCTGATCTACCGCCGCATCGGCATGGCCGCCGACGGGGGGCCGCTGCCGGCCGGGCCGTTCTCGGCGCTGGGAGCCGGGATCGGGGTGCTCCTGGCGCAGTTCCTGCTGGTCAGCGCCCTGGAGCGTGAGCCCAAGATCCGCGAGATCATCGAAACGTAGGCGTCGCGGGCGTCGCGCCTTCAGGCGCCGTGGTCGCGACCGCCCGTGGCGCGATGGAACAGGGCGCGGGTGCGCAGCATCGCCAGCCGCGCGCTGTCCGCGTCATGATCGGCGGGCGCGACGAAGGCGTGACCGGCGTCGTAGAGGTGGATCGGCAGGTCGGGGTGGCGGTCGGCGATGCGCGCCACGTCGGCCGGCAGGATCAGCTCGTCGCGCCGGCCGAAGTGCAGGATCGTGGGACAGCGGGGCGTTTCGTCGGCGAAGGCCGCGATGTGGCCGCCGTAAAAGGCGGACACGGCCGCCACGCCCTCGCCGCGGCACGCCGCCAGCCAGGCCGCGGTCCCGCCGAAGCAGAAGCCCGTCACGCAGACCGCACCCGCGGGCGCGAGGGCGTCGACGGCCGCCTGCCCGTCGGGCGTCGCCGTGTCGCCCCAGCCCGTGGAGGCGGCCAGGGCCATGCGACGGTCGAGCAGGGCCGGATCGCGGTCCGCGAGGGCGAAGCCGGGCTCCCACCGGTCGAACAGGGAAGGGACCAGCACCTCCCACCCCGTCTGCGCCCATTCGGCGGCGAGGGTGCGCAGGTGCGGGGTCACGCCCCAGGCCGCGTGCAGCACGACGAGGCCGCCGCGCCGCGCCTCCCGCGCCGGCTCCCGCCACGCCTCGAAGCGGAAGCCGTCCGCGCCCGTGAGGCGGACGGCCTCGCCCGCGTCGCCCATCTGGCCGTCAGCCCGCGCCGTTGGCGGCGAACAGCTCCAGGGTGCGCCGGCGCGCCAGCTCGGCGCTGGCGGCGTCGTAGGCGGGGCCGCCCTCGTTGTTGAAGCCGTGGCCGCCGGTCTCGTAGACGTGGATCGGCAGGCCCGGCTGGGCGCGGCGGATCGCATCCACGCTGTCGGAGGGGATGTGCGGGTCAAGGCCGCCGAAGTGCAGGACCACCGGGCACAGGGGCTTGGCCGCGGCGTGGCTCGCGATCATGCCGCCGTAGTAGCAGGCGGCCGCGGCCAGGGTGTCGATCTTGCAGGCCGACAGCCAGGCGATCCCGCCGCCGTAGCAGTAGCCCGCCACGAAGGCCGGCCCGCGGCGCACCAGCGCGTCGACGCAGGTCTCCACGTCGTAGGTCGGCGGATCGACGCCGACGCCCGAGGCGTAGAGCCGGCCCTGCCGCACGCCCTCGGCGTCGTGGTCGGCGACGAAGCCGGGCTCGGCGCGGTCGAACAGGGAGGGCGCGTAGACCTCGAACCCCAGCTTCGACCAGCGCTCCACGTCGGTCCGCATGAAACGGTCGAGCCCGAAGATCTCCTGCAGCAGCACCACGCCGCCCTTGCGCGGCCCCTGCGCCTCCGCGTGCAGGGCGGTGAAGGCGAAGCCGTCGATCTTGGATTCGAGGGTGACCGTCTGGGCCATGGCGGACTCTTGAGGAGAAGGGGGCAGACCCTCACACCGAGCCTCGGCTGAGGGCAAGCGGATCACTCCCTAACGACGCTTCGGCGCAGGACAGGGCTCGGCCGCGGGTTTGCCCTGGGTCGGGTCAGGCGCGGCTATGCCCAGCTCGACCTCCAAGGCGGCGTCGGAATTGGAAAAGCACGCCTTTGATCGTAGGTGGCCCGCAATCTCAAACGTCTCCTCGGCGAATGCGGGATCGACAACGAGCTTGAGCAGGGTGAAGTGCACGTGGGCGGGATCGGGGATCGTCTCGGCCTCGCTCATGTCCCGCTCCGCAGTGATCACGACGGTCTCCGGCACGCCGTTCACTTCAGCTCGCGCGAAGCGAACGCTCTTGATCTGATCCTCGCCCGTGTGCGGGATGTCGATGATCGTGTTCTCCCAGGGGCTATGGCCGTGCGCATCGTCCCCCGTCGCAAACCGCACCAGCGACCAGCCCCGCTCCGGCTGCGCGCGGCGGAGCAGCACCATGTAGGCCGTGTAGGCGCCGCTGGCTGTGGCGGTGTTAGGCGCGCCCGAGACGATCAAGCCTTGACGCCCGTCTGGTGCGAAGGCCGGCAACAGGTTCGCACCTTCCATCACGGGGAAGGGCCGCACCGAGGTCAGGCTGGGCCAGCCGAGCGCCGCAGCCAGGGCGAGCGCGATCACGCCGCCGCTTGCGCGTCCGAGCGCACCTTCACGTAGGCGCCCGGCGCGTCCTCGATCACGCCCAGCGGGCCAGCGGACGGGTCGCGGGCGGCGACTTCGGCGCCCGAGCGCTCGGCCAGCCAGGCGGCCCAGTGCGGCCACCAACTGCCCCGGTGCTCCGTCGCGCCGGCCAGCCACTCGTCGACGGTGGGGGGCAGGTCCGGGTTGGTCCAGTGCCCGTACTTGTTCGCCGCCGGCGCGTTGATCACCCCCGCGATGTGGCCGGAGCCCGCGAGCGTGAAGGTGGTCGGGCCGCCGAACAGCCGCGCCCCGCGGTAGACCGAGCGCATCGGCGCGATGTGGTCCTCGCGCGAGGACTGGACGTAGACGGGAATGGTCACGCGCGACATGTCCAACGGCGCGCCGCCGAGCTGCAGCTCGCGCTCCGCCAGCTTGTTGAACTGGTAGAAGTCGCGCAGGTAGCTCATGTGCAACGTCTTGGGCATGCGCGTCTGGTCGCTGTTCCAGAACAGCAAGTCGAAGGCGGCGGGCTCGCGGCCCATCAGGTAGTTGTTCACGAAGAACGACCAGATCAGGTCGTTGCCGCGCAGGGCGTTGAACGTGTCGGCCATGGCCGCGCCGGGCAGCACGCCGCCCGCCGCGTCCATCTTCTTCTCCAGCGTCTCCAGCCAGGCGTCGTTGGTGAAGAGCAGCAGGTCGCCGGCCTCGCGGAAGTCCTGCTGCGCGGCGAAGAAGGTGGCGGCCCCCACCGCCGGCACGCCGTTCGCCGCCATGTGCGCCAGGGTGGAGGCCAGGAGCGTGCCGCCGATGCAGTAGCCCACGGCGTTGACGTGGGTCACGCCCGTCTGCCGGATCACCGCCTCGACGGCCGCGTAGGCGCCGTCGCGCATGTAGTCCTCGAACGTCTTGTCCTTCAGCTCCGGGCCGGGGTTCACCCAGCTGGCGACGAACACGGTGAAGCCCTGGGCGCTGAGCCAGCGGATCATCGAGTTCTCAGGCTTCAAGTCAAGGATGTAGTACTTGTTGATCCACGGCGGCAGGATCAGCAGTGGCGTCTCGTAGACTTTCTCCGTGCTGGGCGAGAACTGCAGCAGCTGGAAGAGCTCGTTCTGGAACACGACCTTGCCAGGCGCGGTGGCGACGTTGCGGCCCACCTCGAAGCGCGAGGCGTCGGTCTGGCTGATGGCGAGCTGGCCGCCGCCGCGGGCCATGTCGGCGGCGAAGTTCCGCGCGCCGCGCACCAGGCTCTCGCCGCCCGTCTCCGCCATCGCCTTGAGGGCGGCGGGGTTGGTCAGCAGGAAGTTGGACGGCGAGAAGGCGTCCGTCATCATCCGCGTGAAGAACTCGGCGCGCCGCTTGGTCAGGGGGTCGGCGCCCTCCACCGAGCCGACCAGGCCGTTCAGCCAGTCCGCGGTGATGAGGTAGCTCTGCTTCATCACGTCGAAGAGCGGGTTGTCGGTCCAGGCCGGGTCGCGGAACCGCTTGTCCGCCTTGGCGGGCTCGGCCGCGGGCTCCGCCTCGCCGCCCGCCATGCGCCGGGCGGTGGCCGACCACAAGGCCATGTAGCGCTCGAACAGCTGCGCCTGCGCGCCGAGCAGCGCCTCGGGCTTGGCCGCGAGGCGCCCGGCCACGTCGGCCAGGGCGGGCTGCACGTGGAAGGGATCGGCCGCCGCGCCCT
>CAXTCO010000043.1:0-13812 GCA_964242255.1 uncultured Caulobacteraceae bacterium | reverse complement strand
GGCCGGGGGGGCGGGCGCGGCGGCATGGGCGGCGGCGGCCCGCAGGCCTGACGCGCCTCCTCGCGGCGCCGTGGCGCCCTCCGTTCCGCGCCGTTGAGCGGAGGGTGCTGTGCGGCTACCGTGGTCCGCAAGGAACGGGGAGTTCTCACTTCAGCCGTCGTTCGGCTGGCCGCCCCCGCCGCATACATACGAAGAAGACCCGCCCGGCTCCCGTCCGCCCGGCCCGGGCGGGAGGATCAGGCATGAACACCGCCACGCTGCTGCTGGTGATGCTCGGCGGGGCCCTGGGCACCGGCGCGCGCCACCTTGTCTCCGGGTGGATGTCGCCGGCGAGCGCGAGCCTGCCCTGGGGCACGGTGACGATCAACGTCGCCGGCTCCTTCGTCATCGGCGTCTTCGGCGCCCTGACGCTCGCCGGCGGCCGCTTCGCCGCGCCCGAGCCGGTGCGCCTGTTCGTCATGGTCGGACTGTGCGGCGGTTTCACCACCTTCTCCGCTTTCAGCCTGCAGACCATCGACCTGCTTCGCGCGGGGGCGTGGGGCAGGGCGGGGCTGAACGTCGGCCTCTCCGTCGTCCTGTGCCTGGCGGCCACCGCGGCCGGCTACGCCGCCGGCGCGCAGCTGAACGGCCACGCCGCGCGCGTCGCCCGGACGGCGCTGGAGGAGCAGGGCT
This sequence comes from uncultured Caulobacteraceae bacterium, assembly GCA_964242255.1. Lineage (GTDB taxonomy): Bacteria > Pseudomonadota > Alphaproteobacteria > Caulobacterales > Caulobacteraceae > JASLDZ01. The sequence goes on along the minus strand of CAXTCO010000043.1, from coordinate 13,140 downwards.
GAGGCGCCGGCGCGCTTGTTGGGGTCGCCGGCGCGCTTATAAGCGACGCGGCCATGCTCCCGAGACCTCCGTCCGCCGGCGTCGCGCGCCTCGCCTCCGGGCGCCTCGCGCCGTGAGGGAGGTCAAGACGCTGACCGTCGCGGCGGGGGAGGAGGGCTCGCGCCTCGACCGTTTCCTCAAGCGCCGCTGGCCGCACCTGAACCACGTGCACCTGAACCGGCTGACGCGCACGGGCCAGGTGCGCGTGGACGGCGCCCGCGCCAAGATCGACACCAAGCTCGCCGCCGGCGCCCAGGTGCGGGTGCCGCCCTTGCCCGACGCGCCGCCCCCCGGCGAGCCGCTCCGCCTGGCGGACCGGGACGTCGCCTACGCCAAGTCGCTGGTGCTCTACGAGGACGACGAGGTGCTGGCGCTCAACAAGCCGAGCGGCCTGGCCGTGCAGGGCGGCACCAAGACCCACAAGCACGTCGACCGCCTGCTCTCCGCCTGGGGCGAGGGCCTGGACCGGCCGCGCCTGACGCACCGGCTCGACCGCGACACCTCCGGCGTGCTGGTGCTCGGCCGGACGCCCGCGGCGGCCGCGCGCCTGTCCGGCGCGTTTGCGAAGCGCAAGGCGAAGAAGACCTACTGGGCGCTGGTGGCCGGCCAGCCCAAGCCCGCCGAGGGGCTCATGGAGCTGCCGCTGGTCAAGAAGGGCGTCGGCGACCGCGAACTCGTCGTCCCCGCCGACGCCAAGGAGTTCGGCGCGGAGCCCGCCGACACGGAGTTCGTCACCCTGTCGCGCGCCGCGGGCCGCGTCACCTGGATGGCCCTGCGCCCCCACACGGGCCGCACCCACCAGCTGCGCGCGCACATGAAGGCCATGGGCCACCCGATCCTGGGCGACCCGAAATACGGCGACGAGGCCTCCGCCGCCCTGGGCGAGGGGCTGCGCCTGCAGCTGCACGCCCGCCGCCTGTCGATCCCGCACCCCTCCAGCGGCCAGCTGATCCTGGAGGCGCCCATCAGCCCCGAGCTGAAGGCGGGCTTCGACCGCTTCGGCTTCGACGAGCACGAGGCGGAGCCGGAGCCGTTCACGGGCGGCTCCGCGCGCGGCGGGGGAGGGGGCCGGCGCCGGTGAGCGGGCTCCCCGCCGCCGAGCTGCAGCGGCGCTTCGAGACGGCGCAGCGCCTCCTGGCCGCGCGCCGCGCGCCGGAGGCGAAGCTGATGCTCGCCCCCGTGCGTGACGCCGCCCCGCGCGACCCGGCCGTGCGCCAGCTCATGGCGCAGGCCCTGATCGACAGCGGCGACGCCCAGGGCGCGGAGGCCGAGCTGCGCGCGGGCCTCGCCGCCTTCCCGCCCGGGACCAAGGCGGCGGCCCCGCTCGCCATGCAGCTCGGCGTGGTCCTGGCCCACGCCGGCCGCGCGGCCGAGGCGGAGGCGGCCCTGCGCCAAGCCGTCGCGCTCGACCGACGCTTCCCGCCCGCGGCCGCCGCTCTGGCCGAGCACCTCGTCGTCCAGGGCCGGGCCGAAGAGGCGGTGCGCCTGCTGGAGCCCCTGGCCCGCGTGCGCGACTTCGCCCTGGCCAACGCCCTCGGCGACGCGCTCAAGGCGGTCGGGCGCAAGGCTGAGGCCGCCGACCACCACCGTCGCGCCGCCGAGATCGAGCCGCACAACGCCGTTGCGTGGCACAACCACGCCGCCACGGCCGGCGACCTGCAGCGCTTCGCCGAGGCGGAGGCCTCCACCGCCCGCGCCCGCGCCCTCGGCCTGGACGCACCGGAGACCTGGCTGGTGCGCGCCCGCGCCCTGGCCGGCCTGCACCGCTGGGATGAGGCGGAGGCCGCCTTCCGCGAGGCGATCCGCCGCCGCCCCCTCTACGCCGAGGCGCACAGGAGCCTCGCCCAGCAGGTGTGGATGCGCACGGGCGACCTGGCCGCCGCCCGGCGCGACCTCGACGCCGCCCTCGCCGTCCGACCCGACGCCCAGGCCCTCACCGTCGAGCTCGCCCAGCTGCAGCAGTACGCCGGCGAGCCCGAGGCGGCCGACCGCACCCTGGCCGCCGCCGCCGAGCGGCCGGGCGCGCAGCCGCTGCTCAAGGGCGCGGCGTCGCAGAAGGCGGTGCGCCTCGATCCCGACCGCGCCGCCCGCTACGCGGAGGAGGCCGTCGCCGCGGCGCCGTCCAACGACGACCTGCGCCGCACCCTGGCCGAGGCCCGCCTCGCCCAGGGCCGCTGGCGCGACGCCCTGGCGATCGCCGAGGACCTGCTGACCCGCTCGCCGGACCACCAGGGCGACCTGATGCTCCAGTCCACCGCCTGGCGGCTGGGCGGCGACGACCGGCGGCTCGCCCGCGAGGACTACGACGCCCTGGTGCGCGCCCGCACGATCGACGCGCCGCCCGGCTGGCCCGACCTGGCGGCCTACCTGCGCGACCTCGCCGCCGCGCTGGAGCGGCTGCACGTCGTCCACACCCACCCCGTGGGCCAGTCGTTGCGCGGCGGCACCCAGACCAACGCCAACCTGCTGGAGAGCGACGACCCCGCCGTGCGCGCCTTCCCGCAGGCGGTCGACGGCGCGATCCGCGCCTACATGGCCGCCCTCGGCCCCGGCTCCGGCGACGATCCCGTGCGCCGCCGCAACACGGGCCGCTACAGGTTCGCCGGCATCTGGAGCGTGCGGCTGCGCAGCCAGGGCCGCCACGTGGACCACATCCACCCCGCCGGCTGGCTCTCCTCCGCCTGCTACGTCTCCCTGCCGCCGGCCGTGGATGCGGGCGGCCGCGAGGGCTGGATCAAGTTCGGCGAGCCCGGCGCGCCCACCCGGCCCAAGCTGGGGGCCGAGCGCTTCGTGAAGCCCGAGCCCGGCCTTCTCGTCCTGTTCCCCTCCTACATGTGGCACGGCACCGCCCCCTTCACCGGCGACGCCGCCCGCCTGACCGTCGCCTTCGACCTCCTCCCCGCCTGACCGGACCGCCCTTGCCCACACCTGACGACGCCGCCCCGCCCCTCGCGATCCGGCCCCTCGCCATCTGGGACGTGGACGGCACCCTGGTGGACAGCCGCGAGACCATCGCCGCGTGCATGGCCGAGGGCTTCGCCCGCCAGGGCCGGCCGCGCCCCACCTACGACGAGACGCGCCGCATCGTCGGCCTGACCCTGCAAACCGCGGTGGAGACCATGACGCCCGGCCTCGACCCCGCCGTGCAGCGGGCGATCACCGCCGGCTACAAGGCCGCGTTCCAGGAGCTGCACGCCGACCCCGCCTTCCGCGAGCCTCTGTACCCCGGCGCGGCCGAGCTCCTGGAGCGGCTTGCCGCGCGGGGTTGGCGGCAGGCGGTGGCCACCGGCAAGTCGCGCCGCGGGCTCGACCGCGTGGTCGCCGCCAACGGCTGGGGCGGGCGCTACGTCTCGCTCCACTGCTCCGACGACGGCCCCGGCAAGCCCGACCCGGCGATGGTGAACGCGGCCCTGGCCGCCGCGGGGACGCCGCCGGCGCGCGCGGTGATGATCGGCGACACCAGCCACGACATGCGCATGGGCCGCGCCGCCGGCGTCCGCGCCCTGGGCGTCGCCTGGGGCTTCCACACCTCCGCCGAGCTGCGCGAGGCCGGCGCGGACCACGTCAGCGCCACCTGGGCCGAGCTTCAGGCCGAGCTGGAGCGCTTCGCCGCCTCGCGGGAGCCCGCCGCCGCGCCTACCTGAGCCTCATGAGCCTCGCCCACGCCGACCGCGTCGTCCCCCGCCCGCGCCGCGTCTACGACGCCGTCACCACCGGGCCAGACGCCGGCGGGGGCCACGCCGTCCTGCTCGACGGCCGGCCGGCGAAAACTCCGGAGGGCGCGCCCCTGGTGCTGCCCACGCCCGCCCTCGCCGACCTCGCCGCCGCCGAGTGGGCGGCGCAGGTGCGCGAGGTGGACTGGGCGGCCATGCCCGCCACCCGCCTCGCTTTCACCACGATCGACCGCGCCGCCGCCACCCGCGACGCCCTGGCGGTGGAGGTCGGCCGCTACGCCGCCGGCGACGGCCTGCTCCACCGGGCCGACGACCAGCCCAAGCTCCACGCCCGCCAGGCGGCGGAGTGGGACCCGCTCCTCGCCTGGGCGGCCGGAGACCTCGGCGTGCGGCTGGAGGCCGTGGAGGGCGTCATGCCCCGCGCCCAGCCGCCCGCCTCCGTCGCCCGCGCCCGCGAGCTGGCGGCGGCGGAGGGCGACTTCGCCCTGGCGGGACTCGCCTTTGCGGCGGCCCTGTTCGGCTCGGCCGTGCTCGCCTTCGCCGTGCGCCGCGGCCGGCTGACGGGCGACGAGGCCCACGCCCTCGCCCGCCTGGAGGAGGCGCACCAGGAGAGCGAGTGGGGCGTCGACGCCGAGGCCGCCGAGCGCACCGCGCGCCGCCTGGAGGAGGCCCGCTTCATCGCCCGGTGGTTCGCCGCCCTGGCGTGAGCTAGCAAGGGCGCTCCACCCCGGAGCGCCGCCTTGCAGTCCATCCTCGACCAGCTCGAAGCCCGCCGCGAAGCCGCGCGCCAGGGCGGGGGCGAGCGACGCGTCGCCGCCCAGCACGCCAAGGGCAAGCTCACCGCTCGCGAGCGCATCGGCCTGCTGCTGGACGAGGGCTCGTTCGAGGAGTTCGACATGTTCGTCGAGCACCGCGCCACCGAGTTCGGCATGGCCGAGCAGAAGGTGCCCGGCGACGGCGTGGTCACCGGCTGGGGCACGATCGGCGGCAAGGTCGTCTACGTCTTCTCCAAGGACTTCACCGTGTTCGGCGGCAGCCTCTCCGGCGCCCACGCGCAGAAGATCCTCAAGGTGCAGCGCCAGGCCATGAAGGTGGGCGCGCCGATGATCGGCCTGTTCGACGCCGGCGGCGCCCGCATCCAGGAGGGCGTGGAGAGCCTGGCGGGCTACGCCGACATCTTCCTCGAGAACGTCATGGCCTCGGGCGTCATCCCGCAGATCAGCGTGATCATGGGGCCGTGCGCGGGCGGCGACGTCTACTCGCCGGCCATGACCGACTTCATCTTCATGGTGCGCGACACGAGCTACATGTTCGTCACCGGGCCGGACGTGGTGAAGACCGTCACCAACGAGACCGTCACGGCGGAGGACCTGGGCGGCGCCCGCGTCCACGCCGCCAAGTCGGGCGTCGCCGACGGCGCCTTTGACAACGACCTGGAGGCCCTGGCCCAGGTGCGCCGCCTCGTCGGCTTCCTGCCGGGCTCCAACCGGGAGAAGAGCCCGGTGCGCGAGAGCTACGACGAGCCCGACCGCGAGGAGCCGAGCCTCGACACGCTGGTGCCGGCCAACCCGAACAAGCCCTACGACATGAAGGAGCTGATCCTCAAGGTCGTAGACGAGGCCGACTTCTTCGAGATCAGCGCCGAGTGGGCCAAGAACATCGTCTGCGGCTTCGCCCGCATGGACGGCGAGACGGTGGGCATCGTCGCCAACCAGCCCGCCGTGCTGGCGGGCGTGCTGGACATCGACAGCAGCCGCAAGGCGGCGCGCTTCGTGCGCTTCTGCGACGCCTTCAACATCCCGCTGGTGACCTTCGTGGACGTGCCGGGCTTCATGCCGGGCACCAAGCAGGAGTACGGCGGCCTGATCCGCCACGGCGCCAAGCTGCTGTTCGCCTACGCCGAGGCGACCGTGCCCAAGGTGACCCTGATCACCCGCAAGGCCTACGGCGGCGCCTACGACGTGATGAGCTCCAAGCACCTGCGCGGCGACGTGAACTACGCCTGGCCCACCGCCGAGATCGCGGTGATGGGCGCTAAAGGGGCCGTGGAGATCATCTTCCGCGCCGACGCCAAGGACCCGGAGAAACTCGCCGAGCGCGAGGCCGAGTACAAGGCGCGCTTCGCCAACCCGTTCGTGGCGGCGTCCCTGGGCTACATCGACGACGTGATCATGCCGCACGGCACGCGGCGGCGGGTGGTGCGCGCGCTACGGTCGCTGCGGACGAAGGAGCTGCGGAATCCTTGGAAGAAGCACGACAACATACCACTTTAACGCCGTCAGGGGTGTGAGCGGCTATTCCGTGCAGGGCTGAGCTGCAGACGCATAGAGCGCTCCCCATGGTAACCTTCGTTTGACCAAGTGGATTAGGCTGCCGGGTGCGCAGGTGTGACTGCGAGGAAGAGTGATGCTTAGGTCTGCGCCGTTCATGTGCACTCGCGCGGCTGGGTAGGATCCTGTGTCCGTCTCGACCTGCCCCGTCAGTCCGGTCACATGACCCTCGATTGACTTGGGTGTGACGAACACACCTGCGACGGCGGCTGTTGCGAGCGCAATCAAAGCAGCGAAGAGTAGGCCTAGACGCTCCGACATAGCGGCGAGAGTGCCACCCCGCTCGGGCGCGTCAAGGCGACCTGCCTGCGGCAGGCTCTTCAAGAGTCGAGGACGACCCTTCATGCGGCACATAGTAATAGGTTCCACACCCATCCCGTGACCGGATGTCGTGTGGAGTGTCGCGGCTTGTGAAGGCTGACATTCCGAGTCCCTCCTTCGTCTTCCATAGAACAATCCACCTTGTGGCCTGAGGGCAGAGGCGGTTTCCGTTCAGAAGCATTGGATTGGAGGGCGTCAGCACGGGACGAGCCTCAGCCTCGACCGGAGGCGGCTCCAGATCCGCCACGAAGCCGTGCAGGGTGATAGGTCTGCCCGTCCGGAAAATCCGGCGCGACATGGTCACACGACCCTTCGAGATCATGATGTCCCCCGTCACGGAGTCGGCGGTCTTGCTGAGCGCCGACCATCGTTCGGCCGACATCGCCGGTGGACCTGAGATGCCCGCGGCGAGAACCCCAAGCATGATCGCCGGTCCATGATGCGTCACTTGACTCCACCTCGCTGTGATCGGCGGGTATGCCTGTGCGGCTCTCAGAAAGGCTATTGCATGGCGGTTCCCCCCGCGCGGTCAAGCGGCCACTCCAAGGGCGCAGGGAGTCAACGCCGGTCTCAACGTCAGCGCGGAGGGTCGTCGCCTGCTTCGAACCCGGGAGGGCTTTCGCGACCACTTCTACAACGACAACGCAGGCAACTGCAGCTTCGGGGTTGGCCAGCTGGCCCATATGGGTCCCTGCAACTTTCAAGAGGCGGGCAGACCCGTGTCCACCGAGTTGATCGAACGTAGCCTGTCGGTCTCGATCAACCGGTACGCTGAGGTCGTCAGGCGCGGAGTGGCTAACCGAGCTCTCACCCAAAGTCAGCTTGATGCTTTGACCAGCTTCGTGTTCAATGTGCCGGCGCTTGCTCCTCAGATCTTGCGGCATGTAGACGCCGGCGAGGATGCGCAGGCGCTGGATGTCATGAGGCACGCTGTGAACGTACATGACCACGACGCGCATGGTCATGTCCGAGGCCCGGCGAGGCGCAGCGCCGGCTTGGTGACGCGGCGTCGGAGCGAGATGGATGAGTACAACCAGAGATAGGGTCGGAGGCTGGCGAGTCGCGGCGAGCAGATTGCGGTCGCTTCCACAGTGCCTTTGACCGCTTACCGCTCACCGTCCGGCCGCCCTATATCTCCGCCATGAATTCAGACGCCCCCCACCCTCCCAAGTCCGCCGCCGACAAGCTGGCGGAGGCGCTCGCGCGCAAGCGTGGGGGCGGCGCTGCGGGCGCGCCGGTCGACGCCGCGGCCCAGCGGCGCAACGAGCGGTCGGCTGCGGCGGCCTCCGCCGCCAAGAACCGGCCCGCGCCGCGCAAGGGCTGAGCCGCCCTCGCGCCCAGAGCTCCCGCCCCTCGCGTGCGTTGCGCGCGGGCGCGGCGCGGCCTATCTCGGCCGCTCAGATCAGGAACTTACCCATGCGTGCGGATGTCACGGCCCTGGCGGCCGACATCGAGCAGAGCGTCGCTCTGCTCAGGAGGAGACTTTGACTGGGATGTCGCCCTCCGACGCCTCGACGAGCTGAACGCGCGCGTCGAGGATCCGACCCTGTGGGACAGGCCCGACGACGCGCAGGCCGTCACCCGCGAGCGCGCCAAGCTGGCCGACGGCGTGGAGGCCGTGCGCGCCCTTGAGCGCGAGGCGGCCGACGCCGTGGAGCTGGCCGAACTCGCCGAGATGGAGAGCGACGCCTCCGTGGGCGACGAGGCGGCGTCGTCGCTGCGCCGGCTGAAGGAGCGCGCCGCGCGGGCGGAGCTGGAGGCGCTGCTCTCCGGCGAGGCCGACGGCAACGACGCCTTCGTGGAGGTGAACTCCGGCGCGGGCGGCACGGAGAGCGCCGACTGGGCCAACATGCTCCTGCGCATGTACACGCGCTGGGCCACGGCCCACGGCTACACCGTCGAGATCCTGGAGGAGACGCCCGGCGAGCAGGCGGGCATCAAGAGCGCCACCTTGCAGGTGAAGGGTCCGAACGCCTACGGCTGGCTGAAGACGGAGAGCGGCGTGCACCGGCTGGTGCGCATCTCGCCCTACGACAGCAGCGCGCGGCGGCACACGAGCTTCGCGTCCGTGGGCGTCTCGCCGGTGGTGGACGACTCCATCGTGATCGACATCAACCCGGCGGACGTGCGGACGGACACCTACCGCGCCTCGGGCTCGGGCGGGCAGCACGTGAACAAGACGGACTCCGCGGTGCGCCTGACGCACATCCCGTCGGGCATCGTGGTGGCCTGCCAGATGGGCCGCTCGCAGCACCAGAACCGCGATGAGGCGTGGAAGATGCTGCGCGCCCGCATGTACGAGGCCGAGCTGCAGCGTCGCGAAGCGGCCGCCCAGGCGCTGGCCGACGCCAAGAGCGACATCGGCTGGGGCCACCAGATCCGCAGCTACGTGCTCCAGCCGTACCAGATGGTGAAGGACCTGCGCACCGACGTGGAGACCAGCGACACGGGCGGCGTGCTCGACGGCGACCTGGACGCCTTCATGGGCGCAAGCCTGGCGCAGCGCGTCGGCGTGACCCGCGACGGCGAGGCCGACGCCTGACCGGGCGGGAGGATCCCCGCCCGGTGGTGATCTTCCACAACCCGGGCTGCGGCGCGTCGGCCAAGGTGCTGGCCGCCATCCGCGAGCGGGGGATCGAGCCGGAGGTGGTGCGCCACCTGGAGCGCGGCTGGACGCGAGCCTCCCTGGGGCGGGTGCTCGACGCGCTCGGCGCCGGCCCGCGCGAGGTGCTGCGCACCGGGACGGCGGCGGGCGCGCTCCTGTCGGACAAGGACGACGCGGCGATCATCGACGCCATGCTGGCCGACCCCTCGCTGGTGGAGCGGCCCATCGTGCTCACCGCCCGCGGCGCGGCCCTGTGCCGCCCCGCGGACCGGGTGTTCAGGCTGCTGTGACCGCGGCGGCCGCGCTGACGGGCGGCCCGGAACCTCCTGCGCGCGGCCGGCGGACGCTCAGTGCGCGGCGTTCCCGTCGTCCTTCTTGGTGACCGCGGCCTTGGCGTCGCGGCCCGTCTCGGCGACGGCGTGGCCGGTGGCGCGGCCCGCCTCGGCGACCTCGTGACCTGTAGCGCGCGCGCCCTTTGCGACGGTGTGGCCCGCTTTGCGGGAGGTCTGCGCCACGGCGTGCCCCGTCCTGCGCCCGGCCTGGGCGACGTCGTGGCCGGCCTCCTTGGTCTTGTCCGTCACGGTCTGGGCGGAAGCGGCGCCGGCGAGGATGAAGCCGGCGGCGAGGGCGAGGAGGGCGGGGCGCAGGGTCACGGGAGGGGCTCCGGAAGCGAGGGTGGGATATGGGCGGCTCACAGCGTGCGCGCCACCGCCTCCAGTTGTCCGGCGGCGACGCCCCAGCCCGTGTGGAAGCCTAGGGCCTCGTGTCGCGCCCGGTCCTCTACGCTCCAGTGGCGGGCGCGGGCGGTGTAGCGCGTGCGTCCGCCCGGCGCGTCGGCGAAGGTGATCTCCGCCGTCATGAACGGCTGGGCCGACGGAACCCACGCTTCGGTGAAGGCGTCGGTGAACACGAGGCGCCGCCCCGGCTCGACGGCGAGGTGGACGCCGCGGTTGGGGAACTCTTGGCCGTCCGGGCCGCGCATCACGATCAGGCTCGCGCCGCCCGGCCGCGCGTCGATCTCGGCGCGCACGGTCTGGAAGGGCGGCGGAGTGAACCAGCGCACCAACAGGTCCGGCTCGGTCCAGCAGCGCCAGGCGGCGGCGGGCGTGCAGTCGAGCACGCGGCCGAGGGCCAGCTCGCGCGCGTCGGCGGGCGCGACGTCGAAGGGCTCGGCCACGCGTCAGGCCTCCCGCACGGCCTGGAGCACCTCGTCGACGTGGCCCGCCACCTTGACACCGCGCCACACGCGCTTGAGCACGCCGTCCGGCCCGATCAGGAAGGTGGAGCGGTCGGCGCCCATGTACTTGCGGCCGTACATGCTCTTCTCCTGCCACGCGCCGTAGGCCGTCATGACCGCCGAGTCCTCGTCCGAGGCGAGGAGAAGGTCGAGACCGTACTTGGCCTTGAACTTGTCGTGGCTCTTCGGCGGGTCCTTGGAGAGGCCGACCACCACTGCGCCCGCGCCCGCGAAGTCGCCGGCGTGCTCGGAGAAGCCCTGCGCCTCCTTGGTGCAGCCGGAAGTGTCGTCCTTGGGATAGACGTAGAGCACCACCGTGCGGCCCGCGAAATCGGACAGCCGGACGCGGCCGCCGCCGTCGGCGGGAAGGTCGAAGTCCGGGGCGCGATCCCCGCTCTGCAGTTCGGCCATGGGATGCTCTCCGATGTCAGACGGGGCGGATGAGGACGATCTTCTTCTTGCCGGCGGCGAGCTTGATCACGCCGTCGCCGTTCATGTCGGCCAGGGTGACGGCCTTGGCGGCGTCGGCCACGGCGGTGTCGTTCAGGCGCAGGCCGCCGCCCTGGGCGAGGCGGCGCGCCTCCCCGTTGGAGCCGGCCAGCCCGGACCGCACCGCCAGGGCGGCGATCGACAGGCCTGCGGCGACGTCGGCGCAGGCGACCTCGACGGTGGGCAGGTCGGCGGAGAGGCGGCCCTCTTCGAAGGCCGCGCGCGCCGCGCCCGCGGCGGCCTCGGCCGCCTCGCGCCCGTGCAGCAGGGCGGTGGCCTCGTCGGCCAGCACCTTCTTCGCCGCGTTGATGTGCGCGCCCTGCAGCGCCTCCAGCCGGGCGCACTCCTCGAGCGGCAGGTCGGTGAACAGGCGCAGGAACCGGCCCACGTCCGCGTCCTCGGTGTTGCGCCAGAACTGCCAGTAGTCGTAGGGGCTCAACCGGTCGGCGTTGAGCCAGACGGCGCCGGCGGCGGTCTTGCCCATCTTGGCGCCCGAGGCGGTGGTGATCAGCGGGGTGGTCAGGCCGAACGCCTCGCCGCCGTCGACGCGCCGCACGAGGTCCGCGCCCGAAACGATGTTGCCCCACTGGTCGCTGCCGCCGAGCTGCAGCGAACACCCGTAGCGGCGGTGCAGCTCCAGGAAGTCCACCGACTGCATCAGCATGTAGTTGAACTCGAGGAAGCTCATCGGCTCCTCACGCTCCAGCCGCAGGCGCACGCTGTCGAAGCCGAGCATGCGGTTGACGGTGAAATGCGTGCCGTAGAGCCGCAGGAACTCCACGTAGCCGAAGGCGGAGAGCCAGTCGTCGTTGTCGACGGTGACGACCGCGTTCGATCCGTCAGCGCTCAGCAAGGGAGCGAACGCCTTCTGGACGCCTCTGATGTTGGCCGCGATCTGCGCGTCGTCCAGCATGGCGCGCGAGCTGTCGCGCCCCGTCGGATCGCCCACCCGCGTCGTGCCGCCGCCGACCACGACGATGGGCCGGTGCCCCGCCTGCTGGATCCGGCGCAGCAGCATCACGCTCACGAGGTTGCCCACGTGCAGCGAGGAGGCGGTGGCGTCGAAGCCGATGTAGGCCGTCAGCGTCTCGGAGGCGGCGCGCGCGTCCAGCCGCTCCAGGTCGGTGCATTGGTGCAGGTATCCGCGCTCCACCAGCGTGCGGACGAGCTCTGACTTGTAGGCCGCGGGCGGCGCGGACGGGGCTTGGCCGGACATCGGCGCGGCTGTTAGCACGACGCTTCACCTGAGCGGGAGCGGCGCGTGCGGGTTCTCGGCTTCATGAGCGGCACCTCGCTCGACGCCATCGACATGGCCGTGATCGAGACGGACGGGGAGGCGGTCTCGACCCTCGGCCCGGCCGGCGAGGCGCCCCTGCCGGAGGGATTGCGCGACCTGGTGCTCTGCGCCGTCGCCGCGGGGCGGCGGTGGGAGCGCGGCGCGCCGGAGCCCAACAGCTTCGCCGTCGTGGACGCCGAGGTCGCCGACGCGCACTTCGAGGCGGCTGACGCCTTCCTGCGCACCCACGGCCTCGCTTGGGGCGACATCGACCTGATCGGTTTCCACGGCCAGACGGTCCTGCACCAACAGCCGGAGCCTGGGCGTCTCGGCCGCACGCGCCAGCTCGGCGACGGCGCGCGCCTCGCCGCCCGGGCGGGCGTGCCCGTGGCGTTCGACTTCCGCTCGGCGGACGTGGCCGCGGGCGGCCACGGCGCGCCTCTGGCGCCGGTCTACCACCTCGCGCTCGCCCGCCGGTCCGGGCTGCCGCCGCCGACGGCGGTGCTGAACCTGGGCGGCGTCGCCAACCTGACGCTGATCGCGCCGGACGAGGCGATGACCGCGCTCGACACAGGTCCCGCCAACGGCCTGCTCGACCTCTGGGCCGAGCGCCACGGCCGCGGCCGCTTCGACGCGGGCGGCGCCTTGGCGCTCGCCGGCCGGATCGACGCCGACGCCCTCGCGCGGCTGACGGCGCACCCCTATTTCGCCCGTTCCGCCCCCAAGTCGCTCGACCGCTACGACTTCGACCTCGCGCCCGTGGAGCACCTGGGCGCGGAGGACGGGGCGGCGACCCTGGCCGCGTTCACCGCCGAGGCCGTCGCCCTGGCCCTGCGGCAGGGGCCCGCGCCGGGCGGACGCGGCCGGAGTCGAGGCTGGGGCGCGGGCCTGATCGTCTGCGGGGGAGGGCGGCGCAACCCGGCGCTCCTGCGCGAGCTGTCGCTGCGCACGCGCCTGCCGGCGCTCACGGCCGAGGCGGTCGGCTGGCGCGGCGACAGCGTGGAGGCCGAGCTGTTCGCCTTCCTCGCCGCCCGCACCGCCCGCGGCCTGCCGATCAGCTTCCCGGGGACGACCGGCGCCCCCGCGCCGATGACCGGAGGCCGCGTGGTGCGGCCCTGACTAGGGTGTGGACTCAACAAGGTAGCTGGCGCGCAGGGCGGTGAGCTGGA
>CAXTCO010000042.1:0-13888 GCA_964242255.1 uncultured Caulobacteraceae bacterium | reverse complement strand
CCCGCGCCTCCGCCACCCGCAAGCTGCGCCTGCCCGGCAAGCTGGCCGACTGCGCCAACAGCGGCACGGCGGAGAGCGAGATCTTCATCGTGGAGGGGGACAGCGCCGGCGGCAGCGCCAAGCAGGCGCGCGACCGCAAGACCCAGGCCGTGCTGCCGCTCCGCGGCAAGATCCTCAACGTCGCCAGCGCCACGGGCGACAAGGCGGGCAAGAACCAGGAGCTCAGCGACCTGCAGCTGGCCCTGGGCGCCCAGGGCGGCGCCAAGTTCCGCGAGGAGGACCTGCGCTACGACCGCATCGTCATCATGACGGACGCCGACGTGGACGGCGCGCACATCGCCAGCCTGCTGATCACCTTCTTCTACCGCACCATGCCCGGGCTGATCCGCGGCGGCCGGCTCTACCTGGCGCTGCCGCCCCTCTACCGCCTGCAGCACGGCAAGGAGACCGCCTACGCCCGCGACGACGCGCACAAGGAGGAGCTGCTCGCCACCCAGTTCAAAGGCCGCAAGCCCGAGCTCGGCCGCTTCAAGGGCCTGGGCGAGATGATGCCCGCCCAGCTGCGCGAGACCACCATGGACCCCGCCACCCGCACCCTGGCCCGCGTGGCGCTTCCCCGCGCGGAGGAGAACGTCGACGGCCTGGTGGAGCGCCTGATGGGCCGCAAGCCCGAGGAGCGCTTCAAGTTCATCCAGGAGCACGCCGCCTTCGCCGCGGACGACCTGGACGTCTGACCCGGCGGTCGGGCGGAGCCCCTTCCGAAGCTTGGCTGCACGCGGGCCGCGAGTGCGGCCCTTTCGCAACACCTATTCTGCTCGCTGGCCCGTTGTGCGGGTCCAAGGGCCGGGGCGGTCCCCAGTAGGAGTAGATTATGTCTAAGATCAGCCTCATTGCGGCCACGGCTTGCCTCGCGTTCGCCGGCGCGGCCTCGGCGCAGAGCCTCTACGGGTTCAACTACCGCGCGACCGAGAGCACGCCGTGGGCGGGCCCCTACGTCGGCGTCCACGGCGGCTACGCCCTGGACGAGGACGACACGGCCTACGTCTCCGGCGTGCAGGCCTCCAACCAGAACGCCATCGCCGCGGGCAACCGGCCCTCGCAGCTGATCCGTCAGAAGGACGGCTACGTCGCGGGCGTCCAGTCGGGCTGGAACGTCCAGGCGGGGAACATCGTGCTGGGCCTGGAGGGCGACTTCTCGGCCACCGACTTCTCGCGGCGCGGGACGCTCACCGGCCTGAACGGCGCCCGCTCGAGCGTGCTGGCGCGCAACAACTACTTCGGCACGGAGCGCGGCCGCCTGGGCTACGCCATGCCGGGCGGGATCCTGCTGTACGGCACGGGCGGCTACGCCACCTCGGAGATCAAGGACAAGGCGCTGTTCCGCAACCCGCAGGGCCAGACCGCCTTCTACGGCAGCCACGAGTACAAGCCCTCCGGCTGGGTGGCCGGCGCGGGCGTCGAGTACGCCATCCCGGCGGCCTTCCTGGCGCGCTACAGCAGCATGCTCGCCAACAGCAAGATCACCACGGGCGTGGAGTGGCTGCACTACGACCTCGGCGACAAGGACATCAACGTCCTCTCGCAGGCCGGCGTCAGCGGCTCGGCGGGCGGCTACACGGCCCGCTTCACCAACCAGGCGGACGTCGTCCGCGCGCGGATCAACTACAAGTTCTGATCCCCGCCCTCTGACCCGGAGGCCCGGCCGCGCGAAGCGGCCGGGCCGTTCCGTCAGGCGTACGCCTTCACCAGCGCCAGGGTGGCGCGCAGGCACGCCTCCGGCCCGCCGTCGGCCTCCGTGTTGCAGCAGGCGATCACCGCCAGCGGCTTGGCGGGGGCGACGGTCACGCTCGCATGCCACAGGCTGTTGGTGCCCTCGTGCTGCAGCACGGGGCCGTCGGCCCAGGCGCGCGCCTTCAGAACCTGCCAGCCCATGCCGTACTGCTCGTCTCCGCCGCTGTAGGGGCGCGCCAGCCGGTTCAGCGTCTCCGGCTTCAGCACCCCTCCGCCGTCGGTGAGGAACAGGCGCACGAAGCGGGCGTAGTCGTCCAGGCTCGCGTGGATCTCGCCCGACGGGGCCAGCACGGCCGGGTTGTCGGCGATGCCGGTGGGGTCCACGGGCGTGAGGCGGCCCTCCGCCTCCTGGTGGCCCCACGGGGCGGCCCCCAGCGGCGCGCCGAAGCCCGCGTGCGCCATTCCGGCCGGCCGGAACAGGTCGGCGGCCATGGCGTCCTCCCACGGCCGCTTGGCGACCCGCTCGATGACGGCGCCGGCGACCACGTAGTTCAGGTTGGCGTACTCGAACGCGCCGACCGGCAGGGCCGGCGGCTCCGCCAGGAGCACGCGCGCCACGTCCGTCCGCTGGCCGCGCGGCGTGAGCTTGGAGGCGCGGGCGCCGGCCAGGAAGTCGCCGTCCATGACGCCCCGGTCGGTGATCCCCGAACGATGCGTGAGGAGGTCGTCGATCCGCACCTCGCTCCAGGCCGGGTCGAGCTTCAGGTCGGGCAGCAACGCCGGCAGGCGCGCGCCCCAGGCCGCGCGTCCCGCCTCGACGTAGCGGCCGTAGAGCGCCGCCGTCATCGCCTTGGTGTTGGAGCCGAGGTGCCAGGCGTCCGACGTCGTGACCGTGTCCGGCCGGTCGGCGCGGCGGCGGCCGGAGACCTCTCGGAAGGCGAACCCCTCCTGGGTCACCACCGCCGCGCCGAGGGCGGGCACGCCCGTCTGCGCCCGGATCTCGCCCAGGTCGACGCGCGGCTTGGGCTTGCCGCCGAACGGCAGGGGCACGGGGATGGCGCGGGCGGGCGACGCGGCGAGGGCCGCGGCGCCCGCGGCCAGGAAGGCGCGGCGGGGGGTGCTCATCGCGCGCCCTTGCCCGCCGAGCACGGCGGAGATGAGGCTACTCCGCGGCCAGGGCGTCGATGACGCGCCGCACCTTGGCCGACGACCAGTCGAGCTCGCCCGACATGCGCACCCGCTCGCGGCCGGCCTTGTCGAAGATCACGGTGGTGGGGAAGCCCTCCGCCGGCGGCTTCAGGGCGAACGGCAGGGCCGGCCCGGCGTCCTGGTGGAAGTCGAGCGGCGCGTTGGCGGCGATGAAGGCCTTGGCGGCCTCGGTCTTGGAGGCCGTGTCGATCGAGACGGGCAGCACCTTCACCGCCTTGCCGTTCTCCAGCGCTGCGAGGGCGGCCAACGTCGGCATCTCCTTGCGGCAGGGGGCGCACCAGGTGGCCCAGAGGTTCATCACGACGACCTTCCCCTTGAAGTCGGCCAGCGTGACGTCCTTGCCCGCCGCGTCCTTGAAGGGCGTGGCGGGCGCGGGCTCGCCCGTTCCCGCCGGAGCGGCCGCAGGCAGCGCGGCGACGGGCTTGGCCGCGCCCGGCGGCGTCATGCTGACGGAGGCGCCCGCCGGCCCGCTCGCCGCCCGATACTCCGGGCCGGGGTGGAAGACCACGGAGCCGAGCGCTATGAGCAGCCCCGCGCCGCCCACGGCCAGGGCGGCCCACAGCGCCAGCCTGAGCCCGCGAGGGAACGGGGCGCCCGAAGACGACCCCAGAGACGGGCCCAGAGGCGAGCCAGGAGGCTGATCGGTCATGGCGGACGCGCCCTCGTCATCGGCCCCTGCGCCCCAGAGCGGGCAGGGTGCGGGTCAAAGCATGTGGGGCGGCCGCTTCGACGAGAAGCCGGCCGACGTCATGCAGGCCATCAACGTCTCGATCGGCTTCGACCGCCGCCTGTGGCGCCAGGACCTCGCGGGCTCCCGGGTGCACGCCGCGATGTTGCACAGGGTGGGCGTGCTCTCAACCGCCGACCACGACGCGATCCAAGGCGGGCTGGAGGCGATCGGCCGCGAGATGGAGGCCGGGACCTTCCCGTTCCGCGAGGAGTTCGAGGACATCCACCTGAACGTGGAGAAGCGCCTCGGCGAGCTGATCGGCCCGGCGTCCGGCCGCCTGCACACGGCGCGCTCACGCAACGACCAGGTGGCGCTCGACTTCCGCCTGTGGGTTCGCGACGCCTGCGACGGGGCGGTCGTCTCGCTGGAGGCGCTGCAGCGCGCCCTGCTCGACCGCGCCGGCGAGTTCGCCGACGCCCTCATGCCCGGCTTCACGCACCTGCAGCCCGCCCAGCCGGTGACGTTCGGCCACCACCTGATGGCCTACGTCGAGATGTTCGGCCGCGACGCCTCGCGCTTCCGTGACGCCCGCGCGCGCATGAACGAGAGCCCCCTCGGCGCCGCGGCGCTGGCCGGCTCGCCCTTCCCCATAGACCGCTTCGACACGGCGTCGGCCCTCGGTTTCGACCGACCGACCGCCAATAGCCTGGACAGCGTCAGCGACCGCGACTTCGCCCTGGAGGCCCTGTCCGCGGCCAGCATCTGCGCCGTGCACCTGTCGCGCCTGGCGGAGGAGGTGGTGGTGTGGTGCACGCCGCAGTTCGGCTTCGTCCGCCTGTCGGACGCCTGGACCACCGGCTCGTCCATCATGCCGCAGAAGAAGAACCCGGACGCCGCCGAGCTGACCCGCGCCAAGGCCGGCCGCGTGCTCGGCTCCCTGGTGCAGCTGACGGCGGTGATGAAGGGCCTGCCCCTCGCCTATTCGAAGGACATGCAGGAGGACAAGGCGCCCACCTTCGAGGCGTTCGACGCCCTGCAGCTCGGGCTGGCGGCGGCCACGGGCATGGCCGCCGACCTCGCGCCCGACCTGGAGCGCATGCGCGCCGCGGCGGGCTCCGGCTTCTCCACCGCCACGGACCTCGCCGACTGGCTGGTGCGCGAGGCCGACCTGCCGTTCCGCGAGGCCCACCACGTCACGGGCGCGGCCTGCAAGCGCGCAGACCAGCTGGGGTGCGACCTGCCCGAGCTGCCCCTCGCCGAGCTGCGGAAGCTCCACCCGGCCGTCACGGCCGCGGTCTACGACGTGCTCACCCCTGAGCGCTCCGTGGCGAGCCGCACCTCCTACGGGGGAACCGCGCCCGCCGAAGTGCGTAAGCAGGTCGCCCGCTGGAAGGAACAGCTCCGATGACCGCCCTGAAGTCCCTGCTCGCCGCCGGCGCCCTCCTGGGCGGCGTGGCGATCGCCACCGGCGCCTGCGGCAAGGTCGGCGCCCTGGAGGCCCCCGGCCGGAACGCCGCGGCCGCCCGCAGCAGCTCGACGGTCGTCCCGCCCGCCGCCGACTCCGACGCCCCCACCGTCACGCGCCGCGGGGCCGACCCCCTGCCCGCGGGCCTGACCGAGTCGGGCGCGGTGCGCTCGGCCGACGGCTCCGCCGACCCGGACGAGAACGCCCCCAAGACCAAGCGCGACATCCAGGACCCCAACACCCGCCTCGCGCCCCTGTCGGTGCAGCCGGTGGACGGCGCGCCGTCCAGCCCGTTCGGCTCCCCCGTGTCGACGCGCCCGCCGGGCTGATGGACTTCTTCACCCGCCGTCCGGGGCCGGACGGTCCCGAACTGTGGTGCGAGGACACGCCGCTGCGCGAGATCGCGGCGGAGGTCGGCACGCCGACCTATGTCTACTCCGCCGCCACCCTGGAACGGCACGTGGACGTTTACCGGGCCGCGCTGCCGCCGGGGTCGCTCCTCGCCTACGCCGTCAAGGCGAACGGCTCCCTGGCCGTGCTGCGCACGGTGGCGCGCCGCGGCGCCGGGGCCGACACGGTGAGCGAGGGCGAGATCCGCCGGGCGCTGGCCGCCGGGATCCCGCCGGACCGCATCGTCTTCTCAGGCGTGGGCAAGACGGACGCCGAGCTCGCCTTCGCCGTGGAGGCCGGCGTGGCCGAGATCAACGTGGAGAGCGAGCCCGAGCTCGACCGGCTGCACGCCGTCGCCGCAGCCCGCGCCGCGCGCCCGGCCGTCGCCTTCCGCGTGAACCCCGACGTGGGCGCGGGCGGCCACGCCAAGATCACCACGGGCGCGGCGGACAGCAAGTTCGGCGTGTCCCTGTCGGAGGCCGAGCGGCTCTACGCCCGCGCCGCGGCGCTGCCGCACGTGGAGGCGGTGGGCGTGGCCTGCCACATCGGCAGCCAGATCACAGACCTCGCGCCGCTGGAGGCCGCGGCCCGCACCCTGCGCGGCCTGGTGGAGCGCCTGCGCGCCGCCGGCTTGAACGTGAGCCGGATGGACCTCGGCGGCGGCCTGGGCGCCCCCTACTTCGACGAACCCGAGCCCCCCTCCCCCGCCGACTACGGGGCCATGGTCTCGCGCGTGGTCGCCGGGCTGGACGTGCGGCTGGCGTTCGAGCCCGGCCGTGCGATCGCGGCCAACGCCGGCGTGCTGCTCACCCGCGTGATCCACGTCCACGCCCGGCCGGAGGGGCGTCGCTTCCTGGTGCTGGACGCGGGCATGAACGACCTGATCCGCCCGGCCATGTACGACGCCTTCCACAAGCTGGAGCCCGTGCGCGGGGCCGACGCGACGGCGACGCGCTACGACGTGGTCGGCCCCGTGTGCGAGACGGGCGACACCTTCGCCCGCGACCGCGATCTGCCGGCCATGTCGGCGGGCGACCTGGCCGTGTTCCGCACGGCCGGCGCCTACGGCGCGGCCATGGCGGGAGAGTACAACAGCCGCCCGCTGGTCCCCGAAGTGCTGGTGAGCGGCGAGCGCTGGGCCGTCACCCGTCCGCGTCCCACCTACCACGAGATGCTCGCGCGCGAGATCATACCGGAGTGGCCCCGATGACCTCCCACGCTTCCGCCGCCGGGCGGCGAGGCGGCCGCACCGCCGGGGCCGTGCGGCGCTTCGTGGCGCGCACCGACCGCTTCACCCTGCTGCTGCTCGCCACGGTGGCGCTGGCCACCGTGGCGCCCGCCCGCGGCGAGGCGGCGCGCGCGGCGGGCTGGGCCACCACGGCGGCCATCGCGCTGCTGTTTTTCCTGCACGGGGCCAAGCTCTCGCGGCGGGCGGTGATGGACGGGATCGGCGCATGGCGGCTGCACCTGGCCGTGCTGGCGGCGACCTTCGCCATGTTTCCCGTGCTGGGCCTTCTGGTCCGCCTCGTCCCCGGGGTGAAGCCCGAGGTGGGCGCGGGGGTGCTGTACCTGTGCCTGCTGCCCTCCACGGTGCAGAGCTCCATCGCCTTCACGGGCATCGCCCGCGGCAACGTGCCGGCGGCCGTGTGCTCGGCCTCGGCGTCGAACCTGCTCGGCGTGTTCGTGACGCCGGTGCTGGTGGGCCTCCTCATGCCCGGCTGGACGGGACACGGCGGCGGCGGCGTGTCCCTGTCGGCCATCGGCGACATCCTGCTGCAGCTGATGCTGCCCTTCCTGCTCGGCCACCTGTCGCGGCCGTGGACGGCGGGCCTCCTGGAGCGGCGCCGGGCGGTGCTGGACGGCGTGGACCGGGGCAGCATCCTCATGGTGGTCTACACCGCCTTCTCCGCCGCCGTGGTGGAGGGTCTGTGGCGCAAGCTCAGCGCCGCCGACCTGGGCGTCGTGGTCGTGCTGGACCTCGTCGTGCTGGCCGCGGCCCTGGCGTGCACCCGCGCGGCCGCCCGCGCGGCCGGCTTCTCCAAGCCCGACGAGATCGCGCTCGTGTTCTGCGGGTCGAAGAAGAGCCTGGCCTCGGGCGCGCCCATGGCCGCCGCCCTGTTCCCCGCCGCCAGCGCAGGCGTGCTCATCACGCCGCTGATGCTGTTCCACCAGTTCCAGCTCCTGGCGTGCGCGGCCATCGCACGCCGCTATGCGGCGCGCGCCGAACCCGGCCAGAAGCGGAGCGGGGACAGCAGCTTGGCCGCTCCGGCCGGGCCGCCAGGGGGAGAGCCGCGCGCCCGATGAAGCTGGTCGTGTTCGGCCTGACGGTGTCGTCCTCCTGGGGCAACGGCCACGCCACCCTGTGGCGGGGCCTGATCTCGGCCCTGGCCGAGCGCGACGTCCACGTCACCTTCTTCGAGCGCGACCAGCCCTGGTACGCCCCGCACCGCGACCTGCACGCCCTGCCCGGCGGCGAGCTGGCCCTCTACTCCGAGTGGGACGCCGCCCGCGCCCGCCTCGCCCTGGCGAGGGCGGACGCGGCGATGGTCACCAGCTACTGCGCCGACGCCGCCGCGGCCTGCACGCTGGTGGCCGAGAGCGGCCTCCCGTCGGTGTTCTACGACATGGACACGCCCGTCACCCTGGCGGCGCTCGCGGCGGGCGAGACGGTGCCCTACCTGCCGGCCGAGGGGCTGGGCGCCTTCGACCTCGTGCTGAGCTACACGGGCGGCCCCGCCCTGGCCGCGCTGGAGCGGCGGTGCGGCGCGCGGCGCACCGCCCCGCTGTACGGTCACGCCGACCCGGCGACGCATCACCGCACGCCTCCCGACCCGCGCTTCGCCTGCGACCTGAGCTACATCGGCACCTACGCCGCCGACCGGCAGGCGGCGGTGGAGGCGCTGTTCGTCGCCCCTTCCCGCGCGCGGCCGGACCTGAAGGCGGTGCTCGCCGGCTCCGGCTATCCGGCCGACTTTCCGTGGACGGGCAACATCTGGTTCGTGAAGCACCTGCCCCCGCCGGAGCACGCCGCCTTCTACGCGTCGTCCGGCCTGACGGTGAACACCACGCGCGCCGACATGGCGGCCATGGGCTGGTGCCCCTCCGGGCGCCTGTTCGAGGCCGCCGCCTGCGCCTGCCCCGTGCTGAGCGACCGCTGGGACGGGCTGGACCGCTTCTTCATCCCCGGCGAGGAGATCCTGCTCGCCCGCGACGCCGAGGACGCCCTCGCCGCCCTGGAGCTCGGCCCGGCGCGCCTGCGCGAGGTGGGCGAGGCCGCCCGCGCCCGCTTCCTGCGCGACCACACCAGCGGCCACCGCGCCGACGAGCTCCTGGCCTTGCTCGCCACGCTCCGCACGCCCGAGCGGGTCCCAAAACGCACGCCGGAACCGGTGCGGGCCTGATGTGGGGCGTCGTTCCCGCCGCGGGCCAGGGCACGCGCATCCAGCCGCTGGCCTTCTCCAAGGAGCTCTTGCCCGTCGGCTCGCGCATGGAGGACGGCGTGGAGCGCCCCCGCGCCGTCAGCGAGCACCTGGTGGAGCGGCTGGTGCTGGGCGGCGCCGACAAGATCGCCTTCGTGATCTCGCCGGGGAAGAGCGACATCCTGCGCTACTACGGCGGCCGGGTGGCCGGGGCGGACATCGCCTACGTGGTCCAGCCCCAGGCGGCGGGCTTGTGCGACGCCCTGTTCCGCGCCGCCCACCTGATCGCCCCCGACGAGGACGTGGCCGTGGGCCTGCCCGACACCATCTGGTTCCCGCAGGACGCCCTGGCCCGCCTGCCGCGCGACCGGCTGGCCTTCCTGCTGTTCCCCGTCGAGCGGCCGGAGCTGTTCGACGCCGTGGTGCACGACGAGGCGACCGGCCGCGTGGAGGAGATCCAGGTCAAGCGGGCCGACGCCCGCTCCCCCTGGATCTGGGGCGCCTTCCGCATGCCGGGCCGCGTGTTCCACGCGCTTCACGCCCTATGGCGCGCCCGCGACGGGCAGGACGAATACCTCGGAACGCTGGTGAACGCCTGGATCGCGGGCGGCGGCGAGGCCACGGCGCATCGGCTGGGCGCCGGCTACGTCGACGTGGGCACGTTGAACGGCTACCGCGAAGCTCTCAAGCTCCTGGCCGTGGCCGATCCGGCTCCAGATCCGGCCCCCGCACCCGAGGCCGCATGACCCCGCCCGACGACGCCGCGCCCTTCACCCGCGAACAGATCCAGGCCCGCGTCGCCGAGCTGGCCCCCTGGTTCCACAACATCGACCTCGGCGGCGTGTGGACGGCGCCCGACCACTTCCTGGGCGACTATCCCAACGTGAAATTCAAGGGCTTCGCCCACGCCCTGCCCGCCGACATGACGGGCAGGAGCGTGCTCGACATCGGCTGCAACGCCGGCTTCTACGCCATGGAGCTGCGCCGCCGCGGCGCCTCCCGCGTGGTGGGGATCGACGCGGACGACCGCTACCTCGCCCAGGCCCGCTTCGCCGCCGAAGCCCGCGGCTACGCAGACGTCGAGTGGAGGAAGATGGACGTCTACGACGTGGGCGTGCTGGGAGAGCGGTTCGACTTCGTGGTGTTCATGGGCGTCTTCTACCACCTGCGCCACCCGCTGCTGGCGCTGGACCTGATCCGCGAGCACGTGGCGGGCGACCAGATGCTGTTCCAGTCGATGCAGCGCGGGTCGGAGGAGGTCTACCCGGCCGAGCACGACTACCCGTTCACGCGGGAGGAGATGTTCGACGCCCCCGGCTGGCCCAAGCTGCACTTCATCGAGCACAACTACTCGAACGACTGGACCAACTGGTTCGCCCCCAACACGGCGGCGAGCTTGGCGATGCTGCGCGCCGCCGGCTTCTCGGTGGAGGCGCACCCGGAGCCGGAGGTGTACCTCTGCCGCGTGGCCGAGCGCCCCTACCCCGACGGGGCGGCCTACCCGGCCAGGGGCCCGGCCTGATCCCTGCTCCCGCCGCGCCGGGCGACGGCTTCTCCCGGCGGCTCGCCGCAGGCGAGCGGATCCCGGAGCCGGTCGCCCTGGTCGTGGCCCACCCGGACGACGAGGTGGTCGGCCTCGGCGCGCGCCTGGACCGCTTCGCGCGGCTGACCCTGATCCACGCCACCGACGGCGCCCCGCGCGACGGAGCCGACGCGCGCCGCGCCGGCTTCCCCACGCCGAGCGCCTACGCCGCCGCCCGCGCGGCGGAGCTCGCAGCGGCCTTGGACGTGCTGGAGGTGCGCCCCGCGCGCGCCGTCTCCTACGGCTTGGCCGACCAGACGCTGGTGGACCGGCTGGCGGAGCTGGCGCGCCGCCTGACGGGCGACCTCGCCGGGCAAACGGTCGTGATCACCCACGCCTACGAAGGCGGACATCCGGACCACGACGCCTGCGCCCACGCCGTGGCGCGCGCCTGCGCCACGCTGGGGCGGCGCTCGCCGGCGGCCTGGGAGTTCGCCGGCTACTTCGGCGTGGACGGGCGGTTGCACGCCAACGCCTTCCACCCCGACCCCGGCCGGCCGGAGACCGCCTGGGAGCTCTCGCCCGACGCGCGCGCGCGCAAGGCGCGCGCCTTCGCTGCGCACGCGAGCCAGGCCGACACCCTGGCCAACTTTCCTCCAGGCC
Source organism: uncultured Caulobacteraceae bacterium (assembly GCA_964242255.1). GTDB lineage: Bacteria > Pseudomonadota > Alphaproteobacteria > Caulobacterales > Caulobacteraceae > JASLDZ01. The sequence continues at coordinate 2,819 of CAXTCO010000042.1, read as the reverse complement.
GGGAGGCCGTCCGCGCCGCGCCGGCTTACGACTTCACGGAGCCGCCGCCGCCCGGCGAAACGCACTACGACCGCTACGGCTGGCCGCTGACCGGCGCGGCGTGGCGGGCGCGGGCGGCGGGCGGCGGCTAGGTCGCAGCCTCCCCCCTTCTCCTGTCGTCCCCGCGACGGCCGGGATGACAGGACCTCGAGCGCTAGGCCGCCTCGGGCACCGCGCCGAACAGCGCCTCCGTGAAGCGGCCGAGGGGGCCGGGGCCGACGTCGCCCAAGTGATCCAGGGCGGAGCGGAGGCGGCGGTGCATCTCCGCCCGCGCGCCGTCCGCACCGATCAAGGAGACCACCGTCGGCTTGCCGCCGTCCTGCCCGACGTCCTTGCCCGCGGCCTCGGAGGTGGCGGTGGCGTCCAGGAGGTCGTCGAGGATCTGGAACGCCTCGCCCAGGCCGCGGGCGAAGGCGCGGGCCCCCTCCAGCCGGCCGTCCAGGGCGCCCGCCGCGCGCGCCCCGCCCTCCACCGCCGCGATGAACAGAACGCCCGTCTTCTGACGGTTGAGCTCGTGCAGAGGCGTGGCCTCCAGGGCGTCGCGCTCCCGCAGGTCCCGCGCCTGGCCGGCGACGAGGCCCTCGAACCCCACCGCGGAGGTGAGCGCGCGCACGAGGTCGAGCCGGGCGTCCGCCGGCAGGCCGGGGGCGCCGGCGGCCGTGGCGTAGGCCTGGTTCAGGAGCGCGACCGCCGCCAGCACCGCCATGTCCTCGCCGAAGCGGCGGTGAAGGGTCGGCCGGCCCCGGCGCAGCTCGGCGTCGTCCATGCACGGCAGGTCGTCGAGGATCAGCGAGGCGGCGTGCACCATCTCGATGGCGCAGCCCACGTCCAGCGCCGCGCGGCTGAGGGCGCGGTCCGCGTTGGCCCGGCCGAAGTGCTCCGCCGACAGCAGCGTCAAAATCGGCCGCAGGCGCTTGCCCGGCGACAGCAGGGCGTAGCGCACCGCCTCGCGCAGGGGAGCGGGCGAGACGACGACGGCCGCGGCGACGAGCTCCGCCAGCCGCGCGTCCACCTGGGCGCGCAGTTCGGGCAGGCGGCGGGCGAAGGCGTCGTCCAGCATCGTCGACCGCCAGCTAACCTCATCCGTGCGCCGGACGCACGCGGAGTTTTTCAACAAAGTCAGGCGACGGCGAGGGAGTAGTCCAGCCGCTCCCGGTCGCAGGCGGCGGGGTAGTAGGGGTCGGCGGCGGTGATCCGGCTGCGCCACCGGTCGTGCAGGATGGCGCGGTCGCCCATGTCATAGCCCTCGCGCCCGCGCGTCAGGCCCTCGTGGTGCGTCAGCACGGGCCTTGAGGCGCAGACGATCCGCCGTCCCCGCTCGCGCAGGCGCAGGCACAGGTCCACGTCCTGGTAGTGATGGAGGTAGTCGGTGGAGAAGCCGCCCAGCACCCGGAACTCGGCCGCGCGCACCAGCAGGCACGCGCCCGTCACCGCGCTCACCTCGCGCGCGGCGGCGAGGCTGCCGGCGTAACCGTCGCAGTCTGCGGGAAAACGCCGCATCACGTGGTCGGCCGTGCCCCGCGCCCCCAGCACCACGCCGGCGTGCTGGACCGTGCCGTCCGGGTAGAGCAGCACGGGGCCGACGGCCCCCACGCCCGGGTCGTCCAGCCACAGGGCGAGGCGCGCCAGCCAGCCGGGCTCCAGCACCTCCGTGTCGTTGTTGAGGAACAGCAGGAGCTCGCCCCGCGCCCGCGCCGCGCCCAGGTTGCAGGCGTGGGAGAAGGTGAAGGCGCGGCCCAGGCGCACGTGGCGCACCGGGTGGCGCTCGAAGGCGGCCAGGGCGACCGGGTCGGTGGTGGCGTCGTCCACGATCACCGTCTCGAAGCGCTCGCCCGCCGGGACGGCGTGGAGGCTGTCCAGGCAGCGCGCCACCGCCTCGCCCTGGTCGCGGGTGGGGATGATCACGGACACCAGCGGCGCGGCCGCCTCCGCGTCCGGGCCGGAGGCGGGAGAGGGCGTCAGCACCATGCGGTGGCGCAGAGCCGGCTCCGGATGCGCCTCCGCGCCCCAGGAGCGGCCCAGCCGGCCCAGGTGCGCCAGGAGCGCGCGCTTCTGCAGCGCTTCGATCCCCGGCTTGGCGTCCGGGTCGGACGCGAGGCTGCCGGGCGCGGCGCGCCAGCGGTAGAGGGGCTCGGCCAGGTGGCCGATCTCGGCGGTGCGCTCCGACAGGCGCAGCACGAGGTCGTAGTCCTGCACCCCGTCGAAAGCCGGGTCGCAGCCGCCGGCGGCGCGCAGCAGCTCGGTGCGGGCCAGCAGCAGGTGGCCGACGTACATCACGCCCAGCAGCAGGGCGGGCGACCAGTCCGGCTTCAGGTGGTGGTCGACCACGCGGCCGGCGGCGTCGATCTTCAGCTGGTCGGTGTAGAGCACCTGCAGGGCGGGCTCGGCGAGCAGGCGCTCGGCCACCGCGGTCAGGGCGTCGGGCGCCAGCTCGTCGTCGTGGTCGAGGAAGGCGGTCCAGGCGCCCGTCGCCGCCTCGATCCCGTCGTTGGTGGCTTGGCTGACGCCCCCGCGCTCCGCCCGCTCCACCAGGCGCACGGAGCGACGCCGCGCGGCGTCGCGCAGCAGCGCCGTGACGGCGGGATCGCGCGACGCGTCGTCCACGAGCACCAGCTGGAGGCGCGCGTAGGGCTGGTGCAGCACCGAGTGCAGCGCCGCGCGCAGGAAGGCCGGGTCCGGGTCGCACACGGGCATCACCACGGAGATCAGCGGGCCGCCCCGCGCCAGCGCCTCGCGCGCCCGCGCCTCCAGCGCCGCCCGGTCGGGGGCGGACGCGGCGG
>CAXTCO010000041.1:0-14111 GCA_964242255.1 uncultured Caulobacteraceae bacterium | reverse complement strand
GCGCGCGCGCCTTCAACGCCATGCAGGCGCAGCTGAAGCGGCGCGAGGCCGAGCGTACGCACATGCTGGCGGCGATCACCCATGACCTCCAGACGCCTCTCACGCGCCTGCGCCTGCGGTTGGAGAAGGTGACCGATCCCTCCCTGCGCACGGCTCTGCTCGCCGACCAGGCGGCGATGGAGACGCTGATCCGCGAGGGCCTGGACCTCGCGCGCGCCGCCTCGTCCGAGAGCGGCCCCCTGCGCAGCCTCGACGTCGACTCCCTTCTCCAGAGCCTGCGCGACGACGCGGTCGAGGCCGGCGCGCGGGTCGAGGTGACCGGGCGGTGCGAGGCCGACTTGCGGACGCGGCCGGAGGCGCTGAAGCGATGCGTCGGCAACCTCCTGGACAACGCGCTCAAGCATGCCGGCGCCGCCGAGCTGGCGGCCGTGAGGCGTGGCGCCGTCGTGGAGCTGACCGTCGCGGGCCGCGGGCCGGGCGTGCCCGCCGACCAGCTTCAGGCGGTGCTCGACCCCTTCGTCCGGCTGGAGACCTCGCGGTCGCGCGAGACGGGCGGCGTCGGCCTGGGGCTGACGATCGCGCGTCTGATGACGGAGCGCGCTGCAGCCGAGCTCACGCTTACGAATCGTTCAGGGGGCGGACTGATCGCCACCGTCCGGCTGACCGCTAACGAACTGCAACGCCAAGCTTAGCCGCTCAGAGCACCTGAAGCACCCACTCGTTCACGTTGCGAACGTCGCCTTTCTGGCGAGGTGCGGAAGACCGCTCCTGGCGCGACAGCGCCAGCGCTCTCCCGATGTGCGGGTCAGAGCCGCAGCCCTGAGGGCGATGCTCCGGTACTGCGTCGGATCAGGCGTCGCAACGTCGAGGGCTCCGCGTAGCCGACGCGGCGGGCGAAGGTGCAGGGTTCGAGCCCCACGGCCCGCGCGAGCTCTTCCACAGCAAAACCCCGAACGATGTGGGCGGTCCGCCTTGAGCAGCACGGGATCCTGGCGTGCCAGGTGGCCAATCGCCATGAACGGGGCATGCGACCGCCATGCGCTCAGGAGAAGCGCGCCAGCGCGCCGGTGGGCGAGCTGCGGGCTCGCAAAGCGGTCCGCGATGGCGAGCATCAGGTCCGTCGAGCAGGCCCGCCTGCGCCAACACGGAGGCGCTCGCGCCGGGTGCGGCGTCGCAGCTGCGACAGGCCGCCGAGAACGCCTCTGGTCGAGCGGGGCGGCAATACATGAGCTCGGCTGCGAGGAGAAGTGCGAGGTAGGCCACTAGACCAACACCCGATTGCGAGCAGGACCGATGACGTCATGCTAGTTAGCGCTTCGATGTACCTATTCTATCTAAACCTTAGATAAGTGATTCCCAAGGTAGGCTTGCACTTCTGACAAGCTCATCGAGTGGCGTTTTCGGGTCGTATTCCTTCACCTCATGCGACAACGAAGAGGCCCTTAACCGGCCTATGGCATAAAGGACCGTCCCTTGGGCGATCAGGGAGTCATGGCCAGCCTGTACCCGAAGGGCCTGTGCGTCTCGCAGTTGCTGTTGCTGAATGAGCAAAATCAAATGTCGAAGTTGCGCCAACCTTGGCCTGCTCGACGGCTCCATCAAAGGTATATTGCGCTGCCATGGCCTGCTCCTCACTCAGCTGCAAGCTTAGTCTTGAAGATTCCATACTGCTCTAGGACTGAGAGACGTTTTGGATTACGGCTCTCCGAATCACGTCGGTTCCGGATCGGTCTGCCAGGTTTCTTTGTGTCGCCTGCCTGATTGAGGATCTAATCTGCCCACCTGCGTAAATCGGCTGCGAGAAGGTGACACCTCCCAATAACGACTTATTAAAATCACGAGGTGCAAAGGGCACCGCCTGACCCAAATTTCCAACCGAAAACTGCGCGTTTACGGAAGGATGTCCCGCTGATCGGGCTTCTGCTATGCGGAACCGAGAAGCCTGCTCTGTAAAGCCAGCTTGTGCAAGGAGCGGATTTTCTCTACCAGCGATGTCGAAGGCGGTCTCGACACCTGCTGGAACGCCATCGAGCCGCTCCACCTCTTCCAGCCGGCTTGGTGAAGAACCAACGACAGCGATATATTCAGCTGCACTGACGCCAAGCTGACCAACAGCCGCTGCGAGCTGCGCGCGCGCGCTAAAGAGCTGCGCCCTAGACTGCGCGACGTCTACTAGATTGGCTTGACCTAACTCAGCTTTAGCGGACACCTCCTCGACCTGGTGATTGAGGCTATCGACCCCACCCTGGCGTACAAGAATTAGCTTTTGATCTCGTTGAACGTCGGCGTAGGCTCGTATGGCGTTCAAGACCAGCTGTTGTTCGACATCAGCCAGGGCGGCGCGACCTGCGAGGACGTCAGCCTCAGCAGCGTCTACCGCCGCGCGAATCCGACCGCCTGAATAGAGCGATTGACTGACCTGAAGGGTTGCACCAGTAGAATTATAGTCGAAAGATCCGCCATTTGTTACGATGGCAAGATTTCCCCGGCCGTCACTGACAAGCTGCTGCCCTTCACTACCGCCAAAAAACTGCGAGTTCTGGGTCAGCGTCGCCGCCACACCGACTGTGGGCCGCCATCCCGCGCGTGCTTGCAGGTACGATTCGTCCAGCGCTCGTTGGAGCGAGCGCCTTTGGACTAGGATCGGGCTTGTCTCGTACGCACTTCGCACGGCCCCCTGAAGGCTCTCGGAGGAGGCTGAAGTACCCAGCATCCAAGCCCAGCCGCCTATTAGGATCAGACGGCGGCGCAGATTGGGCATGAGAAGGCCGGCTCAGAATTGCAAAAGAGACACCCGGCCTACCCCTGCTACGCCGGAGCTGATACAGGATGCTAGGCGACTTATGTAGGCCGGGATCTCAGGTTGGTCCAGGCGCGGGAGGCGGAATGACCGCGCTGCAAAGAGGCGGCAGGCAACGGTCCGCCGGGACCGCCGCATCCTCCTCGCCTCTTCGATAAAAGGCGATTGAAATCCTAATTTTTGAATTCTTCGTTATAGCCAGCTGTGTGAACTCAGGACTGACCCTCATAAGTCTAGCCAGGTTCAGCGCAGCGGTTGGGAAGGCCGCGCCCGAAGGAGCTTGTGACAGGACCTTACATCCTGAGAGCCTTCCGTCCGGAACTACACCGCACTCATAGTTCACGCTTCCCCTTCCGGTCTGCCCGCGGGGGTACGCCGCAAAGAAGTCGTCTTCTGTCGGAGCTTGCGCCCATTGGACGTAGCCCGCCCCTTCACCCGAATAGATATAGGGCACGAGGAACGCCACGACCTTCATTGGCGGCGAGGCCGCAATAGCTGCGGCAGCTAGCATGGTCACGATTACAATCACCTTGAGACTCTCTTCCAAAGCATGCCAAACCGTTGTTCACGTCCTTGACGGTGAGCTTAGTTTTCGTTCTGGCATCACCAGCCGTACTTGGGCGTGAAGGCCGTCGTCGGAGCTACACCCAGGAGCTGCATAAGAGCCAGCGCTTGATCGTTGGCGTTTGTCTCATCAAAATAGTTGTCGTGACCGGGGCGGTTCGTCCAGGCGTCATATTGCTGCTGATGGACAGCTTGCCCTTGAGCAGTATCATGGCCGGACTCGTGAAACACAAGAAAGTTGGCCCCATCTGGACCATTCTCCATGTATCCCTGAGCCGCATCAAAGTTGATAGTCACCGTGTAATTGTTACCATTTTGAACGCTCCCTCCTGCATACCCGGCCGACGCCGGCCTCGTCGGCCCAGCTCAGGATGGCGTTCGAGGTCAGCTCCGCGCCGTTGTCGCTGACGATGGTCTGAGGGCGGCCGCGGCTTTGCACCAGCCGGTCGAGCTCGCGGGCGACCCGCAGCCCGGAGATCGAGGTGTCGGCCACGAGCGCCAAGCACTCGCGGGTGCAGTTGTCGACCACCGTCAGGATGCGGAAGCGCCGCCCGTCGGTAATCTGGTCCGAGACGAAGTCGAGGCTCCAGCGCTGATTCGCCTGCAACGGGACCTCGATGGGGCACCGCGTGCCGATGGCCCGCTTGCGCCCGCCGCGCCGACGCACGGTCAACTTCTCCTCGCGGTAGAGACGCTGCACGCGCTTACGGTTCACCGCGTGCCCTTCGCGGCGGAGCAGCACGTGCAGCCGTCGATAGCCGAACCGGCGACGCTCCTGGGCCAGCGCCTTCAGCCGCTCGCGCAGCTCCGTGTCCGGCGCTCGCGTCGTCTGGTAGCGCACGCTGGTGCGGTCCACGCCCAGCACCCGGCACGCCCGCCGCTCGCTCATCCCTCAGGCCGACTGCAGCAGCGCCGCAGCCTCCCGATGCGCGGCGGGCGTCACCACTTTTTTCCAGGAGGTCCTTCAGCGCCACGTTGTCCAGCATGGCGTCGGCCAGCATCCGCTTCAGCCGACCGTTCTCCTCCTCCAGCCCCTTCAGCTTGCGCGCCTCGGAGACGTCCATCCCGCCGAACTTGGCCTTCCACTTGTAGAACGTCGGCGAGCTGACGCTGTGCTTGCGGCATAGCTCCACCACCGCCACGCCCGCCTCCTGCTCCCGCAGGATCGCGATGATCTGCCCTTCCGTGAACCTCGACCGCTTCATCCGTCCGTCCCTCGTTGGGCCGGACTCCACCTACCGCTGGAGGAGCTTCAGGGGGTCACGTCAAAGGAATTCCAGCGGTAAGCGTGTTCCCGAGCGGGGTAGGACAGCAGGAGCGCGCGTCCCTTTCCCAAGCCTGTTCCCGAATCATTCTTCCCAAAATCGCTCGATACGGACGGGAAACGGGAACGGCTCAGGTACGGTTGCGGCATCTACCGCACGCGGGAACTATGGCCGACATTCGCCCTCAACAGACGTCAGGACGCGTCAAGCCGCCGGCCGCCTGCGGGCGATAGCTAGAATGCTAGCGCTCCAAAGCGTCAGCGAGGCGACATAGCCGACGAGGATGGAGCCATTCGGTTGACCGATCAGGAAACCAGCGCAGGCGACGATCACCAGCACGGCCGCCAGGACGTAGAAAAACCTGAACGGGATCGCCCAAGCCATCGGAATGAAGTGGAGGCCGACCACTAGAGCGATGCCAGGCAGCGTCGCGTCCGCGTGACCGGTGTTAGCCAGGGTGAGCGCTACGATCGGGATGGCGAAGCCTTCGGCCGCACTCGATGACGACATGATGCGCCCGGCTTCACGGCTGGGCGAGTATGCGCCCTGTGCCGATCGCCTGATCTTGCGCCCCGCGACCGTCGCCAGGGCTAAGAACACCAGCGGTCCAATCGCCAGCACCGGGCTCGACCAGCCCGCCAGCAACACGCTGGCCCATGTGCAGAACGAAGCGCCGAAGAAGCTCATGACGAGCGCACCCCACGGTCCCATCACCCCTCCCGTTCAACAGCCTGCATGCTGCTACGTACGACGTCGCCCTTCCACCCTCCCCTGCCGTTCGCAACGGCCGCTTCCTGTGCCTGATGCAGAGGCATGTTCATGCCCATCTCAGGCTTGTTCCGGAAGGGATACCGCTTTGAGACGCTTCGGGGAGACGTCAAACGGTGTCTCACAACGGTGACGGAGCGGCTTCTGAGGCGATTGGTGCTTGTCGTTTAGACCGCTGCGAGACAAAGATGCCGCCGTTCGCGCGCCAGCGCGTCAGCCCTCCATTCTATCGAGGCCCACGCTTAGCCGAGGGCGTACGGCGGTAAGCTTGGCTAGTCCTAAGTTAACTCCGCCTCTCCGCATGGGCGTTTGAGTCGGCCCAAGCGCCAGACCGCCCTTACCGAGTCGGCGTAGGTGACATTCTGAGCCATCTGCTCGGCAGGAAGGCGTGGTTCGGTCAGGCTGCTCCGAGTCGGTTTGAGTGACGTCCGACAGGTCCACGGGCACGTGCCTGGTCTTCATCAGCCCGCACCCCTTCAGCACGAGCCAGAGGCGACCCAGCGCTTCCTGGAAACCTGGTACGTGACCGAGCTCATTTGAGCCTACGAGGTGGAAGGTGGTCCCGACGAAGCTCTCGTCGTAGATGGCCGCTAGCGCGTCGCCGTATTCTTCCTCGATCCCGTGAACGCTCGTAACGGCGATATGTCGATCAGCATCGTCGACGTCCAGGCTTGCGAGATCGCACGAACTCAATCGGAGAGGCAGATCAAGTCCGCCGTTGTTGACACGTCATGAACACGAGCGAGTAGCACCTCATCACGCGGCCGCTCGAATAGCCCCGTGTCTGATATGCCTTTCCTCAGGTAAGAAGCTCCGCACGCAGCCTGCTTCAGCTTAGATTGTGATCCGACTTCCAGCGCGAATGCGATTTGCGAGCGATATAAGGCTAAATTATCCAATATCTTTTGTTTCGCGCCCACCCTCCAACCGTCTTCTCCGTTTTCATCAATCCAGCGGCCTACATCGACAGAAAGTGCGCAAAGGCCTTCTAAAAGCTTCTGTCCAGCTTCTGTGTTATCGTTCATCTATTGACTCCAGGGAGTTTTAATCGGAGCTGAAGGAGAAGCAGTGTTCGAGGGAATCCATATTTGCTCCCCAGAGCCCGGCAGCATCGACACGTTGTCACTTGACAGCTGCGGTGCGACAGGCCCGATCCATCCTTTCAGACCCTTTGAGCTGCTTTCAACGTAGGATCCGTTTCCGTTCCAATTATTCTGCACGGCCGATCCACCCCTCCACTCGGCTTCACTGGTCAGCGGACTCTTCTGCCAATAAGAGCCCGCGGGGTTGCTGTCTGCATCGATGACGCGACGGATCGTCACCGGATCGTCGTCGCCATTCCAGGGCCTTACGCCGACGCCGAAGTTCTGCGCGTCCAGGGCAGGCAAGTCGGGGTAACCGTCGGCCTTCATCTCACCGTGGCTCAGGGCCGCCTGTCGCTGAGCCCGAAGCTCAGGCGTGGCCTCAACGGCTCCAGGTTCGGTGGAGCCGATTTTCCTTGGCGAGAAGGAACCCGACGTCGCGGGAGAGGTCTCTCCGGAAAGCGACTTTCCCCCGCCGCGCTCTTCCATTGCGTGGCTCAGCGCCTTGACCCCCGTCTGAAGGGCGCGGCCCAGTCCCGTGGCCTCGACCTCGGCCAGGGCGGGGCCGATCGCGCGGGCCGCTTGGCCGAGCGCCGGGAGGAGGCTCGCCACCAGCGTCGCCCAGCGCACCCATTCGGGCACCTCGGACTGCACGCCCGCGCGCGTGTCCGGCGGGCCACCGATGCGGACGTTGAGCGAGCCCGCCAGGATCTGGCCGCCGCAGGTGGTCTTGTCGCCGACGCGGGAGGCCGGCATCCCGTTGATCCGGACGGTCTTCGACCCTTGCGCCACCTTGCCGGCGTGGCACGTCTCAGCGTCCAACGCCCGGGCCGCGGGCCGTCCGTTGGTCCGCACGTCGGCCGAACCCTGCAAGACCATGCCCGACGCCGATCCCAAGCTCTGCGACCCCAGCGCCTCGCCCGCCTCCTCGGCCGCGCCCATCAGCTTAGCGCCGACATAGCCCCCGACGCCCAGATCGAGCGCCGTGGCCGCCACGCCGACGATCAGGGGCGTGGCCAGCCCGGCGGTGCCGACCTCCACGGCTGCGGCGCCCACCACCGCCGCCACGACCGCCGCCGCCTCTGTCGCCGCGACGAGGCCTACGACGGCTCCAGCCAGAAAGCCGGCCAGGGCGCGGCTATGCGCCACCGGATCGTCGCAACGGGCGGCGAAGGGCGCGGCGCTGCTCACGAAGACCACGCCAGGGTGGCGACGAGGGCTGGCCGGGCCTTTGAGCCCCGCAGGAACATCACGTCTGCAGCCTCCACCCTGGCTTACAAGCCGTCTCAGATCGCCAGCCGTCTGTCGAGCACCTTGACTGAACGTCCGCTAACCGGGCGAAACCACGCCCGAGCCCACCTCGGCTCCGGACTACATCTCCTCGTTCGAACGGCGCAGTCGCGGCCACGGTGCACCTGGAGCGCACGGCCGTGCTCTTCGGCTCGAACATCGGCTCGTGGGTCGCCGCCGGCTGGGGCGCCTACGCCGGCGGCGACCTCAAGGAGAGCCGCAGGGGCTTCGAAGCGGCCCTGGCGCTGGACGACGGCTTCGCCGAAGCACAGGGCGGCTTGGCGGTGCTCGGCGTGACGGAAGGCGACCTCGCCGGTCGCCGCGCGCCTGGACCGCGCCTGCCTCTCCGCCTCCCTCGCCAAATCCTTCTGCTGCGCCGCAGGGGCCAAGCCGCGCGGCGGCCTCGTCGGGAAGATCGTGCTCGACCGGCCGCTGGACGGCTCCGGGCGAACGATCGCCGGCGCGGTGATCAAGCTCGGCGTGCAGCCCGCGGCGCGCGCCTGAAGACCTGCGCCTCGGCGAAGTCGCCGCCGGGTCCTGAAGCGCATCGCACAAGCTCCCGTTCAGGAGCGCGAGGCACCTCAGACCCGCAGCCTCAAGCCGGTCGGGTACACACCGTAGGCGGCGGCGCCTTCCCCCTCGCGCTCAGGTCCGGTCTCAGCGGCGCTCCTCGGCGGAGGCGGCGCGGGCGGGGCTGAACTCGCTCGCCGCCGTCCAGGCCGGCCACTCGCGGGAGGAGGCCAGGCGGCGCGTCATCGTGAGCAGCGCCTGCACGTCCTGCGCCGCGCCGCGGAAGTCGAGTTGCGGCGTCCAGCGGTCGCCGGGCTGGTGGTAGGCGTGGGCCGTGTAGTCGGCGACCCAGCGGTCGCCCGCCGCGCGGCCGCCCTCCACCAAGTCAGGGCCGCCGCCGATGCCCATGATGAGCAGCACCGGCACGCCGCGCTTGGCCAAGCTGAAGTGGTCGGCGCGGTAGAACAGGCCGCGCTCCGGACGGCTGTCGGGCGTCACCGTGCGGCCCTGCGCGGCGGCGGCCTGCGCCAAGAGGTCGTCCAGCCCGCTCCGGCCCTGGCCGACCAGCACCACGTCGCGCGAGGGGCCCGCCAGCTGCAGCGTGTCCATGGTCAGGTCCGCGGCCATCAGCGGCAGGGAGGTCAGCGGGTGTGCGCCGTACCACTCGGAGCCGAGCAGGCCGCGCTCCTCCGCCGTCCACACGCCGAACAGCACGGTGCGCGCGGGCGGCGGCCCGGCCTTCAGGGCGCGGGCGATCTCCAGCACGCCGGCCACGCCGGTGGCGTCGTCGGCCGCGCCGTGGCGGATGCGGTCGCCCGTCGCGTCGGGCGCGCCGACGCCGTAAGCGTCCCAGTGCGCGGAGACCATGACGGACTCCGCCGGCCGCACGGCGCCCGGGATCTTCGCCAGCACGTTGCGGCTGCGCACCGTCGCGTGGTCGACGTGCAGGTCCACCGTGATCGTCGCGTCCAGCGGGACGGGGCGGAAGCCCGGGTCGCGGGCGCGGGCCTTGAGCGCCTCCAGGTCCTGGCCGGCGGCGCGGAACAGGTCGGCGGCGACGCCGCGCTGCAGCCAGCCCTGGAAGGGCACGCGCGGCGCCTCGTCCCCGCCGCGCTCCACGTCGTAGTTCTCGCCCTGCGGCGCGACCACCGTGACCCAGCCGTAGCCCGCGCCCGGGGCCTCGTGCACGATCAGGGCGCCCGCCGCGCCCTGGCGCGCCGCCTCCTCGTACTTGTAGGTCCAGCGGCCGTAGTAGGTCATGGCTTGGCCGCCGAAGCGGCCGAAGGCGGGCTCGCCGGGCCTGGCCTCGAAATCCGGGTCGTTGACCAGGAACACCAGCACCTTGCCGCGCAGGTCGGCGCCCTTGAAATCGTCCCACCTGCGCTCGGGCGCATGCACGCCGTAGCCGACGAACACCAAGGGGGCGGAGACGCGCACCTCGTCCTGCCCGCGCACGGTGTTGACGTAGACGTCGCCGTACTGGGCGAGGGCGCGCGCCTTCCCGCCCGCCGTGACGGCGACGAGGGGGCCGGCCCTCACCTGCGTGTGGACGAGCGGGACCGCCTGGGTCCAGCCGCCGCTCTCGCCCGCCGGCTGCAGGCCGAGAGCCTTGAACCGCGCGACCAGGTGATCGACCGTGGCCGCCTCGCCCGGCGTGCCCGGCGCGCGCCCCTGGAAGGCGTCGGACGCGAGCGTCTTCACGACCGCGCTCATCCGTTCGGGGGAGACAGGGCCCGAGCCCGTCTCCAACGGCGCAGCCGCCGCGGCGGACGCCGCCAGCACGAACAGGCCCGGAAGGAGGCGGCGGAGAAAGGACAAGGACGGCTCCGGGCGACGGGCGCCCGGTATCGGCCGCGACCCCGTCGGCGGCAAGGCGCCGGGATGCGCTTCCTACGGCCGGTCGGGGCCGCCGCGGGGACGACCTGCCGCGCGGCCGCCTTGCGCAGCTGATGCGTTATATTGTAATCATCCACCGGCGTGGGGAGGGCGGCGGTGGCGGCGGAGACGACGAGCCCGGCAGTGAGCTTGGGCGAGACGCTGGCCGACGCCGCACGCGAGGACGCGAGCACCGGCGCCGCCGTGCTGCGCAGCCACGAGCGCCGCGCCTGGGCCGTGGCGCTGATCAGCCTGGCGGTGATGGCGGGCGAACTCGCGGGCGGCGGCTGGCTCAACTCCCTGGCGCTGTTCTCCGACGGGCTGCACTCGGGAACACATGCGGGCGTGCTTCTGATCGCCGCCTGCGCCTACCTCCTGGCCCGGCGGCGAGGCGCCGAGCCTTCGCGCACGGCGCAGACGCTGAACGTGGCCGCCCTGGTCAGCGGCGGCCTCTTGGGCGTGGCGGGGATCGGCATGGGGGTGGAGGCCGTGTCGCGCCTGTTCGCGCCCGAGCCGGTGCGCTTCGCGGAGGCGGCGCTGATCACCGCCCTGGGTCTCGGCGTCAGCGGCCTCAGCGCCGTGCTCCTGCGCAGCGGCCACGAGACGGCCCACGTCGGCGGCCGCGACCATGCTTCGGGGCGCGACCTGAACCTGTGGGCGGCCTACCTGCACATGGTGTCGGACGTGGTGACCTCGGTGATCGCCCTGGCGGCGCTGCTCGTCGGGGCGGTCACCGGTTGGGTGCGGCTGGACGCGGCGGTGGGCCTGCTGAACGCCGGAGTGGTCGCCGCCTTCTCCTGGCGGCTGCTGCGCACGGCCGGAGGCGCCCTCCTCCGGCGGGGCTAGCCGGCGACCGCCGCGTCCGGCTCGTGCGCGCAGCGGGCGCAGCGGCCGCGCACCTCCAGGGCGATGGCGCGCGGCGTGAAGTGGTGCGTGCGGGCGGCGTTGGCCGCGGTGCGCACCGGGCCGGGCGCGAACTCCTGCGCGGAGCCGCAGCAGTCGCAGATCAGGAAGGCGGGCGCGTGGTCGGGGTCCTGGACGCCGCACGCGACGAAGGCGTTGATGCTGGCGATGCGGTGCGCCAGCCCCTGGTGCTCCAGGAAGTCGAGCGCCCGGTAGACGGTGGGCGGCTTGGCCGGCTTGCCCTCGGCGAACAGGTCCATCAGGTCGTAGGCCTTCACCGGGCCGCCCGCCTGCAGCAAGAGCTCGTAGACGCGCCGGCGCGGCGCGGTCCACTGCAGGCCGCGCGCCAGCGTTCGCGATTGCGCGTGGTCGAGGGCGGTCGTCACCTCGTCGGCCGAGGGTCGGACGCCCGCCTCGTGTCGGCAAGCCGCTTGCGTCATCGCCGGAAGGTGCGGGGGCCGGCGCGCCATTGCAAGGGCGGCGGCCCGTGGCCCGGGAGACACGCTGCGGCGCGGGACGTCGCCGGCGGCCCGCCCCACGCTTGACGCCGCAGGATGCTATTCCGTAGCAGGGATGACGTTTCGCCGCAGTGATGGAATAGCATGTCCTTGAAGCGCCGCCTCCTGGCCTCCGCCGTCGTGTTCGCCGCCTTCGGGGGCGCGACGCAGGCCCTCGCGCAGCAGGAGGTCCCCGGCCAGGCGTCCACCCCCGCCGCCCAGGGGGACGCGCCGGCCGCGGCCACGACGACGGTGTCGGAGGTGGTGGTCACGGCGCAGCGGTTGAACGCGGCGCGCGCCACCATCGAGCCGGCGCTCGGCGCGACCACCTACACGGTGACCAACGCCACCATCCAGGCGCTGCCCGGCGGCGACAACCAGCAGCTGAACCAGATCCTCCTGCAGCTGCCGGGCGTGGTGCAGGACAGCTACGGCCAGCTGCACGTGCGCGACGACCACAACAACCTGCAGTATCGCATCAACGGCGTGATCCTGCCCGACGGCATAGCCGTGTTCGGCCAGACCCTGTCGCCGCGCCTGATCGAGAAGCTGGACCTGATCACCGGCGCCCTGCCCGCGCAGTACGGCCTGCGCACCGCCGGCATCGTGGACATCACCACCAAGAGCGGCCTGTTCAACAACGGCGGCCAGGTCTCCCTCTACGGCGGCGGCCACGGCGAGTACGAGCCCTCGTTCGAGTACGGCGGCTCCAGCGGGAACACGAACTTCTTCGTCTCCGCGGACTTCCGCCGCAACCAGCTGGGCATCGAAAGCGTGGACGGGCGCTCCACCCCCGACCACGACCGCACCGACCAGGGCCAGATCTTCGCCTACCTGGACCACATCCTGTCGCCCAACGACCGGGTGAGCCTGGTGGGCGGCTACAGCGACCAGCGCTTTCAGATCCCCGACCCCACCGGCCTGAACGCGGCCGTGGACGGCGGCGGCTTCACCCTGAACGGCCGCACGGACTATCCGAGCGAGCTCCTGAACGAGCGCCAGCGCGAGCGCACGGGCTTCACCCAGCTCTCCTTCCTGCACGACGCGGGGCCGCTGACGCTGCAGGCGTCGGTGTTCGCGCGCTTCTCACAGCTGATCTACAGCCCCGACGAGACCGGCGAGCTCCTGTTCAACGGCCAGGCGCAGCGCGCGCTGAAGGAGGACACGGCCGGCGGCCTGCAGCTGGAGGGCGCCTGGCGCGCCAACGACACAAACACGGTGCGCTTCGGCTTCATCTTCTCCAACGAGCGCGGCCGCTCGCGCACCACCACGCAGGTGTTCCCCACGGACGCGGACGGCAACCAGCTCGGCGACACGCCCGAGACCCTGTCCGACCGCAGCGGCCAGACGCAGAACGAGTACAGCGTCTACCTGCAGGACGAGTGGCGCATCCTGCCATCGCTGACGATCAACTACGGCGCCCGCTACGACCGCTACGACGCCTACCGCAGCGAGGATCAGTGGAGCCCGCGCATCAACGCGGTCTGGACGCCGTTCGAGGGCACCACCGCCCACGTCGGCTACGCCCGCTTCTTCAACCCGCCGCCCTTCGAGCTGGTGGGCACGGAGACGGTGTCGCTGTTCCAGGGCACCACCGGCGCCTCGACCCTGACGCAGGACACCACGCCCCTGGCCGAGAAGCAGAACTATTACGACGTGGGCGTGCTGCAGCGCATCGCCCAGGTGCCCGGCCTGAGCGTGGGGGTGGACGCGTACTACCGCCAGTCCGTCGACCTGATCGACGAGGGTCAGTTCGGCGCCCCCATCATCCTGACGCCGTTCAACTACGCCAAGGGGCGCATCCGCGGCGTCGAGTTCAACGCCAACTACACGCATGGCCCCTGGCTGGCCTACGCCAACGCCGCCTACACGCGCGGCCAGGGCGAGAACATCGTCTCCAGCCAGTTCAGCTTCAGCCCGGACGACCTCGCCTTCATCAGGAACCACTTCATCTTCCTGGACCACGACCAGACCTACACGGCCTCGGCCGGCGTCTCCTACACCTTCCGCGACGGACCGCTGAGGGGGCTGAAGCCGGGGGTGGACATGGTGTTCGGCTCGGGCCTGCGCGCCGACGGGCTTGAGCCCAACGGCGACAGCGTGCCCAGCTACGTGCAGGTGAACACGGCCCTGAGCTACGACTTCAGCCTGCCCTACACCGGCCGCATGCAGGTGCGCCTCGACGTGATCAACATCTTCGACGAGAAGTACGAGATCCGCGACGGCACGGGCGTGGGCGTGGGTGCGCCGCAGTTCGGCCCGCGGCGCGGCGTCTTCGGGGGCGTGACGAAGTACTTCTGAGGGCGGCCTTCCGACCTCAGGCGTCGCCGACCGCGCCGCACCGGCCGAAGCCGGCCCTGCGGCGCAGGCCGGCCTCGTCCGCGACGCGGCCCACGGCGGCGTCGAAGCGGCCGGGGACGAGCCCATGGAGCCGGAGCCCGGGCGGCCTCAGGCGCGCCTCGCCGTCCCGAAGGAACACGGGCTGCGTCAGGCGCAGCGTGGGCGCGAGCGCGGCCAGGAGCCGGCGCTCCGGCGGCGGCAGGGCGGAGAGGCGGCC
>CAXTCO010000040.1:0-14334 GCA_964242255.1 uncultured Caulobacteraceae bacterium | reverse complement strand
GCCGCCAGCAGGGGGCGGGTGGGGCCGCCCAGCAGCGGGGCCGCCAAGGCGGGCAGCACCGAAACGCCCACCGCGCCGCCGCTGGCGAAGGTCCCCAGCGCGGTGCTCGCCAGCCCCGCCGTGGCGGTGAGGGTGAAGGCCGGGAAGAAGGCGGCCCGCGCGGCGCCGACCTGGAGGTTGGCCGCCTTGAGCCGGTGTTCGGCCTCCCGCACGTCGGGGCGGCCCAGAAGCACGGCGGAGCTCAGGCCGGACTGCGGCCGGACCACGCCCGCCTCCACGGCGTCCAGGTCGAAGGCGACCTCCTCGTCGGCGACGGCGCCGCCGACGAGCAGGGCGAGGGCGTCGCGGTCCTGGGCGACGCGGGTGGTCTGCTCCTCGAGGTCCGACCGGGCCTGGGCCTCGATGGTGGCCGCATCCTCCACGTCGGAGCGGGGCGCGAGCCCGGACGTGAACAGGCTGCGGGTCACGCGCAGGGCGTGCTCGCCGCTCTCCACCTCGTCCTGCGCCACCCACAGCAGGCGGCGGTCGGCGGCGAGCTGCACGGCGGCCTCCGCGACGGCGGCGATCAGCACCGTGCGCGCCTCCGCCAGGCCGGCGTCGGTGGCCATGTACTGCTCGAAGGCGGCCCGGCTCAAGCTGCGCAGCCGGCCGAAAAGATCGACGTCGAAGTTCGAGACGTTCAGGCCCGCTTGGTAGTCGTTCCCGCCGTAGACCACGTCCGAGCCCACCGGCGTCAGCACCGCCTGGCCTCCTGCGGCGAGCGCGGGCGCCTGCGCCGATCGCTGCACCGCGTACTGGGCGCGCGCCTGGGCGACGGCCGCGATCCGCACCCGCAGGTCGCGGTTGTCGCTCAGCGCCCGCCCCACGAGCGCCTGGAGCCGCGGCGCGGCCACCACCGAGCGCCAGTCCCGCGCGGGCGCCTCGAGCGGCGCCTGCGTGGCGGTCCCTGCACCGGGCCATGCGACGGGGATGTAGGCCGGGGGGCGCACGTAGGGGTCGGCGAGGGTGCAGGCCGCAGCGAGCGCCGCCAGCGGCAGGGCGAGAAGGGCGCGCATCACGCCGCCTCCCGCGCCACCGGCGCCTCCCGGCTCACACGCTCGGTCCGCCGGAAGATCCGCACCACGGTCACGAAGAACAGGGGCACGTAATAGATCGCCAGCACCGTTCCCGTCAGCATCCCGCCGGCCACCGAGGTGCCGATGGCGATCCGGCTGGGCGCGCCGGCGCCGCCCGCGAAGGCCAGCGGCAGGACCCCCGCCACGAAGGCCAGGGAGGTCATGAGGATGGGACGCAGCCGCAGGCGGGCGGCGACCAGGGCCGCGTCCGCCGCCGACGCGCCGCCCTTCATCGCGGCCTGCGCGAACTCCACGATCAGGATGCCGTTCTTGGCCGCCAGCCCCATGGTGGTGAGCAGGCCGACGCGGAAATAGATGTCGTTCACAAGTCCGCGCAGGGTCACGGCCAGCACGGCCCCGACGACGCCCAGAGGGATCACCAGCAGCACCGCCAGGGGCGCCGTCCAGCTTTCGTACACGGCCGCCAGGCACAGGAAGACGACGAGGATCGCGGCGCCGTAGAGCAGCGGCGCCTGCGAACCCGCGGCGCGCTCCTCGTACGACAGGCCGCTCCAGGCCAACGAGGTTCCCGCCGCATACCGCTTCTGCAGCGCCGCCATGCGCTCCATGGCTTGGCCGGAGCTCACGCCCTTCGCCGGCGCGCCGTCGATCTCCAGGGAAGGCAGCCCGTTGAAGCGGCTCAGCGTGGTCGGCCCCTGCTCCCAGCTCGTGGCGGCGAACGCCGAGAAGGGGACCATGGTCGCGCTCCCGTCGACGGCGGGCGTGCGGGCGCGCACGGCCCAGGCGCCGAGGTCGGTCGGCAGCATGCGGTAAGGGGCCTCGCCCTGCATCAGCACCTGTTTGACCCGCCCGCGGTCGATGAAGTCGTTGACATATTCTCCGCCCCACGCCGCGTTCAGGGTCTCGGTGACGTCGGCGGGATCGAGGTTGAGCACGGCGAGCTTCGCGTCGTCGATCTTCACCCGCAGCTGCGGCTGGTCGGGAACCGAGCTGGCGTAGGCGCTCGCCAGCAGCGGATCCTTGGCGGCGGCGGCGATCAACCGCTTCTCCGCCGCCGTGAAGTCGGCGCGGGGCATGCCGCTCGTGTTCAGGAGCTGGAGGTTGAACCCGTTGCTCAGGCCGAAGCCGTCGATCGGCGGCGGCGTCAGGGCGTAGACCTGCGCGTCGCGAAGGCCGGCGAAGCTCGCCTGGGCGCGCGCGTTGATGGCCGAGGCGCTTTCCTTGGCTGAGCGGCGCTCGTCGAACGGCGCCAGGATGACGAAGCCGAGCCCGGCGTTCTGGCCGGGACCGTTGAAGCCGAAGCCCTCCATGGTGAACAGGCCCGACACGTCGCGCTTCTCTTCATTGAGGTAGTAGTCCTGCACCCGGCGGGCGGCCGCGTCGGTCCGCGCGATGGTGGCGCCCGCGGGCAGGTCGAAGCCCACGAGGGCCGAGCCCTGGTCCTCGTTGGGCAGGAAACCCGTCGGCAGCCGCAGCGCCAGGAGGGCCAGCGCCGCCACCAGCAGGGCGTAGGCGCCGAACGCGACGCCCCGGTGGCGGAGCATCCGCCGAACACCCCTGACCTGCCAGGCGGCCAGCCCGTCGAAACCCCTGTTGAAGCGGCCCGACCACCCGCCGGAGCCGTGCGGGCGGGCCGCGGGACGCAGGAGCGCGGCGCAGAGCGCGGGCGTGATGGTCAGGGCGACCAGCACCGACAGCACCATCGCGGTGATGATGGTGACGGAGAACTGCCGGTAGATCTCCCCCGTCGAGCCGCCGATGAAGGCCATGGGCAGCAGCACGGCCGACAGCACGAGCGCCACGCCGACGAGGGCCGACCGCAGTTCGGCCATGCCCTTCAGCGTGGCGTCTCGCGGCGACAGTCCCTCGTCCGCCATCAGGCGCTCGACGTTCTCCACCACGATGATCGCATCGTCGACCAGAAGGCCGATAGCCAGCACCATGGCGAACAACGTCAGCGTGTTCAGGGAATAGCCGAAGAGGGCGAGGATCCCGCACGTGCCCATCAGCACGATGGGCACCGCCAGCGCAGGTATGAGCGTGGCCCTGACGCTCTGCAGAAAGACCAGCATGACCACGATCACCAGAACGACGGCGATGGCCAGCGTCACCAGCACTTCGGTGATCGACAGGATCACGAAGTCGGACACGTCGCGCGGGTAGTTGATCCGCCAGCCGGCCGGCTTGTCACCGGTCAGCTCGACGACGCGGGCCTTCACAGCCGCAGCCGTCCGCAGGGCGTCGGCGCCGGGAGCGAGGTAGACCGCGAAGCCGGACGCCGGGTGGCGGTTGTACTGCCCGCGCGAGCCGTACTGCGTCTCTCCCAGCTCCACGCGCGCCACGTCGCCCAGGTGGATCACCGCCCCGTCGGCGCGGCTCTTCACGACGATGGCGCGGAACTGCCCGGCTGTCTGCAGGCGCGAGCGGGCGTTCACCACCGCCGTGAGCGCCTGGCCGGAGACGGTGGGCAGCTGGCCCAGCTGTCCGGCCGAGGCGTCGGTGTTCTGCGCGCGGATCGCGGCCGAGATGTCGGCCGGCATCAGCCCGAGCGCCCGGAGCCGGTAGGGGTCGAGCCAGATGCGCATGGCGTAGCCGGAGGGCACGAAGAGGTTGAGCGAGCCCACGCCCTTCACCCGCGCCAGATCGTCCTGGAGGTGGCCCACCATCCAGTCCGAGATGTCGGACATGCTCACGCGGTCGGTGCTGTCGTACATGTCGACGAGCATGAGCAGGCTGTTGTTCTCCTTGGTGGCCACCACTCCCTGCTGCTGCACCTGTGAAGGCAGGCGCGGCGTCGCCTGCTGGATGCGGTTCTGGACCTGCGCCTGCGCCTTGTCGGGATCCACGCCTTTGGCGAAGGTGGCCGTGATGCTGGCGCCGCCGGTCGAGCTCGAATACGAGCTGAAGTACAGAAGTCCGTCGATCCCGGTCAGCTGTTGCTCGAGGATCTGCGTGACGCTGCTCTCCACCGTCGCCGCGTTGGCGCCGGGGTACCGGGTGACGACGCTCACCGTCGGGGGTGCGACGTCGGGGTATTTCGCCACCGGCAGGTGGAGCACGCCGGCCAGCCCGGCGAGGACCACGCCCACCATGACCACCCAGGCCAGCACGGGCCGGTCGATGAAGATGCGGCTCAGCATCGTCAGCGCGCCCCGCCCGCGACGACGACGGGCCTGACCTTGCTTCCCGGCGCCGTCTTGGCCACGCCCTCCACGATCAGCTCATCGCCGTCGGCCAGGCCGGAGGTGACGAGCCAGCGATCCGCCACCGCATCGCCGAGCGTGAGTTTGCGTTGATGCACGACCCCTCGCGCATCCACCACCAGCGCTGTGGCGGCGCCCTTGGCGTCGCGCTCCACACCGGCCTGTGGCGCGAGCACGGCGCCCCGCGCGACGCCTTGGGGCGTCTCGACGCGGACGAACATGCCCGGCATCAGCAGGCCCGCCGGGTTGGGGAAGCGCGCACGCAGCACCGCCATCCCCGTTTCGGCGTTCACCGTCGCCTCGGTGAAGGCGAGGGCGCCTTCGGCGGGGTAGGCGCCGCCGTCCGGCAGCTTCAGCCGGACGTTGCGGCTGGAGGGGGCGAGCCGCCCCTCGGCCATCGCGCGCTTGGCGGCGAGGAGCATGTCCGCCGGCTCCTCCACGTCGACGTTGACCGCGTCGTCGTTCGTGATGATCGCGAGCGGCGTGGTCTGCCGCGCGGTCACGAGCGACCCGGGCAGGATCAGCGAGCGCCCGATCCGCCCGGAGATGGGCGCCAGCACTCGGGTGCGGGCGAGGTTCACGCGCGCCGCCAGGAGGTTCGCCTCCGCACCCTGCCTCGCGGCGCGCGCCTGGGCGGCGGCGGCGTTCACCGTGTCGACCTGCGCGCGGCTGACCGCGTCGGCGTCGGTGACGCTTCGATAGCGCGCCGCCTGCGCCGCCGCCGCCGCCGCGGCCGCCTCGGCTCCCGCCAACGTCGCCGCGGCCTGCGCCGCCGCCGCGCGGTAGGGCTCGGCGTCCACCGTGTAGAGGAGCTGCCCGGCCCTCACCTCGCCGCCCTCGACGAAGGTGCGCGCCGTGACGATGCCGTCCACCTGCGGACGGACCTCGGCCATGGCCGTGGGCGTCACCCGCCCGGTGAGTTCGGAACTGACCGGCACGTCGGCGGCGTGGACGACGACGACCCCCACCTCGGTCGGCAGGCTGGAGGTCTCGGCACGCGACGACGCTCGGCCGCACGCGGCGCATGTGACGGCCGCCAAGCCTATGAGCGTCCGGGCGGCCAGCCGGAGCGGGGCGTTCTTGAAGACAGGTGGGACCATGGACGCGACCAGCCGAACTCCGCGACCGTCGGCGCAGGCGGAGCGGTCGCCCGACGCTGTCGCCGCCGCCGCGCATAGGAAAGCGCCCGTCGACGGACGGCGACGCTGAATCGACGAACGGCGTGTCGTGCGGAGCACGGCCATCGGCTGGCCCACGCGGTCGCCCGAGGAAGACGCGGCGGATGGAGGCCGGGGCGCGCCAGGAGCCGACCTCAGCTCCGCAAATGCGACACGCGGCAGACGGGGGACGACGGGGGTCGCGAGCGCCATGACTGTGGCCCTCCGCTTGGTGGCCGGATCGACGGGAGCGGGCGACACCCATGCGCGCCGGGCTGGCTGCTCACGCGACCGCGATGACGAAGTCGGGGTTCCCGGACGCCCTTCAGCTTGCGTCACCGGCCTCTCGGGATGGCGCGCTGCGGCGGGGAGGCGGGACTTCCCCAGCGCTTGCAGGTGAGGGTACGCTCGTCACCAGGAGCCGGGCCGCGATGGGCGAGCCGGCGCACGACGGAGGGACGATGACCGGTCCGAAGCGCCTGCTGTGGCTCGGCGTCGCGGCGGCGACGGCCCTGAGCGGCCTTGGGCGGGCCCAGGGCGCCGCAGGACCGCAGTACGGCGCCTGGGGCTTCGACCTGACCGCCATGGACCGGAGCGTCAGGCCGGGCGACGACTTCAATCGGTACGCCAATGGTGCGTGGCTCGCCCGCACGACCATACCCGCGGACAGGTCGGTCGCCTCGCTGCGCTACCTGATGACCGACCGGACGGAGTCGCGGCTGCACGACCTGCTCGGGAAGGCGGCGGACGCCGCGCCCGCCCAGCCGACCACCTTGGAGGGCAAGGCCGGCGCCTTCTACAAGGCGTTCATGGACGAGGCCCGCGCCGATGCGCTGGGCGCCGAACCCATCGCGCCCGAACTGGACGCCGTCCGCTCCGCCGCCTCGCGGGACGACCTGACCGCGCTCATGGGCCGAGCCGACAGCGACCTGTACGGCTCTTTGTTCACGGTCGGCAGCGACGTCGACCTGAAGGCGGTCGACCGCTACGCCGTCTACCTCGGCCAGGGCGGCCTCGGCCTGCCCGACCGCGACTACTACCTGAAGCCGGCCTTCGCGCCGCAGAAGGCGGCCTACGAAGCCTATGTCGCCAAGCTCCTGGCGCTGATCTCCTGGCCCGAGCCCGCGGCCTCCGCCAAGAGCGTCGTCGCCTTCGAGACCCGCGTCGCCGAAGCGAGCTGGACGAAGGCGCAGCAGCGCGACGTCGACAAGGTCTACAATCCCGAGACGACGACCGGCCTCGCGGCCCTCGCGCCCGGCTTCGCCTGGGATCGCTTCCTGTCCGGCGCCGATCTCGGCGGCGTGCAGAGGGTCGTCGTGGCGGAGAACACCGCGTTCCCAAGGATCGCCGCCGTCTACGCGTCCACGCCGCTGGATGCGCTCAAGGCGTGGCAGGCCTTCACCGTGGCCGACAACGCCGCCTTCTACCTCTCCCGCCCCTTCACGGAGGCGCGGTTCGCTTTCCGCGACAAGACCCTCTCCGGCCAGCCGGAGCAGAAGGCGCGGTGGAAGCGGGCCATCCAGGCCGTCGCCGGCGGGGACTGCACGGGGGACCGGGTCGATTGTTTCGGCGACATGGGTTTCGGGGTCGGCCAGCTCTACACGGCGCGCTACTTCCCGCCCGAGGCCAAGGCCAAGATCGAGGCGCTCGTCGCCGACGTGAAGGCGGCCATGCGCACGCGGCTGGAGCGGCTGGACTGGATGACCCCCGCCACCAGGGCCGAGGCGCTCCGGAAACTCGACACCTACCAGATCAAGGTCGGCTATCCCGACCACCCGCGCGACTTTTCCGGCCTCGTGATCCGCTCGGACGACCTGGTCGGCGACGTGAAGCGCGCGGGCGCCTGGGACTGGCGCTTCCACGTCCGCCGCCTGAACGGGCCGGTGGACCGCGCGGACTGGTCGATGACGCCGCAGACCAACGACGCCTACAACGGGGCGTTGCGCGACATCGTCTTCCCCGCGGGCATCCTGCAGCCGCCCATGTTCGACCCGGCGGCCGATCCGGCGGTCAATTACGGCGCCATCGGAGGCGTGATCGGCCACGAGCTGACGCACGGCTTCGACGACGAGGGCCGGAAGCTGGACGCCTCGGGGACGCTGCGGGACTGGTGGACGCCGGCGGACGCCGCCGCCTTCGAGGCCCGGGCCAAGCGGCTGGGCGCGCAGTACGCCGGCTATGAGCCGGAGCCCGGCGCCCACATCAACGGCGAGATGACCATGGGCGAGAACATCGCCGACCTCGGCGGCGTCAACGTCGCGCTCGAGGCGTACCATCGCTCCCTGGCCGGAAGACCCGCCCCCGTGATCGACGGCCTGACCGGCGATCAACGCGTGCTGCTGGGCTGGGCGCAGGCTTGGCGGGGCAAGGCGCGCGAAGACTATGTCCGCAAGCAGGTGGTGAGCGACCCCCATTCACCCCGCGCCTTCCGCGTGATCGGCCCGACCCGCAACGTGGACGCCTGGTACGCCGCCTTCGGCGTGAAGCCCGGCGACGCCTACTACCTCCCGCCGGAGCAGCGTGTCCGGATCTGGTAGCCGGTCCACACCTCTCCCCCGCGGGCGGACCACGCCCCCACCTTCCACCTCGACCGCGCCGCGAAACCGCCGCACGGCTGGTCGCTCCGCGCCAGGAAAGCCTATGCGCGTCCGTCCGATTTTGGACGTTTGCGGAGGGCTGAAGGTCCGCTTCCCGAGTCCCATCTGATGATGGCACCCGACCCAAGTCGAACCTTCAGAGGTAGCGGGCAAGCTCCGCCAGCTTGGAAAGCTCGCCCCTAGCTTCGTCGGACAGCGGACCGGTCGCGACCTCCAGATGATGTTCGATGTGGTGGGTGATGAGCGTCGTCTTGGCGTTCTCCAACGCCTTGATCACGGCCTGCATCTGCTGGGCGATGTCGATGGCGCTGCGGCCCTCCTCCACCATGGTGACGATGGTGGCGAGGTGGCCGTGCGCCCTTCGGAGGCGCTTGCGCAACTCGGAGTGGGTGTCGTGGCTCACGCCACCTGTCTACCTCCCGTGCGGGATCGCCAGCCACCCCCGCCACGCCACGTAAAGGCCGACGCAGAGGATCAGGGCGCCCGACAGGTAGGGCGCTTTGCGGGCGATTTCGCCGAAGCCTCGGAAGCGCTTCGACACCTGCCGCACGCTCACGGCGGCGATCACTCCCGAGGCCACCAGGGTCAGGGCCAGTCCGATGCTGAAGCACAGCACCACCACCGCACCCAGCGCCACCTTCTTGAGTTGAAGGCACAGCAGCAGCACGGTGATCGCGCCCGGGCACGGCATGAGCCCGCCGGTGAGGCCGAACATGATGATCTGCGGCGTGGTGACCTCGCGTCCCGCGAACCGTCGCCGGATGTCGTCGGCGTGCTCGCGCTCGTGTGCGTCCTGGTGGCCGCCGTCCTCCAGCGCGACCACGCGATCAAGCTCGCCCCCGATGGAATGCGAGTGGTCGTGGTCATGGCCGTGCTCGTGTCCATGGTCATGGGAGCCATGGTGGTGACCGTGGTCGTGATCGTGCCCATGGTGATCCGGGTCAGCGTGCAGCGCCTCTTGGCGAGTGCGCCGGAGCATCCAGGCGGCGATGAGCACGATCAGGACACCGGACGCCAGTTGGAAGTAGGGCTCCACCGCCCCGGCTTGGAACCCGCGAAACAGCGTCATCCCGCCGAGCGCGATCAGCCACACGACGGCGGTGTGCGAGAGCGTGGCCGCCAATCCAAGCAAGACGGCCTGCTTCACCGTCCCACGAACGGCGACGATGAACGCCGCCATCATCGTCTTGGAATGCCCGGGTTCCAGGCCGTGCAAGGCGCCGAGCAAGATCGCACTCGGAATGAACAGCCAGACGTTCGACTGGCCCTGTTGGAGGAGATCGGTCAAGTTCGGCATGGCCGCCGCATAATCCCCCCGGGGGGGATGCGTCCAGCCCGAGGGCGGAGGGCCGCTCTCCACCCCACACAGGCTCCTCGGCGGTCCGCTTTCGGGAAGGTTCGCCTGCGTGACCTCAGCCGTCGACGGCGGCTGCGCTCGTCACCCCTCGACCTTGAAACGCTCCGGGCTCTCCGGCGCCGATAGGTCGGTGACGTGGCCGAGCGTCGGACGGCGGTTCCCACCCTTCCGCCAGATCACCACGGAAGCGCGGCCGTGATGGCGGTTCAGCGCCGAGGCCGCGGACACGCCGCAGGGAGCTCATACCTGGCGGTGACCCGTGACGCGCCCGATCGCCACGAGCCCGCCTGAGCTCGGGGTCCCATGTAAGCGGGCTCGGCGTCTTCGAACGAGTCCCGGCGAGCCGAGCCCCCGAGGTGCAGGGCTCAGCCCGCTGCGTCGTGGACGACGGGCCTGGTTCTCACCAGGAGATCTTCAGGCCCCCGGCGCCACCGTAGCTCTGGCTGCGGTCCGAGAAGGCGCCGTCGGCGGCGGCGAAGAGTTGGATGCGCTTGCTCACCTCCACCTTGAGGCCGGCGCTCAGCCGCACCGCGTCTTCGGCCGCCGCTGCGCCGGAGACCGTGAAGTCCGAGCCGGGGACCGCCAGCAGAGCGGCGGCGAGCCTGCGGTCGGGATTGAACTCGTGCTCCCAGGTCACGCGGGCGAAGGGTGTGATCGCGTCGGCGCCCGGCGCGGCGCGGCCGTTGAACTGCAGGCCGACGAAGCTCTTCTCCGAGTCGACCGTCCGGCTCCGCAGGTTCAGGCCGGCGACGTCGCCGCTGGCCCCCGCCTCCGCTGCGCCGTCGTTCTCCAGCACGGCGACCTGGAAGCCCGCGAGCGGCACGACGTCCGCCACGGGCGTCGCGATCCGATAGCCGCCCTCGATCCGGGCCAGGCCTTCGTTCCCGGAGAACTTCGCCGCTTCCCGCGCCGGCGCGCCCAGGCCGACGACGAAGCGCCGGGTGGTCGTGTCGAAGTGGGCCCAGTCGACGGCGCCGGCTACGTAGAGGGCGTCGCCGAAGTGGTCGACGCCGTAGAGCGCGACGTGGGCGGCTTCCAGATCTCCCGTGGTGGCGCGGGCGCGGGTGGTGTCGTTCGATGACGAGTAGCCGGCCGCCACGCCGAGGCTGAAGCTGCGGCCCGTGGGGATGTCGTAGCCGACGACCCCGCCGGCGGTGTCGCCGGTCACCCGCGCCGCGCCCCGCGCGGCCTGTCCGTCGAGCTGGGCGTGCTGGCCGAAGCCTGCGCCCCACAAGGGACTTGAGCCGCCCGCGCCGCCGTTCGGAATCGCGCCGCGCCCCATCACCGTGCGGACGAACAGCTCGTTCGCCTCGAGCGCGGTCTGCTGCTGGTCGGCCAGCCCCTCGCCGGACACGGAGGCGAAGGTCGCGGGTGCGGTCGCCGTCGTGTTGCCGGCGGTCAGCCGTCCGAGGAAGGTCGAGGCGCCCGCCGGGAGGGAGCCGGCGTTGGCGGCCCGGTCCAGGGCGGAGGCGACGGCGCGCTCGTCGGCGTTGGCCGCCACGGACGCGAAGTGGGAGGTCAGCGTCACCGCGACGCCGGAGCCGGCCGCGCCGGACAGGGCGCCGGTGAACAGCGGCGTCAGGCCGACGCCCCCGCTGGTGTCCACCGTCGCGGCGGTGTCGACCGTGGCGGCCCCCGTGGTGGAGATCAGCGTGTAGGAGGTCCCCGGCAGGAACAGGCCGCTCAGCGCCACGCGGGATCCGGCCTGCAGGTTGGCCGCGCCGACCACGCGCAACGGCGTGAACGCCGCGCCGGTCCCCTGGGCGGCGAAGGCGCCGCCCGACTGGAGGGTCAGGTTCCCGGTGATGACGCCCGTGCCGGAGATCACGCCCGCCGGCAGGTTCAGCGCCGCGTTCCCGCCGGCGACCGTGACGTTGGTGTTCAGCCGGTCTGTGGGCGCCAGGGTGACCGCCCCCGTCACGTTCTGGAAGTATCCGGCGGCGTCGTAGAGGTCGAGGCGGCTCCAGTAGCTGAGCGGCGTGCCGTAGAAGGCCGCAAGCGCGTTGGTCTCGGTGTTGACCAGGATCTGGTTGATCGTCGCCGTCGAGAGGTTCCCGTAGAGGGCGCCGCCCACCGACCCGGCCAGCGCCTGCGCCTGAGGGCTGTCGCCGCCGTAGAGCGTGGCGAGCAGGATCGAGGCGTCGGGGCCGCCCGCCGGCGCCTGCTCCCGCGGGGCCTGGGCGTAGCTGAGCGTCGGCAGGTTGTAGGTCAGGCGGGCGCGGTGGATCGCCTCGTTCTGCAAGGCCGTGGTGGCGCCTGCGTTGGCGGTGAAGGGCGCCGCGGAATAGGTCTGCGCCGAGTAGGCGAGGTAGGGGTTGCTCGCCGCGCAGGCCGCCAGCGAGCCGCCGCACACGCCCGTCTGGCCGCCCAGGTGGCCGTTCAGCTGGCCGGCCGCCGTCACGAACTGCGCGTTCAGGTTGAACGGCGTCGTGCTGCCCACCGCGTTGGTCGTGAGGTAGGCCGGGTCGGTCCCGTTCAGGAGCTGGGCCAGGTTGTAGGAGACGAAGGCGCGGCTGGCGATCACGTCCAGCGGGTAGTGCGCACCGAGCTCGATGCGGCTGTTCCCGTATTCCGAGCCGCGCAGCACCATCGCCTGGAAGTTCTGCGGCGACAGCATGCCGATCAGGATCGAGTCGGTGAAGGCGTAGGTCGTATGGCCGCTCGGGAAGGCGGGGTTGCCGTTCAGCGAGCCCGAGGTGTCCGCCGGGTCGTAGAGGGTGATGGCGCCAGGGGAGACCTGGTAGGGCCGCGAGTCGCCCTCCGGGTTCTGCCCGGCGCCCGTGTTGGAGACGCCATAGGCGGTGTCATAGACGCTGGTGGTGATGTTGGGGAAGCCGTTCGCCGTCGGCAGCGTGTACCCGCTGGGCGCGACCGCGGCCGTCACGCCGTTGAAGGTGCCGTTGGCGAAGTAGTTCTTCGCGACGCCCAGGTCCTGGCTGTTGAAGCTGTAGGCGTTGACCAGCAGGCTCGCCACGCCCGGCGTGGCGGGGCCCGACGGCGACACGGCCGCCTGGAACGCAGGCCCGAGCGCGCCCAGTCCGCCGTACTGCTGGACGGGCGTGACGCCGTTCTTCGCCGGTTGCGGCGGCAGGCCGCCGGCGAGGTTGGCGGCGGGGCCGTAGGGCGTCGCCGCGCCCGCGACCGCGTTCGAGGCCGAGCCCAGGAGGTTCACGTCGCTGACCGAGGTCGCCTCGGCCCCGGGCCGCGCCGCGGCGAACTGATTCACCGCGACGGCGCTGGCCAGGTTGGCCGCCAGGGTCTGCTGGCCGGCCGCGGTCGCGTTCAGGTTCAGGAACGGGGCCAGCAGGTTCAGCTGGTTGGCGTCCGCGCCCGTCACGTTCGGAGCGGCCATCGCAGGCGTCCGAAGGGCCAGGGCCACAGCGGCGCCCAGGTAAAATCGACGGCGGGTTCGATTGCGCATGGGAGGGTCCGTCTTGACTGGGCGGCTTTGCTCCGGGGGAACTAACCGTTCAGCTTGGCGGATGTTTTGCGGTTCTGCTACGGACTCATGACAGTGGGGGCGCGCCGTCGGCGAGCGTTCTCGCCGCCTCCTGGATCCGGATCGGACGCCCGCAAGGTGCGGAGAGCCGGCGGCGGGCGCGGTGCGAGCGACAAATGGACACCGCCGTCCCGCGAGGAGTAGGCTCGACCCCGCGCAAGGGGCTGCTTGATGTCCAACGTCTCGGGCAAGGCCTACGGCATGACCGTGCTGACGCCCATGCCTCCGCGGCGGACGTGGGTGAACGCCCTGCTGTTCTCGGTCGCGCGCCTCATGCCTTCGACGCTGCAGGGGCTGAAAGGCCTCTCGCTGATCCATTTCGCGCGCTGGGTGATCATCCGCCGAGACCGGTGGCCGCGGAACGCCGGGCCGCCGCCTGCGAACGACTACATGCTGTTCTGCAGCAACTTCAACGGCACCTGGGACCAGTACATCGACGCCTTCGCCGACGGCATCCCCAACGGGCTCGACCTGTTCTGGTACGCCAGCGACAAGTATCCGCACGCGATCCCGATCACGCCGTTCAAGACCTACATCCGTGCGAACCAGATCGACAACGACTACTATTACAACGCCACGCCCGGCGCCGCGCAGCGCGACGTGAAGGCGGCGTTGCGGGTGCGTCGGGCGCTGCTGGAGCTGGCCCCGGCCGCCGCGGACGCAGACGCCGCGGCGTTCGCCCAGGCGTTCCGGGCGGCGCTGCGGCGCGTGCAGAACGACCTCGGGGCCCAGGGCTACGCGCCCGTGGCCTCGGAGGACACGGAGCGGGCCGACCGCAACCGCCTGTCGCCCCCTCCGGCCGCGCCCGGAGCCTGAGCATGCCCGACCTGAACGGCGCCCACGGCTATCTGACCGCGCTGCTGCCCCTGCACGTCGACCCGTGCTCCCGGCCGGACAAGACGGTCACCTCGCCCGCCCACGTGGTGCGCGAGATGCTGGCGGGCTGGCCCACGGCGCAGCACTCGCCCGCCTGCGCCGCCTCCGGCCTGCAGAGCCCCTTCGCGCGCAGCCCCGTCACCCACCTGGCGCGGCTGGCGGTGATCGACGGGCCGGCCTTCAACGGCCGCGACCCGCAGGACGCGATCCTGACCGCGCTGAAGGTCGGCGCGCCGCTCGACGCGCCGCCGCCCGTCGATCAGCTGGAACGCCCCTACCTGCTGTTCTGCGCCGACTTCGACCGGGCGCGCGACGCCGCGGCCCCCGTCCGCGCCTACCTGCTCGACCTTTGGGCGCGCATGCAGCCCGAGTGGAGCGCGCTGCTGGAGCACTGCGAGGGCTGGCGGGGAGGCGGGGCCGGCGACTTCGCCGACTACGTGGCCGGCTGCCAGGTCGAGACGACCCTGCCGTTCAACGACTACGCCGTCGCGCCCGCGCCGACGGGCGGCGCGCCGCCGATCCTGGCGCCGCTGGCCGGGGCCGTGCTGGCCGCCGCGGCCGCCCTGGGG
>CAXTCO010000039.1:0-14347 GCA_964242255.1 uncultured Caulobacteraceae bacterium | reverse complement strand
GGTCGCACCTCTTCATCCACCGCCAGACCACCGCCAGCCAGGTGCGCTTCACCACGCCGGAGCTGGCCGACCTGGACGCGCGCATCAGCCAGGCCGGCGACCGCGCGCTGGCGCAGGAGCTGGAGGTCTACGACGAGCTGCGCCGGGAGACCTGCGCCCACGGCCCGGCGATCCAGGCCGCCGCCCGCGCCCTCGCCGCCCTGGACGTGGCCTCCGCCCTGGCCGAATGGGCGGAGGAGGCCGGCGCCGTGCGGCCGCAGGTGGACGGCTCCACCACCTTCCACGCCGAGGCCGCCCGCCACCCCGTCGTCGAGGCGGCCGTGCAGCGCGGCGGAGGCGCCTTCACGCCCAACGACGCCAGGCTGGACGGCGCCGGGGCGTCCTGCGCGCGCTTGGCGATCGTCACCGGGCCGAACATGGCGGGCAAGTCCACCTTCCTGCGCCAGAACGCGCTCTTGGTGGTGCTGGCCCAGGCGGGCAGCTTCGTGCCCGCGCGCCGCTTGCGCCTGGGCGCGGTGGACCGGCTGTTCAGCCGCGTCGGCGCGGGCGACGACCTGGCGCGCGGCCGCTCCACCTTCATGGCCGAGATGGTGGAGACGGCCGCCATCCTCACCCAGGCGACGGAGCGCTCCTTCGTGGTGCTGGACGAGATCGGCCGCGGCACCGCCACCTACGACGGCCTGGCCATCGCCTGGGCCTGCGCCGAGCACCTGCACGACCACAACCGCGCCCGGGCCCTGTTCGCCACGCACTACCACGAGCTGGCGCGGCTGGAGGGCCGGCTGCCCCACGTCTGCAACCTCTCCATGCGCGCCCGCGAGTGGAACGGCGAGCTCGTCTTCCTGCACGAGGCCGCCCCGGGCGCCGCCGACCGCAGCTACGGCGTGCAGGTGGCGCGCCTGGCGGGCGTGCCGCCCACCGTCGTGAGCCGCGCCCGCGAGGTTCTGGAGCGGCTGGAGACGGAGCCAGGCTCCCCCGCGCGGCTGGACGACCTGCCCCTGTTCGCCGCCGTTCGCGAAGCGTCCGCCCCCCCGCCGGCCGCGCCGTCCCGGGTCGAAGCGGCGCTGGCGGGGATCGATCCGGACGAGACGACCCCGCGCGAGGCGCTGGACGCGCTCTACCGCCTGAAAGGGCTGTGAGGCGGCCGGCTCACCGCCGGCGCTTCCTCACGCGCCATGATTTCGTCCCAGGCTCCCACGCAAGTTCCGGATCGCCGCCCCGGAGCGGCTCGCCCCCTGAACCGGCGCCGGTCCGGGACGTCCCGCGGCGAACCACATTCCCGAGGTGAAGACGATGTCCGAAGCAGGGTCGGAGATGCTCATCAGCCGGCCGGGGGAGGGTCTGCGTTTCAGGATGGACTGGGGAGAGGAGGTCGTCATCCGGCAGACGGCCGCCGCGTCCGGCGACCGCCTGTGCGTCATGGACGTCAAGGCGCCCGCGAACTTCGGGCCCGGACGCCATGTTCATCGTGAGGACGACGAGGTCATGCTCCTGCATCGAGGCGAGCTCGTCGTCTGGTCTCCGGAGAAGGTGTCGGTCGCACGGGCGGGCGACATCGTCTTCCTCCCGCGGCGGCGGCCCCACACATGGTTCAACCACGGCGATCAGGAGGCGGAGCTGACGCTGTTCGTGACGCCGGGCCAGCTGGAGATCTTCTTCCCCATCGCCCACGAGAAGGGGCTGACGGGGAGCGACATCGACGGGCTGATCAAGGCGGTCATGCAATCCGGCGTGGATCCTTGCGGGCCGCCCCTCACGCGGGAGGAGGCCGCCGCCTTCGTCACCGCCGCCGGCGCGGTTTAGCGGAGGCGGGTCCGCACGGGGGCGGCCCGCAGGGCGCCGCCCCCGCCGCGTCCACGCGCTTGACCCTGGGCGTCCGGGCCGCCAATGCCGCGCGGCATGTCCACCGCCAGCGAAGACCCGCAGGACTGGAGGCCCGCCACGCGGCTGGTTCGCGGCGGGCTGGACCGGTCGCCTCACGGCGAGACGTCCGAGGCGCTCCACCTTACGCAAGGCTTCGTCTACGCCGATGCGGAGGCCGCCGCCGCCCGCTTCCGCGGGGAAGCGCCCGGCTTCGTCTACTCGCGCTACGGCAACCCCACCAACGCCGTGTTCGAGCGCCGTCTCGCCCTGCTGGAGGGGGCGCAGGCGTGCCGCTCCACCGGCTCGGGCATGAGCGCCGTGCACTTGGCGCTGCAGGGCCTCCTGCGCGCGGGCGACCACCTGGTCGCCAGCCGCGCCCTGTTCGGCTCCTGCCGCTGGATCGTCACCGAGTGGATGCCGCGCTTCGGCGTGGAGACCACCGTGGTGGACGGCCCCGACCTCGACGCGTGGCGCGCCGCGGTGCGCCCGAACACGCGCGCCTTCTTCCTGGAGACCCCCGCCAACCCCCTGCTGGAGGTGATCGACGTCGCCGGCGTGGCGCAGGTGGCGCGCGAGGCGGGCGCGAAGCTGGTGGTGGACAACGTCTTCGCCTCGCCGATCTTCCAGCGCCCGCTGGAGCTCGGGGCCGATGTGGTGGTCTACTCGGCCACCAAGCACATCGACGGCCAGGGCCGCGTGCTCGGCGGCGCGGTGCTGGGGAGCGAGGCGCTGATGGAGGAGCGCTACCGCGACCTGATCCGCCACACGGGCCCCACGCTGTCGGCCTTCAACGCCTGGGTGCTGCTGAAGGGGCTGGAGACCCTCGACCTGCGCGTGCGCCGCCAGACGCAGACCGCCGCCGCCCTGGCGGACCTGATCGCCGACCATCCGAAGGCGGCGTCCACGCGCTACCCCGGCCGCGCCGACCACCCGCAGCACGCCGTCGCGGCGCGGCAGATGAGCGGCTTCTCCTCGCTGGTCGCCTTCGACCTGGGGTCGCAGGCCGCCGCCTTCCGCTTCCTGGACGCGCTGAGGATCATCGACATCTCCAACAACCTGGCCGACGCCAAGAGCCTGGCCGTCCACCCCTCCACCACCACCCACCGCGCCGTGCCCGAGGCCGAGCGGCTCGCCATCGGCCTGACCGACGGCTGGGTGCGCCTGTCCGCCGGCCTGGAGGACCTCGCCGACCTCTCGCGCGACGTGGCGCGGGCGTTGGACGCGGCGTGAGGCGCTCCCGATGAGACGCCCCGTCCGCAACAAGGGCGGCGTCTACGAGGCCGTCACCCGCGGCCTCCTGGTGCGCGTGCAGCCGGAGTACCGCCCCGACCAGTCGGACCCGGAGGAGCGGCGCTGGGTGTGGACCTACCAGGTGGAGGTGGAGAACCACGGCGACGTCACCGTGCAGCTCCTCACCCGCCGATGGACGATCACCGACGGCGCGGGCCGGGTCGAGGTGGTGGAGGGCCCGGGCGTGGTGGGCGAGCAGCCGACGCTGAAGCCCGGCGAGGCCTTCCGCTACGTCTCCGGCTGCCCCCTGCCGACGCCCTCGGGCGTGATGGAGGGCTCCTACGGGATGGAGGCGGAGGGCGGCGAGCACTTCCCGGTCGCCGTGCCCGCCTTCTCCCTCGACCTGCCGGGCGAGCGGCGCACGGTGAACTGACCGGTGGCGCGGCCTTGCAAAGCCCCGGACCGCCGGCCAAGGCTGCGCCGCCCATGAGCGACGCCGCCCCGCCGCCGGGCATCCTGCCCTACCAATCGATCCGCGCCCTGTGCGACGCGGGTGCGATCGCCGCGCCCTCGCCGTGGTTGGCCGACCAGGTGCAGCCCGCCAGCCTCGACCTGCGGCTGGCCTCGCGCGTGTGGCGCATCCGCGCGTCGTTCCTGCCCGGCGAGCGGCGCACCGTGCGCGAGCGGATCGCCGACGTGGCCATGCACGAGCTGGACCTCTCCCGAGGCGGAGGGAGCCGCGGGGAGGGGGCCGTGCTGGAGCGCGGCTGCGTCTACATCGCCGAGCTGCAGGAGCGCCTGGCGTTGCCCGCCGGCGTGTCGGCCCGCGCCAACCCGAAGAGCTCCACCGGGCGCGTGGACGTGTTCGTGCGCCTGCTCACCGATCACAGCCGCGCGTTCGACGACGTGGCGGAAGGCTACCGCGGGCCGCTCTACGTGGAGATCGCGCCGCAGACCTTCTCCGTGCTGGTGCGCACGGGCACGCGGCTGAACCAGCTGCGGCTGAAGCGCGGGCGGCCGCCGCGGCTGCGCACCGTCAGCTGCGGCGTGGACCTGACGGGCGCGGTGGCCGGCTTCCGCGCGCGCCGCCACGCGGGCGTGGTGGACCTCGACTGGGAGGACGGCCACGACCCCCGCGACTTCTGGCAGCCCCTGGAGCCCCGCCCCAACCGCGACGGCGTGGGCGAGCTGCTGCTCGACCCCGGCGAGTTCTACATCCTGGCCAGCAAGGAGGCCGTGGAGATCCCGGCCATGGAGGCGGCCGAGATGACGCCCATCGACCCGGCCGTGGGCGAGTTCCGCGTCCACTACGCCGGCTTCTTCGACCCCGGCTTCGGCACGGAGGAGGTGGACGCCCTGGGCAGCCGCGGCGTGCTGGAGGTGCGCAGCCACGAGACGCCCTTCCTGCTGGAGGACGGCCAGACCGTGGCCCGCCTGGTGTTCGAGCCCCTGACGGAGCGGCCGGAGCGCCTCTACGGCCACGACGGCAGCCACTACCAGCGCCAGGGGCTGAAGCTCTCCAAGCACTTCAGGCCGTGGGCGTGAGGGGAGGCGTGAGGGGAGGCGTGAGGGGGACGTGAGCGGGGCGGCGAGCGGACGCGCTTCGCCTCGCGCCGCCTTGCGGCTATGACGCGGTCGCGCCGCGCTTCCGCCGCGCCCGCCCGGCAGACAGTCTCCGCATGGCCCGCTTCCAGATCAACCCCGCCGCCGACGGCGCCGTCGAGTTCGAGATGACGGGGGACGACGGCGCGGCCACCGTCAAGGCGACCCTCTCCGCGGCGGAGAGCCAGGGCCTCGTCGACCTGCTCGCCGCCGTCCGCATGATGACGCCGGGCTCGGTGGCCGACGCGCCGGCGGAGGGGATGGTGCAGGCGGTGGTCGATCCGGCCTGGGTCGCGCCCGCCTACAAGGCGCCGCAGGGGCGCGTGCTGATCGTGCGTCATCCCGGCCTGGGCTGGATCCACTTCATCTTCCCGGAGGAGCGGGCCGAGCAGGTGTCCAAGGTGCTGGCCGCCGACCTCGAACCCGCCCCGCCGCTCTCCTTCAACTGAGGCCGTCCATGCTCGGCGCGATCGCGGCCCTGGCGCTGCTTCCCCACCTGCCGCACGTCCCCAACCCCTTCGCCCCCGTGGCCTCCTTCGGCTCCGGCCCGTTCGGCGCGGGCGGCCGGCCGGGTGAGGTCCGCAAGACCGACACGCAGCTGCCCGGCGGCTGGCGGCTGTCGCGCACGGACGACGCCTTCACCTCCACCACCGGCTGCAAGCTGGTGCGGCGGGAGGTGCGCGTGTTCTCGGGCGTGGTGACCTTCTCGCTGGGCCGCGGCGTCGACACCGCCAACGCCCTCTACCGCCTCGACGGCGGCCCCGTGCGCGCCGCGGGCGAGCTGGGGCCGGAGGTGGCCGGCCACGGCGTCAGCTACATGACGGGCGACACCTCCAACCCGAGCGACGGCCAGGTGCACGTGCCCTGGACCACCCTCGCCGGCGCCCGCACCGTCGCCATCCGCGCCGACCCCGGGCGGCCCTCGCGCAGTTTCCCGCTGGACAGCCTGGCGGCCGCCGTCGCCGCCGCGCGCCAGGGCGGCTGCGACGATCTCGTCTGACTCCGACGCGGAGCGGTTTTGCCAGGGGCGGCCGCGTCGGTTAGAGGTTCGCGCAACCCCCTCGGCGCCCGGCGGACCTCCGCCGGCGTGCGCCGTCCGCCCCCTGTCCGCAACTGAACCGCGGCGTTCGAGAGATCGATGAGCTCCAAGGCCTCCGACCGTCCCACGCCGCTAAACCGCGCCCTGCAGCAGACGCGGCCCGCGATCGTGATCGCGGTGATCTTCTCGTTCTTCATCAACATCCTGGCGCTCGTCAGCCCCCTCTACATGCTGCAGGTCTACGACCGGGTGCTGTCCAGCCGGTCGGTGCTGACGCTGACGTTCATCACCCTCCTGGCTGTGTTCCTTTTCCTGGTGCTCGGCCTCCTGGAGTCGCTGCGCACCCAGGTGCTGGTGCGCGCCGGCATCAAGTTCGACGGCGAGGTGCGCAGCCCCATCTTCCGCTCGGTGCTGGACGCCACCGTGGCCAAGCGCGCGGGCGGCGGCCAGGCGTTCCGCGACGTGGACGAGGTGCGCGGCTTCATGACGGGCGGCGGCATCCTGAGCTTCTGCGACGCGCCGTGGATCCCCGTGTTCGTGGTGGTGAGCTTCATGCTGCACCCCTTCTTCGGCATCCTGGCCATCATCTCCGGCGTGATCCTGATCGGCTTGGCGGTGGCCAACGACATGGTCACGCGCGTGCCCCTGCAGCGTGCGCAGGTGGCCTCCATCGGGGCGCAGAACGACGTCTCGGCCACCCTGCGCAACTCCGAGGTGATGCGCGCCATGGGCATGTGGGGCGGGCTGCAGGCCCGCTGGCAGCTGCGCCGCGACGACCTGATCGCCTGGCAGGCCAGCGCCAGCGACCGGGGCGGCGGCGTGATGGCCGGCATCCGCTTCTTCCGCCAGGTGGTGCAGACGCTGATCCTGGGCGGCGGCGCCTTCTGGGTGATCCAGGGCAAGCTGTCGCCCGGCTCCATGATCGCCGCCTCCATCGTGGTGGGCCGCGCCCTGGCACCCATCGAGGGCGCCGTCGGCCAATGGAAGGGGTTCCTGGGCGCCCGCGGCGCGTGGGACCGGCTGCAGGCCATGTTCCGCGGCGAGGCGGCCGAGGGCGAGAAGATGCCCCTGCCCGCGCCCAAGGGCCGGCTCTCCGTCGAGGGCGCCGTCATCACGCCCCCCGGCGCGCCGCGCCCCACCGTGCTGGGCGTGACCTTCGCCCTGGAGCCCGGGACCACCCTGGGCGTCATCGGCCCCTCCGCCGCGGGCAAGTCGTCGCTGGTGCGGGGCCTCGTGGGCGTGTGGCCCACCGCGCAGGGCGCCATCCGGCTGGACGGCTTCGACCTGAAGCACTGGGACCCCGAGCAGCTCGGCCGCTACGTCGGGTACCTGCCGCAGGACGTGGAGCTGTTCAGCGGCACGGTGGCCGAGAACATCGCCCGCTTCGGCGCCTACGACACCGCCGAGGTGATCGAGGCCGCCACCATCGCGGGCGTGCACGAGATGGTGCAGGGCCTGCCGCAGGGCTACGACACCCAGATCGGCGAGGGCGGGGCCGCCCTCTCCGGCGGCCAGCGCCAGCGCCTGGCGCTGGCGCGGACCGTGTTCCGCAAGCCGCCCCTGCTGATCCTGGACGAGCCGAACGCCAACCTCGACAACCTGGGCGAGCAGGCCCTGGCCCAGGCGATGGTGGCGCTGAAGCCGCACTGCACGATCGTCTTCGTCACGCACAAGACCAACGTGCTGGGCCTCGCCGACAAGCTCCTCTTCATGCAGAACGGCCAGGCCGCCGCCTTCGGCGAGCGCGACGCCGTGCTGCAGCACCTGATGCAGCAGCAGGGCCAAGCCCAGGGCCAGCCGGCTCAAGGCCAGGCCCAGAGCGCAGGCGGCGCGCCCGCGCCCGCCAACCAGAACCCCGCGCCCGCCCCGGCCGGCGCCTGACGCCCGAGCGATCCGGAGCAACCCCGATGACGGACCTCGCCCGCCCTTCCGACGACTTCCGCAAGGTGGCCATCGCGGGCCTCGCGGTGATCGGCCTGACCTTCGGCGCCCTGGGCGTCTGGGCCGGCGTGACGCCCCTGGCCTCCGCCGTGATCGGACACGGCACGGTGACCAACGACACCAACAAGCAGACGATTCAGCACTTCGAAGGCGGGATCATCCGCGGCATCTACATCCACGAGGGCCAGCACGTGAACGCGGGCCAGATGCTGTTCACGCTGGATTCGGTGCAGGCCAACGCCGCCTTGGACATCTCCAAGAACCAGCTCTACAGCCTCTTGGCCAAGAGCGACCGCCTGACCGCCGAGCGCGACGAAGCGTCCGCGATCAAGTGGTCGCCCGAGCTGCTCAAGGCGGGGAACGACCCCGTCGCGACCCAGGCCATGCAGGACGAAGCGCGCCAGTTCCAGGAGCGCCGCGCCACCCTGCAGAGCCAGATCGAGGTGCTGAAGAGCCGCGTCGGCCAGTACCAGACCGAGATCCAGGGCATCGACGAGCAGAACAGCAGCGCCAAGCAGCAGGTCGCCTACCTCGACGACGAGATCGCAGGCTCCACCGAGCTCTACAAGCAGGACCTGATGCCCCGCCCGCGCCTGCTCGCCCTGCAGCGCGACCGCGCCAACATGACGGGCACCATCGGCCGGCTGGTCGCCGACAAGGCGCGCTCGCAGAAGTCCATCGGCGAGACGCAGCTGCAGATGCGCCAGCTGCAGGCGCAGTTCCAGCAGGAGGTGTCCAAGGACTCGTCGGACGTGCAGACGCAGCAGACCGACATCCGCCAGCGCTATTCTGTGGCGTCGGACCAAGCCAAGCGCGTCAACATCACCGCCCCCATGGCCGGCACGGTGCAGAACCTGCGCTTCTTCACGGAGGGCGCGGTGGTGCGGCAGGCCGAACCCCTGGTGGAGATCGCGCCGGACAAGGGCGACATGGTCATCCAGGCGCGCTTCAGCCCCAACGACGTGGACAGCCTGCATCCCGGCCAGAGGGTGGAGCTGCGCTTCTCCACCTTCCACGACCGCACCATCCCGGTGATCTTCGGCCACATCCAGAGCGTCAGCCAGGACCGCCTCGTCGACGAAGCGCAGCACGTGCCCTACTACCTGGCCATCGTGCAGGTGAACCAGGACAGCCTGCCGCCGCAGATGAAGGGCCGCCTGCGCGCAGGCTATCCCGTCGACGTCACCGTGCCGATCGGCAGCCGCACGGCGCTGCAGTACATCTACCAGCCGCTGACCGGGGCGTTCCAGCAGTCCTTCCGCGAGAAGTAGGGCGATGTCGGGGGGCCGGGTGCTCGTGCTGGGCGCGGGCGGGCACGCCAAGGTGGCGATCGAGTCCCTGCGCGCAGGCGGCCGCGAGGTCGCAGGCGTGCTCGACGCCGACCCGACGCCGCGCGCGGTGGCCGGCGCGCCCGTGATCGGCTCCGACCACGACCTGGAGCGCCTGCGCGCCGAAGGGCTCGCGCACGCCTTCGTGGCGCTCGGCGGCAATGCGCTCCGCGCGCGCCTCGGCGGCCGGCTTCGCGGGCTCGGCTACACGCTGGTCAACGCCGTCCACCCCTCCGCCGTGCTGTCTCCCTCCGTGGTGCTGGGCGAGGGCGTGGCGATCATGGCCGGCGCCTGCCTGAACGCGGATACGCGGGTGGGAGACCTCGCCATCGTCAACACGGGCGCGGCCGTCGACCACGACAACGACCTGGGCGAGGCGTGCCACGTCGCCCCGCGCTGCGGCTTGGCGGGGAACGTCACGGTCGGCGCGCGCGCCTTTCTCGGGGTGGGCTGCTGCGCCATCCCCGGCGTCACCATCGGCGAGGACGCGCAGGTGGGGGCCGGCGGCGTGATCGTGCGCGACGTCCCGGCGGGCGCCCTGGCCACGGGCGTGCCCGCCCGCGTCGTCCGGGCCTGAGGGCGGGCCGTTGCGCATCGTCCTCGCCTCCACCTTCGTGCCCTTCGTGCACGGCGGCGCCCGCTTCATCGTGGAGTGGGCCGAGGACAAGCTGCGCGAGGCCGGCCACGAGGTGGAGCGCTTCTACCTGCCCTTCTCCGACGCGCCCCACGAACTCCTGGACCAGGTCGCCGCCTTCCGCATGATGGACCTGGCGCAGTGGTCGGACCGGCTGGTCGCCTTCCGCCCGCCGTCCTACGTGATCCCGCACCCGGACAAGGTGCTGTGGTTCATCCACCACATCCGCACCTACTACGACATGTGGGGCGCCGAGCACGCCCCGCCGGACACGCCGTTCAACCGCGCCGTCCGCGACCAGCTGCGCACGATCGACACGGCCGCCTTCGGCGAGGCGCGGCGCGTCTACACCAACTCGCAAATCGTCAGCGACCGCCTGCGCCGCTTCAACGGCACAGCCTCCGAGCCGCTCTACCCGCCGGTCTGGCGGCCGGAGCGCTTCAGCAACGCCGGCTACGGCGACGAGGTGCTGGCCGTCTGCCGGGCCGAGCCGCACAAGCGCCAGCACCTCCTGGTCGCGGCCATGGCCTACGTGACCACGCCCGTGCGCCTGCGCCTGTGCGGCGCCTCCAGCGGGCCGGCCTACGCCCGGCGGCTGAAGGACCTCGTGGGCGACCTCGCCCTGCACGACCGCGTCGCCTGGGACGACCGCTGGATCGGCGAGGACGAGAAGGCCGAGCTGATCTCCGGCGCCCTGGCCCTGGCCTACCTGCCCCACGACGAGGACAGTTACGGCTACCCCTCCCTGGAGGCGGCGCACGCCGAGAAGGCGGTGCTGACCACCACCGACAGCGGCGGCGTGCTGGAGCTGGTGGAGGACGGCCGCAACGGCCTGGTGGCCGATCCGCACCCCCGCGCGATCGCCGCCGCCCTCGACCGCCTGTGGAGCGACAAGGCCGCCGCCGCCCGCATGGGCCGCGAGAACAAGGCGCGCCTCGCCGAGCTGCGCATCGACTGGGGCCGCGTCGTCGAGGCGCTTGGCGGCCCGCACCCGG
The DNA here is from genome assembly GCA_964242255.1 of uncultured Caulobacteraceae bacterium. Lineage (GTDB taxonomy): Bacteria > Pseudomonadota > Alphaproteobacteria > Caulobacterales > Caulobacteraceae > JASLDZ01. The sequence goes on along the minus strand of CAXTCO010000039.1, from coordinate 3,715 downwards.
GCGCGGGCGCATGAAGGTGCTGGTCGTCAACAACGCCGCCCCCTTCCTCCGCGGCGGCGCGGAGGAGCTGGCCGACAACCTCGTGCGCCGGCTGAACGCCACGAAGGGCGTGGAGAGCGAGCTCCTGCGCCTGCCCTTCGCGTGGTCGCCCTCCGAGCGGCTGGTGGAGGAGGTGCTGATCCACCAGACCTTCCGCCTGTTCAACGTGGACCGGGTGATCGCCCTGAAGTTCCCGGCCTACCTCGTCCCGCACGACCATAAGACCCTGTGGCTGCTGCACCAGTTCCGCCAGGCCTACGACCTGGGCGACGCCGGCCAGGGGCTCGGCGACGCGGGCCGCGAGGGCGAGATCAAGCGGATCGTGCGCCGCGCCGACACGCTCGCCTTCTCCGGGACCAAGCGGATCCTCTGCAACTCCCCCGTCACCCGCGACCGGCTGCGCCGCTACGGGGGGCCGGAGGCGGAGGTGCTCTACCCGCCGCTGAACGACGCGGAGCTGTTCACCGGCGGCGAGCCGGGCGGCTACGTCTTCGCCGGCGGCCGCGTCGCGCCCGGCAAGCGCCAGCACCTGCTGGTGGAGGCCATGGCGCGGGTGCGCGCGCCTGGCCGCCTCGTGGTCGCCGGCCCGCCGGAAAGCGACGCCTACGCCGAGCGCCTGCGCGCCCTGGTGGCCGAGCACGACCTCGCCGGCCGGGTGGAGCTGCGCTTCGGCTTCCACCCGCGCGGGGACGTCGCCGCCTGGATGAACGGCGCGACGGCCTGCGCCTACCTGCCCTTCGACGAGGACAGCCTGGGCTACGTCACCATGGAGGCCTTCGCCGCCGGCAAGCCCGTGCTGACCACCACCGACTCCGGCGGCCTGCTGGAGATGGTGTCGGACGCCACGGGCGCGGTCGTCGCGCCCGCGCCCGAGGCCCTGGCTTCCGCCCTCGACCGCCTGCTCGCCGAGCCCGCCCGCACCGCCGCCCTGGGCCGCGCCGCCCAGGCGGAGTGGCACGGGCGCGGCCTCGACTGGCCCTCCACCGTCGCCCGGCTGCTCGCGTGAGGCGGATGGTCGCTGACGCGGCGCCGTCATGGCTCCGCCCCCTTCGTCCGCATAGGACCCCTGCATGACGCTCCCCCCGGCCCGCCTGCTCGGAACGGCCGCGGCCCTCGCCCTGGCCGCGGGCTGCGCCGCCGCTCCCGCCCGCGCGACCACCCTGGCGGAGGCCATCGCCTACACCTACGAGACCAACCCCGGCCTGCAGTCGCAACGCGCCGCCCTGCGCGCCCTGGACGAGAGCTACGTGCAGGCGCGCTCCGGCTATGGGCTGCAGATCGTCGCCAACGCCGCGGCGCAGAACAACAACTACCAGATCAGCAAGACGGCCCCGGGGGCGGAGCAGGGCGAGGAGACCCTGAACCAGGACTCGGAGAGCGTCTCGGTGGTCCAGCCCCTCTGGACCGGGGGGCGGAACGCCGCGCGGGTCACGGAAGCGGAGGCGCAGATCAAGACGGGGCGCGAGAACCTGCGCCGCTTCGAGCTGGACCTGCTGACGCGCGTGGTCACCGCCTACGTGGACGTGCGGCGCGACGAGCAGCTCCTGACCATCAACCAGGACACGGTGGCGGTGCTGGAGCGCGAGCTCCACGACGCCGAGGCCAAATTCAAGGTGCGCCAGCTCACCGCCACCGACACGGCGCAGTCCAAGGCGCGCCTGGCGCAGGCGCGCTCGGGCCTCGTGGCGATCCAGGCGCAGCTGGCCGTCAGCCGGGCGCAATACCTCGCCGCCGTCGGCCAGAACCCCGTCGACCTGGCCCCGCCGCCGCCGCTGGAGGCGCTGCCCGAGACGATCGAGAAAGCCTTCACCGCGGCGGAGGAGACCAACCCGCAGCTGCGCGCCGCCGTGTTCGGCGAGCTCGGCTCGCGGGCCCGCGTGCGGGAGGCCCGGGCGAGCAAGCTGCCCACAGTCACCGCCCGCGTGGACTTCAGCCGCGGCCCCGTCAGCGGGCCGTTCGAACAGTCAGGCGAGCTCGACACCCGCTCGGCGTCGATCAACTTCAGCCAGCCGATCTTCACCTCCGGCCAGCTCACCAGCCAGATCCGCCAAGCCGTGGAGGAGAACAACCGCGACCGGCTGAACATCGACGACGTTCGCCTCCAGGTGACCCAGAACGTCTCCGCCGCTTGGGAGCAGCTGGCCGCCAGCCGCAAGCAGGTCTCCACCTACGAGGACGAGGTGAAGGCCGACGAGTTCGCCTTCTACGGCGTGCGCCAGGAGGAGAAGTTCGCCCTGCGCTCGCAGATCGAGGTGCTGAACGCCGAGCTGGAGCTCACCAACGCCCAGCAGAACCTCGTGCGCGTGCGCGCCCAGGAATACGCCGGCCGCGTGCAGCTCCTGTCCAACGTCGGCACGCTGGACGCGCGCATGTTCGCGCCGAAGACGCCGCGCTACGACGAGGCCGCCAACCTGCGCAAGATCAGGAACTACGGTGCGACTCCGCTGGAGGTTCCGGCCCACGTGTTCGACCACCTGCTCGCCCCGCCGCTCGCGCCGCAGCGCCCCGCCTCCATCGCCGAGGCGCGGCCGGGCGGGGCCGAACTGCCCGCCACGCCCGACCTGGACGCGCCGGTCACCTCCATCCTCGCCACGCTGAACCGCACGCCCGCGGCGCCGCCGCCCGCGCCCCCCACCCCGCCCGACCCGCGCACGCCGCCCACCATCTCCGCCCCGGCCGCGTCGCCGAAGTGAGGGTGCGCGCAATCGCCGCGGGGGTTGAGCGTTTTCATAACTAGCGGGGCTTGTACCCCCCGTCGCCACGCCTTAAGGACTATGAACACGGCGGGACGTCCCCCGTCCGGGCGCAGGCTCCATGTACGGCAACCCGCAGCGGCGCAGCGCTTCCGACGTCCAAGACCTCCGGCGCGAGGGCGGACGGTGGCTGAAGGAGCTGCGCGAGGGCGCGGGCTTGTCGCAGCGGCAGCTCGCGGCCAAGGTGGGGGCCGACTACTACACCTTCATCTCGCAGCTGGAGACCGGCCGGGGCCGCATCCCGCCCGACCGCTACACCGACTGGGCGGCGGCGCTGGGGATCGAGCCCAAGGTTTTCGTGACGGGCCTGCTTCGCTATTACGACCCGATCACCTATCAGGTGCTGTTCGCCGACTGACCCGGCGCCCGCGGGGCGCCTCGCGCTTGGAGGCCGTTGAGCCCCTTCCATGCCGGCCCAGATCCTCTCCTTCGCCAGCGCCCCGCGCCTGCGTGAGCCCGTCTCGCGCGACTGGTCGCGCCAAGAGCTGGCCGAGTTCTACCGGGTGGAGAGCGCGCTGCTCCAGGCGGGCCTGCAGCTCGAGACGGACCGCGGCCTGTCGGACGAGGGCGACCCCTGGTTCGTGTTCTGCCGCGCCGACACGGGCGAGGTGTTCATCCACTTCGCCCGCGTGGACGGCGCCTACATCGTGGACGGCGCCGCGTTCGGGTCGCCGGCGCGGGGCCGCGACTTCGCCGCCCTGGTGCGCGACGTGATCGCGGCGCATCCGCTCGCCACCGTGCGCCGGCCAGGCTCCAACGTGATGCTGCACCCGGCGGCGCTGCTGATCGCGCTGGTGGGCGCGGCCTTCTTCCACAGCGGCAAGGCCCATGCGGCCGAGGCTCCGGCGACGGACCCCGCGGGCGATCCGCCCGCGCCGCGCCCCGCCGACCGGCGCGGCCCCGTGGTCGACGCGGGCGGCGCC
>CAXTCO010000038.1:0-14371 GCA_964242255.1 uncultured Caulobacteraceae bacterium | reverse complement strand
GTGCAGGCGCGCGTCCACCTCCGCCAGCCGCTCGGCGCGCTGGCGCAGCGGGCGCTCCAGAAGGGGCGGCGCGAGGCGGGCCGCGAGGCGCTCGAGGTCGCGGCCGTGGGCGTCCGTGTTGCGCGCCAGGGCGGGACCGAGGCGCCCGGCGGCCGAGTCGAAGCGCTGCTCCGCCAAGCCCAGCAGGATGTCGGGCCTCGGCAGGCCGCGGGCGGCGGCGGTGAGGCGCGTGCGGCCGCGCTCCAGGTGCGCCTGGCTGCAGCGCCCCATGCGCCGCCCGCTCTCCGCGACGCGGGCGGCGAGTTCGGCCAGCACGGGCGTCGCCATCTCTGCGGCGGCCGTGGGGGTGGGCGCGCGGCGGTCGGCGACGAAGTCGATCAGCGTGGTGTCCGTCTCGTGGCCCACCGCCGAGATCACCGGCAGGCGGCAGGCGGCCACCGTGCGGGCGAGCGCCTCGTCGTTGAAGGGCCACAGGTCCTCCACCGAGCCGCCGCCCCGCGCCACGATCACCACGTCGGGCCGGGGGAGGGCGGCCGCGGCTCCCGGCGTTCCCGGCGCGGGCAGGGCGTCGAACCCGCGCAGGGCGGCGCACACCTGCGCAGCCGCGTCCGCCCCCTGCACCACCACGGGCCACAGCAGCACGCGGCAGGGCCAGCGCTCGCGCAGGCGGTGGAGGATGTCGCGGATCACCGCCCCGGTCGGGCTGGTCACCACGCCGATCACCGCGGGCGAGGGCGGGATCGGCCGTTTGCGCTCCGCCGCGAACAGGCCCTCGCCGTTCAGCTTGGCCTTGAGCCGCTCCAGCTGCGCCAGGAGCGCGCCGACGCCCGCGGGCTCCAGCGTCTCGATCAGGATCTGGTACTGCGAGCGGCCTGGATAGGTGGTGATGCGGCCGGTGACCACCACCTCCATCCCCGTCTCCGGCCGCACGGCGATCCCGCGCACGCTCTTCCAGATCACCCCGTCGAGGCACGCCTTGTCGTCCTTGATCGACAGGTAGGTGTGGCCGCTGGCGTGGCGCGTGACCTTGCTCACCTCGCCGCGCAGCCGCACGTGGCCGTAGGCGTCCTCCAGGGTGCGCTTGAGGGCGAACGCGAGCTCGCTGACGCTGTAGGCGGCCGCGTTGGTGGCGGCCGAAGGCGCGTCCGCGACGACGGGCTCGGCGAGACTCATGCGGACAGAATAGGCGTTCCCGCCCCGTTCCGCACGCCCGGCCGCAAGCCGCGCGCCGCCGTCAGTTCACCAGCGCGTCCAGCTGCTCGCTGCGCACGTGCGTCAGGTGCGCCAGCACGGCGTCGGCGCTCATACCCGGGGCCGCGGCGCGCGCGAAGCGGACGAAGGCGTCGCGGTAGGGCAGCCAGGCGCGCTGCGCCTTGCGCACCCCGTCGGGCTGCACCTCGCCGCCGGTGTTCTTAGCGTTGGCGGCGAGCGCTTTGCGGTAGCTGGCGTTCAGCGCCGCGTCCGCCGCCTTAGCCTGCGCGGGCGCGGCGGGCGCCCAGCGGCCGGCGAGCAGGGCGGCGAGGTCCTTGGTCCAGGCGTCGCGCACGTCGTCCTCCTCCTGGATCTCGATGGCGACGCACACGGCGACGGAGAGGTCGACCTCTCCGTCGCCGTGTGCGTCGACGAAGGCGTCGAACGTCTTCTTCATGGGCGGGTAGAGCGGCTTGGCGGCGGCCGGCAGCCCGGCGGCGAACGCGCGCAGCCGTGCATCGCGGCCCACCTTGGCGCTGTCGGAGGCGCGGCTCTGGCAGTAGCCCTCGGCGAGGCCGCTGGTGATGTCGTCGCAGTAGTCGAAGCGCTTCGGCGAGGGCTTGGCCTTCAGCGCCTGCAGGTGGTTCACGCGCTCGTCGATCTCGGCGGGGGCGCCCTCGATCCCGCACGCGTAGGCGGTGGCGAGGTCGAGGTTCTTCGTCACGCCCAGTCCGTTGGCGTAGACCTGCATCAGGATGGTGGAGCCGCCGAACACCTCCGTGTCGTCGGTGGTGTCCACGTCGACGAAGGCGCACTGGCGGGCGCGCGCGTAGTCCGGCCGCGCGCCCTGGCCGTAGTAGAGCTTCTCGGAGTCGCAGCCCTTGAGGGCGCGCGCCTGCGCCGGCGTGGGCTGGTCCGCTGCGGGTGCGTGAGGCTCGCCGAGCCGGCGGCAGGTCGCCTTGGAGCGCGCGTACTGCGGTCCGGAGGTGAGCTGGCTGTGCTCGTCGGCCCAGTTCTCCACCGGGTGCTGCGGCGGCGCGGCGAGCAGGGCGAGGGCGGCGAGTAGCGCGGGCATGACCGCACGCTACCCTCTCCCGCGCCAGCGGGGGAGGGACAGACCGCGCAGCGGTCAGGGTGGGGGTCGGGACGCGGCGACCGGACACTGGCCCTCACCCTGCCGCCTGCGGCGGCTGTCCCTCTCGCGCGAGCAGGAGAGGGTTGGCGCCGGCATTGGGTAGCAAACACACCTTGAGGCTGCTGAAGGGTTTGCGGGCGTCAGCTACTTTGGGCGGATGCCGAGCAGCATCGTTCCTCAGGGTGCGGACCATGCCCCAGCCCTCCACGCACTCGTGCGCAAGCGCGCCCAACTCGCGGGAGAACTGGAGGGCGTGCGCGCACGCGGACGAGAGCTTCAGCATGCGATCGCGCACGTGGACGCTGTCCTGGCGATCCTACACCCCGACGTTCAGGTCGATCTGATCAGGCCGAAGCGGACCCGCCCTCCGCACGCGGCTGGTTACGGTGAGGTCACCAGCGTCATCATCGACACCCTCCGGGGAGCCGAGACGCCCATCACCTCTCGGGAGCTGGCCCAGGCCGTCGTGGAAGCGCGTGAACTCGATGAGACAGACCGAGGGCTAGAGGCGCTCATGGCCAAGCGAGTTCGAGCTTGCCTCCGCGGCCATCGCGTAGCCGGAAGGGTCAGAGCGGTTGATCTGTCGGACGCGCCTCAGGGCTGGGTCCTCGTAGGCGGGCGGGTGGATCGGCTGCTGCGCTCGGGGGAGACCACGACCGGCGTGTTGGCCAGCAGCCCTACGTCCAGCTGTAGGCTAGGGCCTCCGCCTGCTTGATGACCAGGTCAACAGCCGCACGCTGGAGGTCGGGCGGGTAGCCATAGCGGGCGAGCATCTTGCGCACCTCGATGCGCATCTTGGCCCTGACGCTCTCCTTGCGCGTCCAGTCGATGGAGGCGGAACAGCGAATGGTGGTGACGAGCATCTGCGCCAGGGTGCGCAGGGTGTCGTGCTCCATCATCTCCTTGGCCGAGCCGTTCTCCGACAGGGCGTCGTAGAACGCCAGCTCCTCGCCCGAGAGCCCCAGGTCCTCGCCACGCTGACGCGCCGCCTGCAGGTCGGCGGCGAGCGCGAGCAGCTCCTCGATTACCTGCAGGCTGTCGACCGCACGGTTGTGGTAGCGTCGCAGGGTTTCGTCCAGCCGGTCGGTCAGCTTGCGCGCCTCCACGATGTTGGAGGCGGTGCGCGCCTTGATTTCCCCTTCCAGCAGCCGGCGGAGCGTCTCCACGGCGAGGCTGGGCTGCTTCGACTGCCGCGCTTCCTGCAGGAACTCGTCAGACAGGATCGACAGGTCGGGCCGATCCAGGCCGGCGGACTGGAACACGTCCAGGATGCCGTCCGACATGACGGCGCGGGACAGGAGCTGCCGGATGTCGCGCTCCACTTCGGTTCGGCTCCGAGCCCGGCCGAAGGTGTATTTCAGGAGGTTGGCGCGGATCGCCGCCATGAGGGCGATCTCGTCACGCCGGGCGGCGACCCGCTCGTCGCCGGCCGTGATCGCGTAAGCGGTCTCCAGTTCGAGGCCGACCTCTACGAAACGGTCGCGGTGCTGGGTGGAGAGAAGGTGCTCCAGACAGAGCTTTAGCACTGTCAGCCGCTCGGCCGGTGGCGCGCCGAAGAAGCGTCGCCAGTCCACGCCCTGAAGCAGCGCCTCCGCGCTCTCCAACCGCTGAAGCGTCTGGCGGAGGGCCTCATCGAGGTCGGGCCGGACCTGGTTGCGGTCGCGCTCGGTATATTGGGCGAGCGCCTCGCGCAGTTCAGCACCAATCCCGAGGTAGTCGACCACCAAGCCGCCGGGCTTGTCGCCCCACACGCGGTTCACGCGGGCGATGGCCTGCATGAGCCCGTGCCCCCGCATCGGCTTGTCGATGTAGAGCGTATGCATCGACGGCGCGTCGAAGCCCGTCAGCCACATGTCGCGCACGATGGCGAGGTCGAAGCCGGAGCGTGGGTCTTTGAAGCGCTCCGCCAGCGCCTTGCGGCGTGCGTCGCTGCGTAGGTGCGGCTGCAGCAGCTCGGGGTCGGCGTTGCCCTTTCCGGTGATCACCACCTTCAGCAAGCCGCTGGCGTCGTCGCATGGATCGGCGGAGGCCCACTCCGGCCGAAGCGCAGCGATGCGGTTGTAGACTTCCACCGCCACACGCCGGCTGACGGTGACGATCATGCCCTTGCCGCCGCCCATCGCCTCGCGCCGGCGCTCGAAGTGCGTGACGACGTCGGCAGCGACGGCGTCCAGCCGGTCGGGCGCGCCTACCGCCTCCTCGAACCGGCTGAGCCTGCCCTTCTCCCGCTCGACCGCGGCGTCGTCGCCCTCGGACAGCTCCTCTGCGAGGGCGTCGAGTTCCTGGCGCTCCTCGTCCGTCAGCTCCAGCCGCAGCTTCACCAGCCGGGCCGTGTAGTGGATCGGCACGGTGGCCCTGTCCGCCACCGCCTGCGTCATGTCGTAGGTGTCGATCACGTCGCCGAACACCGCCTGGGTGTTTCGGTCCTTCTCCTCGATCGGCGTGCCGGTGAAGCCGACGAAGGTGGCGTTCGGCAGGGCTTGGCGGAGATACTCGGCGAAGCCGACGGCCTCGCGCACGCCCCCCTTCTCCACCTGGAAGCGCTTGCCGAAGCCATACTGCGAGCGATGCGCCTCGTCGGCGATGACAATGACGTTGCGCCGATCGGTGAGCAGGGGGTGCTCGCCATCGCCGCCGCGGAACTTCTGGATGCCGGTGAACACCAAGCCGCCGACGTCCACCGTCAGCAGCTGGCGCATGGCCCCGGCGCTGTCGGCCTGCCGCGGCTGGCCGCGCAGGGCGGAGATGTGGTCGCTGAAGGTGCCGAAGAGCTGGTCGTCCAGGTCGTTGCGGTCGGTGACGAGCACGACGGTAGGGTTCTTCAACGGCTTGGCCAGCTGCAGCTGGCGCACGAAGAACAGCATGGTCAGCGACTTGCCGCTGCCCTGGGTGTGCCACACCACCCCGCCTCGCCGGTCTCCGTCGGCCGCCGTCGCTTGCTCGACGGAGGCGACCGCCTTCCTCACGGCGTGGAACTGGTGATAGCCCGCCAGCTTCTTCGACTTGACCACGCCGTCGACGATCTCGAAAGCGACGTAGTCGATGACCAGGTCAAGGAAGCGCTCCATGGCGAACACGCCACGGATCAGCACCTCCAGCTCCGGCCTGCCGGCGTCATCTAGCTGGTCGCCTTCGATGGTCCGCCAGGGGCCGAAGCGGTCCTGCCCGGCGGTGAGCGATCCGATCCGCGCATCCAAGCCGTCGCTGATAACCAGCACTTGGTTGGTGCGGAACAGCTCCGGCACCTTAGCCTTGTAGTTCTGCAGCTGTGTGAACGCCGTCTCCAGCGTCGCCTGCTCGTGGATAGGGCTCTTCAGCTCCAGAACGGCGAGCGGCAGGCCGTTCACGAAGGCGACGATGTCCGGCCGGATCACCTCACGGTCGCCCTGGACGACGAACTGGTTGGCGACAAGCCAGCGGTTGTTGGCGAGCACGCCGCGGTCGAACAACCGCATAGGCTCGTAGTGGCCTTCGCCGAGGTGCGTCGCCTCCACCGAGAAGCCGTCGGACAGCAGGCGATGGAAGGCGCGGTTGTTCTCCTTCAAGTCCTGGCTGGGCGCCTCCGTCAGTGTGCGCACCGCGGCGGTAATCATCGCCGGCGTGGCCTCGGGGTTCAGGGCGGCGAGCGCGCTCCGCAGCTCCGGTTCCAGTACGACCTGGCGGTAGTCGCTGCGCGCGCCCATCGGCCCGCCGGGCGCCAGGTATTCACCGTTGACGGTGCGCCAGCCGATCAGGTCGAACCAGGATAGCGCCGCGAGTTCGACCGCCGCCTCGCGAACGGAGTGAGTCGAGCTATTCGGCGGGAGCGGGTAATCCATCACGCCGCTCCGTTCGCCGCGCCGTCATCCGTGGGCTCAGCGGCCCATTCCTGACGGATCGCATCATATCGAGTTTGGTCGAGCCGGTGGAGAACTAAGCTGGCGGGGAAGATAGAGCCAGCCACCTCCACCTCAGCGTTTTCATCGTCGAACCACTCGTTGAACGCCGCGAACTCCTCGTATCGTTCAGGTTCGGTCGACAGGTCCGTGAGGTCGGGCCGGCTCCAGGCGACGTCGAAGAGGAAACTGACGAGGGCATCGCAAAGGCCGCCGAGCATCCGTGCGTGCTGCCGTTCGAGCGTTCCCCAATCAAGCGAACCGCCGTGACGCATGTTGGGGACGTTGCTCAGATCAGCGAGCGCCACCGCCACGTCGTCAATCCCCTTTGTAAGCGCAGCGAAGTGCTGATTGATCCGTTCTGCCTCCGGGTGGTCGGCGATGGAAAAGTCCATCGCCTCGATCACGCGCCGCATCCGCTTAGGGAAGCCATCATTCTTGGCAAAGGCGATATTCAGGCGCGGCGCAACCGTGTGGTGCGCAGCCTCAAACAGACTTCTAACGTTCTGAAGGCAAAACGCCGGCTGCCCCTCTATACTCGCCTCCAACGCTTCTACATGTGGGACGAGCCGCTCTGCGCGGTCGGGATGAGCGTCGATCAGTGCGCGGAGAAGCTGGAGCGAGTAGGCCATTACTCAGGCCGCCGCGATTGCCTCTTCGACGTTGCGAATGCGCAGCTCGCCGGAGATGAGTTTTGGGAAGAGTGTGTCGCGAAGGATTGCGAGGGCGCGGGATTGCTCCGCGGCAGCAATCAATCGGGTTATAATCGGGTCAAGCGCTTGGTCGAACGCCGCCAGAACCGCTTCGGTGGGACGCAGCATTGGCAGGGCGCGAAGAACGGCCTTGCTGATTTCTGGGAAGGTCGATCCACCCGCGTTGCCGCGGATCATGTTCATGTGTTCGGAGCACCAAGCCCAAGCGTAGGCAGTGCTGACGTCCCGCCTCAAAAAACCTGCGAAGCCTTGATTGACCGCCACCGGCTGCGAGGCGAAGGCCATGTATCCTATCGGCGCCCTGGACGAGAGCAGGAGGCTTCCAGGCGGAAGCAGACCGGACGTACAGCTCGCCAAGCCGACCTCGGTAATCTCACGCTCGGTCTTTAGGAGGACAGGGTAGTCTAGGCCTGACAAATCCTTGGGGGTCGCCCACTGATGCGGCCCGCCCCAGTTTTCTGCTGCGGACGTTGGCGGCGTGTTGCCGCCGATCACGTCGAACAAGCCGCCTACGGTCGACAACATCCACCCTGCCGGCAAACCGTTCGCACCGAAACTATCCGGGAACAGCGCGGCGAGGGTGCTGGGGAGGGCGTTGGGGCGACCTTCAGCTTTGGTGCGGGTGGGGTCGAAGTCGACGAACCAGCTCCTGAACAGCGCCCGCGCCGTCGCCTCCAGCGTCTCTGTCACGCGCCGGTTCAGCTCGATCTTTTCATCCAGCGCACCAAGCAACTCGGCGATACGTTGCTGCTCCCTCAGGGGCGGCACTTGCAACGTCACCGCTCGGGCATCTCCTTGCGAGATGAAGGGTTGCGCGGAGCCTCGCCTCGGCCAGAACGACTGCCCGCGGGTTGCCCAGAATAGAAACCGAGTGTCATACTCGGGTCGTCGGCTCCAGAACCTGATCGTGTTCTTGATGCACGACCACTTGCCACGCGCCAGCCAGGTTGCTCCGCACGAAGCGCCAATCGCGCTCAGCACTACTCCAAAGCCTTCATGATCGTAGGTGGGGCGAAATCCATCCGGGCCAGACGCACTGAAGGCGGTGAAACCTGTAGGTCGGTAGCTGTCCTTTGTGACCGACGTGTCGCCCCAGTTCACGTCGGCAACGTCACCGAGTCGGACCGTCGTCCATTCACCATCCATGTCCGATCCCCGCCAGCGCAACGCGGATACGCTCGTCAAGCTGAACGCCCTCGGCCATCTGCTCGCGCAGTGTGCCTGTCAGCCGCCGCATCTTGGTGTCAAATGGCTCGTCGTCCTCGTCCGCCGCCGCCGCTCCCACGTAGCGGCCCGGCGTGAGCACGTGCGACTGTCCCGCGATCTCGGCGGTCGTCGCCGACTTGCAGAACCCGGCTTCGTCGGCGTAGGCGCCGCCCTTTTCACGCCAAGCGTGGTAGGTCCCGGCGACCCTGGCGATGTCCTTCGTGGTCAGCACCTTAAGAGTGCGGGTCTCCATGGAGCCCATGCCGCGGGCATCGATGAAAAGGGTCTCGCCGCGGCGGTTACGCAGCGTCTTGTCCCTCACCAGCCCGTTCGACTTGTCCCGCGCCAGGAACCACAGACAGACGGGTATCTGGGTCGTGGAGAACAGCTGGCCCGGCAGGCTGACGATGCAGTCCACAAGATCGGCCTCAAGGATAGCCCGGCGGATGTCACCTTCGCCCGACTGCTGGCTGGAGAGCGAGCCGTTGGCCAGCACGAACCCCGCCACCCCGTGGGGTGCCAGATGATGGATGAAGTGCTGCACCCAGGCGAAGTTCGCGTTGCCCGCGGGCGGCGCGCCGTAGGGCCAGCGCTCGCCGGCGCGGCCCCTCTCGCCGCCCCAGTCGCTGTCGTTGAAGGGCGGGTTGGCCAACACGAAGTCGGCCTTGAGGCCGGGGTGCAGGTCCTCGTGGAAGCTGTCCGCCCACTTCGGCCCGAGGTCGGCCTCGATGCCGCGGATGGCGAGGTTCATCTTGGCGAGCCGCCAAGTGGTGGGGTTGGACTCCTGGCCGAAGACGGAGACGTCGTTCTGCACGCCGCCGTGCGCCTCCACGAAGCGCTCCGACTGCACGAACATCCCGCCGGACCCGCAACAGGGGTCGTAGACGCGCCCCTTAAAGGGCTGGATCATCTCCACAAGGAGCTGGACCACGCAGCCCGCCGTGTAGAACTGCCCGCCCCGCTTGCCCTCGGCGATGGCGAACTGACCCAAAAAATACTCATAGACGCGGCCGAGCACGTCCTGACCGTGGTGGGCGTCCTGGAAGGCGAGGTCGGAGAAGAGCTTCACCACCTCGCCCAGGCGCGTCTGGTCCAGCTCGGGCCGGGCGTAGGCCTTGGTGAGCACGCCCTTGAGCGACGGGTTCTCCTCCTCGATCTGCCGCATGGCCCGGTCGATCAACGCGCCGATGGTCGGGTCTGTGCTGGTGGCGTTGTCCTTTAGGAAGCCCCAGCGCGCCTGCTCGGGCACCCAGAAGACGTTGTCGCCCAGGTAGAGGTCGCGCTCGTCTGCGAGGTTCTGCTCCTCCGGGTCGGCCAGCGCCTGGGCGCGGCGCTCGTCGAAACGGTCGGAGATGTATTTCAGGAAGATCAGACCCAGGGCGACATGCTTGTATTCCGCCGCATCTAGGTTGCCCCTCAGTTTGTCCGCCGCCGCCCACAGCGTCTGGGTCATGGCGCTGAAGCCTGTCTTGGGCGAGCTGGCCGCCGCCTTGCGCGCAGGCGCGGCCTTCGCCGGCGCAGCTGCCGAGCTGGCCTCCCCAGATCGGAGACGAACACCACCGCCACGCCCGCGGGCGAGTTCGACGACGCCACGCGCCACCAGCTGACGCTTCACTTCGTCGTAGTCGGCGGTCTCCCAGCCAAGCCTGATCCTCAGCGCGCCATTGCCGGCGGAACCGCCAAGCGTCTTCAGCTCCGCGAGGAACTGCTCCTCGCGCCTACTCTCCGCCATACGCCCCCCGCTCGCACTAAGGCGTCACCCTATGCGGAGGTGCCGCCCGTCTCCAAGCGCGACCCCGTGGCGCAGACCGGCGTCACTCCGCCTTACGCCCCGTGATCGCCGCCCACAACTCGGGCGTCATGCTGACCTGCGGCATGGTCCCCATCAGCTCCGGCGCCAACACCACCTCCGTGCCGGTCGTCGGCGAGACCGGCACCAGCCTGACGCCCAGCACGTGCATGAACTGGAGCAGGAAGGTCGCCGGGAAAGTGCCCCGGCTAATCTTGTTTCGGATGCTGACCTCCGTCTCCTCCACGCCGATCGCCCGCAGCCGCTTGGCCACCTCCTCGTAGGTGAGGCTCTGACCCTTCAGCTCCCGCTTGAGCAGGCGCTTCACCTGCTCGCGCCACGCCTTCTCAACCTGCGCGGGGTCCGCAGCTGCGGCGGGTGAATCGGGCATGCACCGGTCCTACCAGCACGTAGTCATGGCCACAAGGAACGCGACCACCATCGCGCAACAGGTGCCATATATCGCACATCTGCGATGAACTTCTTGACAGGGCCTAGTGCGATGAGTATTGCGGATATGCGACCTAAACCCCACATCCGCGCTGCCCTCACTCGCTCTCCTCCAAGGCCCGGTGCAAGCCGCGACGCCCAGCGAGATCGCCGAACTTTCGGAGGAGGACGCGCGCGCCTTGTTCAGGCACTATCGATTCCTGGCGAACGGCGGCGAGCCCTATTGCAACCGCTGCGGCTGCTGGGCGGCGTGGACCTACAAAGACGGCCGCCTTTTCAAGTGCAAACAGTGCCTGAAGCAGTTCACTCTGACTACGAACACTCCGTTCGCGTCACACAAGCTGCCGTTCAAGACAATCCTTCAGATTCTGTCCCAGTTTGCCATCGCCTACCAGGGGCGCAGCGCGCGTGAGATTCGTCGTGACCTTAGGAAGATTAAGAACTACAGGACGGTTTTTGTCTGGCTGCACAAGGCTCGGTTCGCACTCAAGAAGAAGGAGCAGAGCCGAACTCTCGGTGGTGAGGTGGAAATCGACGGCAAGGAGATGGGCGGCTACATCAGGCCGAAGAACGCTCGTTTACAGAAGTCGGATCATGGAAGGTTCCCTACCGCGCCAGCGACCGGAGGCTTTGGGTCACGCTCGGCCGTGATCGTGCGGGTCCCGCACGGGCGTGGGTTTGTTGCGAGGAGGAGCACGCGGTCGGTAGCTTCATGGACTGCTTGGAGGATGGCACGGTCGTCTTTGCCGACGGTGGCAAGTGGACCGACATCCGGGGGCGCTTCGAGCTGAGGCAGGTCAGCCACCGGCAGTATTTCTACACGGATGAAGCCTGCACTAACCATGCCCAGAGCGCCAACAACGTCCTGGGCGGGATGGAGCGCATCTTCAAGCACATCACTGGCAACTACCTCGACGCCTACGCCGCGCAGCTGGCTTGGCGCATGACCTGCGCGGCCAACGACAACCCGGATACCATCTTCGCCGATCTCATGGGAGCGATGGTTGAAGGCGGGCGCTCGCCCATGGCTGGCTACTTCCTTCCTCGTAGCAACGGCGGGAAGAAGCGGCAGTTCGAGGTCCTGAATCCTGACGGCTCAACCGGACATTGGAGCCCTCCGACCCCCGCCGAGCGGAAGCGGGCCCGCGATGCCGCGCGTTCGCCGCTGGGCGATCTAAGGTCCCGCTTCTCCGTGACGCGCGCTCGACGGCGCGCTGGAGCGACGACTTCACCTTTTTGCCCGCCGCAGCCTTCCTGTCAGACCCCAAGTCCGTGCCGACCTCACCGGGGGTCTACTGCATCTTCACGCGCAGCGGCGGTGAACTGCTCTCGTCAGCCGGTTATTTCCCAGACCCGCAGCTGCCCTCCTGGGTCGTGAACGGACACACGCACGTCTATACCGGGGAGTGTATCGGCCTTCGACGAAGGCTGACGGAGCATCTGACGGGCGACATCGCGGCGTCGACCTTCCGCAGCTCAGTCCTCGCCATGGCGTGGCACACCACCAACCAGTCGGGCGCTCCGAACCCGTTCGGCGAGCGTGCTGAAACGGAGGCAGCCCTTTCCGAGTGGCTCGCCGACGAGGTCCTGATCGGCTACAAGCCGTGCGGCTACACGCGCCAGCATCAGAACGCGCTTCTGGCGCGGACGGCCTCTCCCCTGAACATCGCGGATCGAGAGAAGACGCCGTTCGCGCGGCTCCTGGAGCAGTTCCGCGCCGACTTCACCCACAACGTCATCAGCCGCTGGGCACCGCCGGGCCCGAACTCGGACCCGCGGCGTCGCTTCCGCCGCTAGGCCGAGAACGAAGCAACTCGCGAGGCGAGAGCCCAGCGGTTACCGCGCGGGTCCTCCACTAACAGCCGACGATAGCTTTTCAGCAACGTGGCGCTGACCGCGATTTGGGCGTTCTGCCGAGCACCAACGACCGAGAGATCAACCTCGTCGTGTCGCTCGGCGATCTCGTCGACGATCTCCGAAACCGACAGGTAGTCTGCGGCGTCCCGAAGGACGTTCAAAGCCGCTTCGGCCCAGCCAAGCGGAGGCGCTGGCATGGGCGCTTTCCTGGGCCGCACCGGCTTCGCCATCTCCGGTCCCCAGTCCGGGTCGAGCAGGCGAATGACGTAGAGGATGTGCGGGAGCGCGTCCTTGATCTGCTCCGCCCTGCGGGCGCGATCGTCGGCGCCCTCGAGGAAGGCGTCGCGGCCTCTCCACTTCCGCCTCATGCTCTTGGGCGGGTTCTCGATCCAGTCGAGTTCGCCGACCCACCGGCCGTAGAGCACCTTCAGGCCCTGGGCCATCCACTTCCAGCCGTTGCGAGAGCCCCGCGACCGCTCCATCAAACCGTCCCATCAGCGCCGTGTTGGGCGGCTACATGGGTCGGGTGTGTTTGCTACCCAATGCCGGTTGGCGCGACCTCCGGCCCACGCTCCACCCCAGCCTCAGCCCTGTCTTCGACGCGCCGCAGGCCGTTGAACTATGGAGGGACGCCCCGCGCCCCGACGCCCTCGCGTCAGCCGCCGCGCGCAGACGCGGTCAAGGCCGGAGAGCGAAGCGTGCCTTGACCGTGGCGAGCACGGTGGCCCCTCCGACGTGTGGCGTGTGCGGCGCGGGAGCTGCCACCGTGCTCGGCCGCGTCAAGGGCCGGCTCCGCCTCTCGCTTCGCTCGCCCTTGACCCGCCCTGCGCGCGGCGGCTGACGCTTGGGCGTCGGGACGCGGGGCGTCCCCCAGAAGTGTTCAACGGCCTGCGGCGCGTCGAACACAGGGCTGAGGCTTGGGGGTGCTCACCGACGAGCGGGCGTGCGGAATGGCCAGCTAAGGGTGGAGAACCGTCCCGAGCCTCGTGCCTAGGAGAGCGCGTATGCCATGCCAGTTCTGACTTGCCTTAAGCGTGACCGCGACGGACTCTCACGCGGAGAGCATCCAATATGCAGCCGTAAAAATTGCTATGACAACCATGGTCAGGGCGATTGAGAACCACAGATATGATGGATCAAGCCTTTTAGGCTCGCTTGCAAATTCCTGACGCGCATCCCCAATGACGAAAGTGTCTGGAGTCTTAGGCAAGTAAGTCACCGTTACTGGCTGACTTGCTGTTGCCGAGTAGTAGCGATTGGCGGGCACCGCTCTCAGGCCAGTGACTAGCCCGCGAGAGCTAGGGAACTCGAGCATAAGCTCAAACAGGGTCTCGCCTCTCCTGAAGCTCTCGATCTTACGGCCTAAGATACTAGCGTTCGCAATCTTCCCCGAGGCTAGAAGGGCTAATCTGTTTTCGTGTTGCGTATGTTGCGCTAACCCAAGGTAGCAGAATACAGGTACCATGACGGGACACATGAGGCATACCAAAAAGCCTGACACAGAGATAACGCCTCGCACTCCGCCAAGAACTTTGCGCGTCACCTCTCCTCCTTCGCCATGCCAAGCGAGGCTTTCCTAATCGGCCACTGGTCGCCTTATCGCAGCCCCGCGTTGACGGACTTCATCTGAGTCGGCTGAGAGCCGCGAGCAGTCTCGCGTTCTCCGCCAGCAAACCAACCTTTGCGCGGCCAGCGGCGTGCCCCAAGCGGACCTCACAATAGTCGCCGGAGGGTCGAAAGCGGCCCTCGCCCCTTCTCCCGCACTCCGACCAAGCCTCAGCCCTGTGTTCGACGCCCCACAGGGCGTTGAACACTAGCGGGACGCCCCGCGTCCCGACGCCCCCGCGTCAGCCGCCGCGCGCAGGGCGGGTCAAGGCCGGAGAGCCGAAGGCGTGCCTTGACGCGCCCGAGCACGGTGGCACCGCACCACCGCAGCTCAGCCTCTCACTGGCAGGCCAAGCACTCCTCGTAATCCGTCCGCGCCGCCGCCTGCGCGCTCACCGCCGCCTCCGCCGCCGGGTCCGCCCCTGCGAACGCCGCCCGCTGCACGCTCTTCGAGCGCAGGTAGTACAGCGACTTGCAGCCGCGCTCCCAGGCGGACCAGTGCAGCATGTGCAGGTCCCACTTGTCGACGTCGCCGGGGATGAAGAGGTTC
>CAXTCO010000037.1:0-14489 GCA_964242255.1 uncultured Caulobacteraceae bacterium | reverse complement strand
GACCTGCACGACCTGCACGACCTGCACGACCTGCACGACCTGCACGACCTGCACGACCTGCACGACCTGCACGACCTGCACGACCTGCACGACCTGCACGACCTGCACGACCTGCACGACCTGCACGACCTGCACGACCTGCACGACCTGCACGACCTGCACGACCTGCACGGTCGTGCAGGTCTAAAGCCGCCGCCGCGCCAGGTCGGCCAGGTGGAAGGGCAGGGAGGCCGTCACGGCCGCCGCCGTCCAGGGCCACGGCGCGCCGGTGAGCGCCGACCGCAGCGCCAGCAGCAGGCAGGCGCCCGGCAGCAGCGCCAGCGCGGCGTCCAGGGCGGCGCCACGGCGCGCGCCCGGCCGCCACGTCAGCCACGCCCCCTCCGCGGCCATCACCAGCAGCACCACGTCGGCCGCCCGGCCGCTGGAGAAGAAGGCCGTCACGGTGCGGGGGTCAGGCGGGCGTGAGGCCCAGGAGGTGCCCCATGTCCTTGAAGAAGATGCGGGCGTGGGCGGCCGGGTCGGCGCGTCCCAGCTCCTTGTTCATGTAGGCCTGCCAGGTGAGCCGCTGCACGTCGGGGTCGGCGCACATCTTCACGAAGCTTTCCCGCCGCTTGTCGTTGCGGTACCAGAAGTGCTGCATCATCCCCAACACCCAGAACACCCGGCCGTGGGCTCGCATGAAGCTGCGGCGCGCGTCGCCGAGCGCCCGGGGGTTCCCGCTCGCCAGGAAGGCGTCGGCGGCCGACGCCGCCCGCCGCCCGCCCTCCATGGCGTAGTAGATGCCTTCGCCGGAGGCGGGGGCCACCACGCCCGCCGCGTCGCCCGCCAGCACCACGTCGCGCCCGTCGTCCCAGCGCTTGAGGGGCTTGAGCGGGATCGGCGCCCCTTCCGTGCGGACCGTCTCGCAGCCGTCCAGCGCCGTGGAGGCGCGCAGGCGGCGGATCGCCTCGCGCAGCGGGAAGCCCTTGCGCGCGCTGCCCACGCCGATGCTGGCGGTCTCGCCGTGAGGGAAGATCCAGGCGTAGAAGTCCGGCGACAGCCCGCCCTGGTAGAAGACGTCGCAGCGCCGCCCGTCCCACCCGCCGAAGCCCTGGGCCGGAGCGCGGATGATCTCGTGGTAGGCGAAGACGCACTTGGTCTCGCCGCCGCCCTTGATCGTCTGGCGCGCCACCTGCGAGCGCGCGCCGTCTGCGCCCACCACGCAGCGGGTGCGCACCCGCGTCGCGGCCCCGCCCTTGCCGGCGGCGTAGCGCACCACCGCGCAGCCGTCGGGATCGCGCTCCACCGCCTCAAAGCGGCCCGTGCGGCGCTCGGCGCCGGCGGAGGCGGCGCGGGCGCGCAGCCATTCGTCGAACCGCTCGCGGTCCACCATGCCGACGAAGCCGCCCTCGATGGGCATGTCCACCTCGCGCGACCGCGGCGAGATCATCCGCGCCGAGGTGGCCCGCGCCGCCAGGAGCGACTCGGGGATATGGAAGTCGCGCATCAGCCGCGGCGGGATCGCCCCGCCGCACGGCTTGATTCGCCCCGCCCGGTCCAGGAGCAGCACGCGCCGCCCGGCGCGGGCGAGGTCCTCGGCCGCCGTGGCGCCGGAGGGGCCGCCGCCCACCACCACCGCGTCGTAGGTGTCCGCGCGGGCGCTCACAGGGCGGCGGCCTGGACGGGGACGGCGGCGGCTTCGACGCCCTGGGCGCGGACGGCGTCCGCGTCCTCCACCCGCGCGGCCAACACCGCGGCGGCCAGGAACAGCGCCGCCTCCCCGACGAACACGGCCAGGAAGGCCGGCCCGTCCGCGTGGAGCACGCCGCGCAAGAGGTCCACGCCCGTGGCGCCCAGGAAGCCGCCGCCGGCGAAGCCCGCCGCCTGGGCCGCGCCCCACACGCCCATGCGCACGCCCTCGCGCCCGCCGCCGTCCGCCCCCGCCAGCCCCATCATGGAGCCGATGGCGCTGACCGCGAACACGCCGTTGGCGAGCCCCAGGATGAACACGGTGGGCGCGAGCGGCCAGGCCGGCCCGACCGCGCTCGCCGCCGAGAGCCCGGCCAACGCCGCCGCCGAGCCGACGCAGCCTGCGATGGTGAAGCCGCGCATCCAGGCGCGCCGCCGGTCGCCGAAGCGCGAGCCGAGCACGCCGGCGGCGATCATGCCCAACAGCACGCCCCCGTGCTGCATCGAGGAGAGCTGCGCCGACTGGCCGGGCGTCAGGGCGAACACCAGGCCGGCGAACGGCTCGAGGATCAGCTCCTGCGCGCTGTAGGCCAGCATGGAGACCAGCACGAAGACCGTGAACCGGCGCGCCAGGCCGTCGGCCCACATCTCGGCCACCGCCTCGCGGAAGGCCGGCCGGGCGCGGGCGGCCGCGGCGTCGACGAGGGGCGCCGACCCCGCCTCGACGCCCCACGTCGCGAGCAGGGTCAGGCCGAAGGCGGCGCCGGCCACGCCGGACGCCACGGTCGCCAGCCGCTGCGCGGAGAAGGGCTGCAGCAGGGCGCCGCTCACGCCCGCGCAGGCCACGATCCCGACGATCATCATGATCCAGGCGACCGCCGCCGCCGCCGGACGCCGCGCGGGGGCCGTGCGCGAGGCCAGCAGCGCCAGCAGCGACGTGCCCGCCGCGCCCACGCCCGCCCCGATCAGGCCGTAGCCCACGACCGCCAGCGCCACCCCGAGGGCGAGGTTCGCCTTCAGCAGCGTCACCGCGTCCGTGGCGACGAGCGCCCCCAGGGCCAGCACGCCCATGCCGCCGATGATCCACGGCGTGCGCCGCGCCCCCAGGTCCGACCCGTGGCCCCAGCGAGGCCGCGAGAGCTGCACCACGTAGTGCCAGGCCACGAGGGCGGCGGGCAGCATGGCGGGCAGCGCCGCCTCCACCACCATCACCCGGTTCAGCGTGGAGGTGGTCAGCGCCACCACCGCGCCCAGGGCGCTCTGCACCAGCCCCAGGCGCACGACGCCCAGCCAGCCCAAGGGTTTCCTGCTCATGCGAAGGCGCCCGGATGAACGAGGTGGAGGTGGGCGGCGAGGCCGAAGCCGGCGGCCAGCATGCCGAGGACATAGAGCGACGTGCCCGTGGCGTTGTACCAGGGCGCCCACCGCGTCGGGTCGCGCAGCAGGCGCATCATCAGCCGGGCCTGCACCGCGAGGGAGAGCGCCACGGCCGCCGCGGCCAGGGGCTGGCCCCAGGTCAGCAGCAGCGTCGTCACCACCACCTGCGGGGCGGCCATGATCAGGCAGGCGAGCCATGCCGCGGCGTCGACGCCCAGGTCCACGGGCACGGACAGCACGCCGGTGCGCCGGTCGCCCTCGACCGCCTTGAAGTCGTTCAGGACCATGATGCCGATCGCGCCGAAGCTGTAGAGCGCGGCCGTGGCCGTGACCGCCCCGTCGGGCGCCCGGCCGGAGACGGCGGCGGCCCCGGTGAACCAGGCCAGCCCCTCGTAGCAGAGCGCCACGGCCGCCGGCCCCCACCAGCCGCGCTGCTTCAGCCTTAGGGGCGGGGCGCTGTAGATCCAGGCCAGCACGAGGCCGAACACCGTCGCGCCCAGCACCCACGGCCCGAGCCCGGCGGCGATCACCAGGGACAGCCCGCTCCAGGCGGCCCCGAGCCCAAGCCCCCACCGGCCCGGCACGCGCCCGGAGGGGATCGGCCGGTCGGGCTCGTTGATGGCGTCCACGTGGCGGTCGAACCAGTCGTTCACCGCCTGGCTGGCGCCGCACACCGCGGGTCCCGCCAGCACGACGCCGGCCACGGCCAGGGGCCAGCGCGAGGCCAGCGGCGCGCCCGAGGAGACCACGCCGCACAGGAACGCCCACATGGGGGCGAACCAGGTGATCGGCTTCAGGAGCTCGAGCAGGGCGGCGAGCGTCGGAGCCCGGGCCGGAGCGCGGCGGCCGGCGAGCCCGACTTCGACCGTCAAGGGCAGGCTGCTCATGCGCCGACCATGAGGCTGACACTCCGGGGTGTCAATCCGGCTTCACACTCGCGATCAGTCGTCCTCGTCGGACCCGCTCACCAGCCCGAAGCGGTGCAGCTTGGAGTAGAGGCTCTGGCGGCTCAGGCCGAGCACCTCCGCCGCGGAGGCGCGGTTGTTCCGCGTCAGCTTGAGCGCGGCCTCGATGCACAGGCGCTCCACAAGGTCGGTGGTCTCGCGCACCAGCTCCTTCAAGGTCATGCGCCCGACCAGCTCGGTCATCTGCTCCACGGAGCGGCGCAGCTCGGGCGCCGCGTGGGGGCGCTCGCTGAGGCGCCGCTCGACGCTGCGGATGGTGAAGCCGAACACCGTGTCGTCACGCTCGGGGGCGGCCGCGGCGGAGACCTCCACGTCCTCTCCCGCGTCGCCTCCGCCGCGGCGGAGCAGGGTGGCGAAGTTGCGCACGCTGCCGTGCTGGCGCAGGGCGTCGAACAGGAGGTTGCGCTCCAGCCCGGCGCGCCCGAGGAAGTCGGACAGGGGCCGCCCCACCGCCTGGGCCGACGCGCCCAGCCCGGTCATGTCGAGGAAGGCGGGGTTGGCGGCGAGCACGGTCATGCGCCCGTCCGCCAGCACGAAGGCGTCGGGGATGCGCTCCAGCACGGCGCTCAGGTCGGCGCCGTTCCCGGCGGCCGCAGGAGCTCCGTCGCGGGGCGAGAGCCGCACCAGGAGGTAGTTGGCCCGGTCCTGCCGGAACAGCGAGGCGGAGGCCGTGAGCGCCCGGCCGCGGCTCGACACCTGCGCCTGGGCGGGGCGGGCCCATCCCGCGGACTGCGCCAGCGCGGTCAGCGCGCCGGCGTCGTCGCGGCTGTCGCGGTCGAACAGGGCGGCGAACCCCTCGCCGACCAAGTCCGGGCGCGCCTCGCTCAGGAGACGTTCGGCGGCGGGGTTGGCCTCCAGCACGCGGCGGGTCTGGGCGTCCACCACCAGCATGGCGTCGTCGGCGAGGCGGAACAGCAGGCGGTAGCGGCTCTCGGCGTCGCGCAGCCGGGCGTAGTCGCGCTCCAGGGTCTGCTGCGTCTCCACCAGGCGCTGCTGCAGCAGCGCCGAGCCGCGCTCGTCGCGGCCGATGGCGAGCACGTCGCCGTCGCGCCCCGCCGGCACGGCCGTGAACCGCACCATCAGGGAGCGGTTCGCCTCGGTGACCTGGTTGATCTCGCGCCACCGAGGCCGGCCGCCGTCGCCCGCCTCGCGCAGCAGGGCGTCGACCTTGGGCCGGCTCTCGACGGTCACCACGTCCAGCCAGCGGCGGTCGAGCCAGGCGCCGGCGCCTTCGCGCTGCAGGTCGTCGCTGCCGAGCGCCAAGTCGCGGATCACGCCGTCGCGGTCGATCACCATGGCCACGTCGCTGGCGGCGGTCACCAGCCGGCCGGCGAGCTCGGGCGCGAAGGCGCGAGTCAGCCCCCTCGGAGCGCCCGCCTCACCCGCCGCAACCGTGGCCGCCTTTCCCTGCATCGTCCGTCCGCACCGCCCTGGCCTGCTCGAATCGCCGGCGTCTCAGGCGAGGGCCGGACGCTTTACAGCCGCGCCCGCCGCAGACAAGGCGTCGGCGGCGGTATGGGGCGCGGCGTCGGCGCCCACCTCGGCCGCCAGCTCCGGGTTGTCGATGAAGAGGCGCCCGCCCACCAGCACGAACAGCCGGGGGTTGAGGGAGCGCCGGCGCACCGCCGCGATCACCTCCGCGACGCGCCGCACCGGCGTGTCGGAGGTGGCGCTGACGCCGAACACGTCGAAGTGGTCCTGGGAGACCGCGCGCACGGCGTCCTCCCGCTCGGCCGCGGCGTCCAGCCACGTGCGCCAGCCGGCGCGGCGGAAGGCGTCCTCCAGCAGCAGCAGGCCGAAGGTGTGCTGCTCGCCGGGCGAGGCGACGAAGCAGGCGGAGGGCGCGGCCGCCTCCGTCTCGCGGACCGGGAAGCTCCGGGCCAGGCGGCGCACCACCTGGTGCAGGCGGCTGAGCCCGATGGTGACGTCGGTGAAGGAGATGACGTCCGCGTTCCAGTCGTCGCCCAGGCGCCGCGCCGCGGGCGCGAGCAGGTCGCGATAGGTGCGCTCCAGCGCGACGCCGCCGCACACCAGGTCCTCGACATGGGCCGTCAGCACGGAGGCGTCGCTCTCCAGCGTCATCCGCACGAAGGCGTCCAACGCCGCGCCGTCCAGGGGATCGGGTGCGGGCGCCGCCGGCCTGCCGTGCGTCAGCATCAGGCGCGGGATGATCTCGCTCTGGATCAGGGCGGCCAGATCGGCGGGCGTCCGCTTGCGGCCGTCCAGGGCCGGGGGCGGCGGAACGGACGGCCATCGCAGGTCGAAGGTGTCGAGCGAGCCCGGCGGCGCACCGGCCGGCCTTGTGTTCGGAGCTGATGCGACGTCGACCATGTGGCCCCACTCAGCAAGGCGGAGTCCGGTCTGACCCCACCTGACTCCTTGGACTCGGCGGCTTCTTCTCAAACTCCCGTCGGCGTTCCTCGCGCCGCCCGGACATCTCGAGCCAGGTTTTCGAGATCCTCGTCGGCGCGGCCGGCGAAGCTGGAAAGCTGTCCCGGACCCGACCCCATCATGAACTGACCCGCCTGACAATAGCGGTCCGAAGCGCCCCCACGGGAATGCTCACATCCGTCAATTCGTCCATCCGAGTTGACAGTCGGAGTGGTTGACACTCCGTGGAGGGCGGCCCTAGGCTTCTCATCAGATCCCGCCGAGGGGGAGGAGCCGGCATGAGATCCGACCTTCGATCCGTATACGCGCCGTCGTCGCTGGAGCGCGGCTTCGGTCGAGGCGGCCCGCCCGGCGGAGGGGCGATCGACCAGTGGCTCGACCGCCTAGCGCCCTGTCCCTGGAGCGCGCACGCCGGGCTCAGCGCCTGGCGCGAGCGGCGTGCGGCGCTCCCGTCCGGCCTCCTGCGGCGGCGCGCGCCGCTTTACACACCGGCGCAGCGGGCGCGCCGCGACGCCTCGCCCTGGACGCGGGTGCAGGCCGTGCTCGCGCCGCTGCAGTTCGTGATCTGCGCCGCCAGCCTGCTGCTGATCCTACGTTACTTGGCCACGGGCGAGGGTTGCGCGGTGGCGACCGGCTCGATCCTGCTGAAGACGGGCGTGCTCTACGCGATCATGGTCACGGGCTCGATCTGGGAAAAGGACGTCTTCGGCAAATGGCTGTTCGCCCCGGCCTTCTTCTGGGAGGACATGGTGAGCCTTCTGGTTCTCATCCTGCAGACGGCCTACGTCGCCGCCCTCGTGTGCGGCTGGGGCGCGCCCGCCCAGCAGATGACGATCGCGATCGCGGCCTACGGCGCCTACGCGGTCAACGCGTCGCAGTTCCTGATGAAGCTCCGGGCCGCGCGGCTGGACGCCGCCCCGGGCCTCGGCGTCGGCGCCCCGGCGCGGGCCTGAGCCGCATGACGCGCCTCGCCACCGCCTTCGACCGCGCCCCGTCTTCGGCCCTGGCTCCGGCCCCCGTCCTGCGGCCGGTGCTCCGGGAGCGAGGTCAGCGCGAGGTGTTCTGCGGCCTGACCAGCATCGTGTGGCTGCATCGCAAGATCCAGGACGCCTTCTTCCTGGTGGTCGGCTCGCGCACCTGCGCGCACCTGATCCAGTCGGCCGCCGGCGTGATGGTGTTCGCCGAGCCGCGCTTCGCCACCGCGATCATGGAGGAGCGCGACCTCGCCGGCCTCGCGGACACGGACGCCGAGCTCGACCGCGTGGTGGCCGAACTGCTGGCGCGCCGGCCGGACATCAAGACGCTGTTCCTGGTGGGCTCCTGCCCGTCGGAGGTGATCAAGCTCGACCTGGGCCGCGCGGCCCAGCGGCTGAACGCGCGTCACGCTCCGTCCCTGCGGGTCGTGAACTACTCGGGCAGCGGGATCGAGACGACCTTCACTCAGGGCGAGGACGCCTGCCTCGCCGCCCTGGTCGAGGGCGCGCCCACCGCGCCGCCGGACGCGGAGCCGTCGCTGCTGGTCGTCGGCGCCCTGCCCGACATCGTGGAGGACCAGTTCGCGCGCCTGTTCGCGGCCCTCGGCGTTCCGGCCGCCTTCCTCCCCGCCCGCCGTTCGGACGCGATCCCCGCCATCGGCCCGAACACCCGCGTGCTGCTGGCCCAGCCCTTCCTCGGCGACGCGGCCCAGCGGCTGGCGGACCGCGGGGCGCGGCGTCTGGCCGCACCCTTTCCCTTCGGTGCGGAGGGCGCCACGGCCTGGCTGCGCGCCGCCGCCGACGCCTGGGGCGTGGCGCCCGCCGCCTTCAACGCCGTCGTCGCGCCCGGCCGCGCGCGCGCCAAGCGGGCGATGGAGCGCTCGCGCGCGGCGCTGGAGGGGCGCTCGGTCTTCTTCTTCCCCGACTCGCAGATGGAGCCGTCGCTGGCGCGCTTCCTCCATCGCGAGCTGGGGATGCGGGTGGCCGAGGTCGGCACGCCCTACCTGAACCGCGACCTGGTGGCGGCCGAGCTGGAGCAGCTCGCCCCCGGCACGGTGGTGTCCGAGGGGCAGGACGTGGAGCGCCAGCTCGACCGCTGCCGGGCCGCCCGGCCCGACCTGACCGTGTGCGGCCTGGGCCTCGCCAACCCGCTGGAGGCGGAGGGCCTGGCGACCAAGTGGTCCATCGAGCTCGTGTTCTCGCCGGTGCACGGTTTCGACCAGGCCGGCGACCTCGCCGCCCTGTTCGCCCGCCCCCTGCAGCGGCGCGCGTTGTTGGCGGCGGCGGCGTGAAGCTCGCCGTGTGGACCTACGAGGGGCCGCCGCACGTGGGGGCCATGCGCGTGGCCACGGCGATGGAGGGGCTGCACTACGTCCTGCACGCGCCGCAGGGCGACACCTACGCCGACCTCTTGTTCACCATGATCGAGCGGCGAGGCCGGCGGCCGCCGGTGACCTACACCACCTTCCAGGCGCGCGACCTCGGCTCCGACACCGCCGAGCTGTTCAAGACGGCCTGCCAGGACGCCTACGACCGCTTCCGCCCGCAGGCGATGATCGTGGGCGCCTCCTGCACCGCCGAGCTGATCCAGGACGACCCGGGCGGCCTCGCCCGCGCCCTCCGCCTGCCCGTGCCGGTGATCCCGCTCGACCTGCCCAGCTATCAGAAGAAGGAGACGTGGGGCGCGTCGGAGACCTTCCACGCCCTGGTGCGCGCCCTGGCGGCGGGGTCCTCGGGCGGGCGGGCGCCGGGCGGGCGGGCGGCGGGCGCGGCTCCCTCCTGCAACATCCTGGGGCCGACGGCGCTGGGCTTCCGCCACCGTGACGACCTCGTCGAGGTGCGCCGCATCCTCGAGCGGCTGGGCGTGGCGGTGAACGTGGTCGCGCCCCTGGGCGCCTCGCCCGCCGACCTGGCGCGCCTGCCGGACGCCGACTTCAACGTCGTGCTCTATCCGGAGATCGCCGCCGCCGCCGCCGCTTGGCTGGAGAAGACGCACCGCCAGCCCGCCGTGCGCCTCGCGCCCGTGGGCCTGAACGCCACGCGCGCCTTCATCGGCGAGGTCGCCCGGCTGGCCGGCGTGGACCCCGCGCCGGCGCTGGACGATCCGGCCAGCCGCTCCGGCTGGTGGTCGCGCTCGGTGGATTCCACCTACCTCACCGGCAAGCGCGTGTTCGTGTTCGGCGAGGCCAACCGCGCGATCGCCGCCGCCCGCGTAGCCCGCGACGAGCTGGGCTTCGAGGTCGTCGGCCTGGGCGCCTACAACCGCGAGTTCGCCCGCGAGGTGCGCGCCGCCGCCGAGCTTTACGGCGTGCCGGCGCTGATCACCGACGACCACCTGGAGGTGGAGCGCGCCGTGGCCGCCGCGCAGCCGGAGCTTATCCTCGGCACGCAGATGGAGCGCCACATCGCCAAGCGCCTGCGCATCGCCTGCGCGGTGATCTCGGCCCCGGTGCATGTGCAGGACTTCCCGGCGCGACACTCGCCCCAGATGGGGTTCGAGGGCGCCAACGTGCTGTTCGACACCTGGGTGCACCCCCTGGTGATGGGGCTGGAGGAGCACCTCCTGGCCATGTTCCGGGACGACTTCGAATTCAACGACGCGGCCGGCCCTTCGCACTTGGGCGCCGGCCGCACGACGCCCGCACCGGCCCCGGAAGCCGCCGTCGCCGCGCCGGACGTCTCCGACGCCATCGTCTGGACCGCCGAGGCGAGGGCCGAGCTGGCCAAGATCCCGTTCTTCGTGCGCGGCAAGGCGCGCCGCAACACGGAGGCTTTCGCCGCCGCCCAGGGCCTCGCGGCCGTCCAGCTCGACACGCTCTACGATGCGCGCAGCCACTTCGCGCGTTGAGCCCCCCGGCGTCGGTTCCGCCCCGCCCGCGCCCGTGCGCGTGGTGGTGGTCACGCTCGACAAGCACCTGGCCGGCGTGTTCGCCCGCGCAGGCGAGGCCTTGGCGCGCGACATCCCCGGGCTGGTGCTCAGCCTGCACGCCGCCACCGACTGGGCCGCCGACCGGGACGCGCTCGCCCGCTGCCAAGCCGACATCGCGCAGGGCGACGTCATCCTGGCCTCCATGCTGTTCATGGAGGACCACGTGCGCGCCGTGCTCCCGGCGCTGGAGGCGCGGCGCGAGGGCTGCGACGCCATGATCGGCGTGCTGTCCGCGGGCGAGGTGATCCGCCTGACCAAGCTCGGCCCCCTGCGCATGGACGGGTCGGACAAGGGGCCGCTGGCCATGCTCAAGCGCCTGCGCGGCGCGAAGGTCGGCGCGGGCAGGGCGAGCTCGGGCGCCGGGCAGATGGCCATGCTGCGCCGCCTGCCCAAGCTGCTGCGCTGGATTCCCGGCCCGGCGCAGGATCTGCGGGCCTACTTCCTGACGATGCAGTACTGGCTCTCGGGCAGCCAGGACAACGCGGCCGACATGGTCCGCCTGCTGGTGGGCCGCTACGCCGGCGGCCCGCGCGCCGCCCTGCGCGGCCGGGTGGAGGCGGCGCAGCCGCGCGCCTACCCGGAGGTGGGCGTCTACCATCCGCGCGCCCGCGGCCGCATCGCCGAGGCGCTCGACGCGCTTCCCTCCGCGACGGCGGACGCGGGGACGGTGGGGCTGCTGGTGCTGCGCTCCTACGTGCTGGCGGAGGACACCGGCCACTACGACGGCGTTATCGCGGCCATGGAGGCGCAGGGCCTGCGCGTGGTCCCCGCCTTCGCCAGCGGCCTGGACGCCCGGCCCGCCATCGAGCGCTTCTTCCTGCAGGGCGGCCGCCCGACGGTGGACGCGCTGGTCTCCCTGACCGGCTTCTCGCTGGTGGGCGGCCCCGCCTACAACGACGCGGGCGCGGCGGAGGAGGTGCTGGCGCGCCTCGACACGCCCTACGTCGTCGGCCAGCCCCTGGAGTTCCAGTCGATCGAGGCGTGGGGCGCTTCGGCCGCCGGCCTGTCGCCGGTCGAGACCACCATGATGGTGGCCATCCCCGAGCTCGACGGCGCCGTCGCCCCCACCGTGTTCGGCGGCCGGGCGGAGGGCGCGGAGCCCTGCCGGGGCTGCGGCCGCCGCTGCCGGTTCACCCCCGCGGGAGCCGCGCCGCGGATGCAGGCCTGCCCGGAGCGCGTCGAGGCGCTGGCCGCGCGCGTCGCGCGCCTCGTGCGCCTGCGCCGCTCGGAGCGCGCGGAGCGCAAGGTGGCGGCGGTGTTGTTCAACTTCCCGCCCAACGCGGGGGCGGCCGGCTCGGCGGCCTACCTCTCCGTCTTCGCGTCGCTGCACAACACGCTCAAGGCCATGGCGGCGCAGGGCTACACCGTCGAGGTCCCGCCCACGCCGGAGGCGCTGCGCGTGCGCCTTGTCGAGGGCAACGCCGCCCGCTTCGGCACGGACGCCAACGTCCACGCCCGCGTGCCGACCGACGATCACGTCCGCCGCGAGCCTCACCTGGCTGAGATCGAGGCGCAGTGGGGCCCGGCGCCGGGCAAGGTGCTGGCCACCGGCGCGGGGATCGCGGTGCTGGGCGAGCGCTTCGGCAACGTCTTCGTCGGGCTGCAGCCGGGATTCGGCTATGAGGGCGATCCCATGCGCCTGCTGTTCGAGCGCGGCTTCGCGCCGACGCACGCGTTCAGCGCCTTCTACCGCTGGCTGCGCGAGGACTTCGGCGCGGACGCCATCCTCCATTTCGGAACGCATGGCGCCCTGGAGTTCATGCCCGGCAAGCAGGTCGGCCTCTCGGCGGACGACTGGCCGGAGCGCCTGACCGGCTCCACGCCGAACCTCTACCTCTACGCCGCCAACAACCCGTCGGAGGGCGCGCTCGCCCGTCGCCGCAGCGGGGCGACGCTGGTCAGCCACCTGACGCCGCCGGTCGCGCAGGCGGGGCTCTACAAGGGGCTGGTCGAGCTCAAGGCCTCCATCGGCCGTTGGCGCACGACGCAGCCGCAGTCGCAGGAGGCGGCGGGCCTCGCCGCCCTCATCCGCGAGCAGGCCGCCGCCCTCGACTTGGCGGCCGCGGACGACGTTCCCGCCCTCGCCGCCCAGGTGGACGAGGTGGAGCGCGCCCTCATCCCCGCCGGCCTCCACGTGGTCGGCGAGGCGCCCTCCGCGGAGGAGCGGGCGCAGCTCCTCGCCGCCATGGCCGACGCCGGGGCCGACGCCGCGGCGTTGGCCGAGGCGGAGCGCCACCTGTCGCGCGACACCGAACTCGACGCCCTGCTGCACGCGCTCGACGGCGGCTACGTGCGCCCGGCGCCCGGCGGCGACGTGGTGCGCACCCCTGCGGTGCTCCCGACCGGGCGGAACACCCACGGCTTCGACCCCTTCCACATCCCCAGCGTGTTCGCCGCCCGCGAGGGGGCGCGGCAAGCCGAGCTGCTGCTCGCCCGCCACCGCGCCGAGACGGGATCCACGCCCGAGTCCGTCGCCCTCGTGCTGTGGGGCTCGGACAACCTGAAGAGCGAGGGCCAGCCCATGGGGCAGGCGCTGGCGCTGATGGGCGCGCGCCCCCGCACGGACAGCTACGGCCGCCTGTGCGGGGCCGAGCTGATCCCGGCGGCCGAGCTCGGCCGCCCGCGGATCGACGTCGTGATGACGCTCTCCGGGGTCTGCCGCGACCTCCTCGGCCTGCAGACCAGGATGCTCGCCGAGGCCGCGCTCCTGGCCGCCACCGCCGACGAGCCCGCCGAGCTGAACTTCGTGCGCAAGCACGCCCTGGCCCACATGGCCGCCGAGGGCTGCGACC
Source organism: uncultured Caulobacteraceae bacterium (assembly GCA_964242255.1). GTDB lineage: Bacteria > Pseudomonadota > Alphaproteobacteria > Caulobacterales > Caulobacteraceae > JASLDZ01. The sequence goes on along the minus strand of CAXTCO010000037.1, from coordinate 1,393 downwards.
TCGCCACCGCCGCCCTGCGCGTCTTCTCCAACGCGGACGGGGCCTACGGCGCCAACGTCAACCAGATGATCGACGCCGGCTGCTGGACCGACGAGGACGAGCTCGCCGACGCCTTCCAGGCGCGCAAGGGCTTCGCCTACGGCGTGGACGGCAAGGCGACGCGCCACGCCGCCCTGTTCGCCCGCGTGCTCGGCGGCGTCGACTTCGCCTACCAGAACGTCGAGTCGGTGGAGAACGGCGTCACCACGCTGGACCAGTACGTGGACGCCCTCGGCGGCGTCAGCCGCGCGGTGCGCCGCGCCAAGGGCGTCGACGCCCCCGTCTACATCGGCGACCAGACCACCGGCGAGGCCAAGGTGCGCACCCTGGCCGAGCAGGTGGCGCTGGAGACGCGCACCCGCACGCTGAACCCCAAGTGGTACGAGGGCCTGCTGCGCCACGGCTATGAGGGCGTGCGCCAGATCGAGGCGCACGTCACCAACACCCTCGGCTGGTCGGCCACCACGGGCCAGGTGGCGCCCTGGGTCTACCAGGGCGTCAGCGAGACCTACGTGCTCGACGTCGAGATGCGCCGCCGCCTCGCCGCCCTGAACCCCGTCGCCTCCTCGCGCATGGCCAAGCGCCTGCTGGAGGCGTGCGACCGCGACTACTGGACCCCGGATCCCGCCACGCTGGCCGCCCTGCGCGACGCCAGCGACGAGCTGGAAGACCGGTTGGAGGGCGTGGCGACCGCCGCGTGACGATGCACCCATGACCCTCCTCGACATGGAGCGCCCCGGCGCCCGCCCCACCTACAAGATCGACGCCCGCTCCCACTCCGGCGGCCCCGGGGCCAGCTCGCAAGGAGACGGGGAGGGGAGCGTGCAGGTGAAGATGGACGGCGGGGCCATGACCGGCCGCGCCAAGGTCTTCGCCGTCTACGGCAAGGGCGGCATCGGCAAGTCCACCACTTCGTCCAACCTGTCGGCCGCCTTCTCCAAGCTGGGCAAGCGCGTGCTGCAGATCGGCTGCGACCCCAAGCACGACTCGACCTTCACCCTGACCAAGCAGCTGACCCCCACGGTGATCGACATCCTGGAGGGCGTCGACTTCCACACTGAGGAGCTGCGGCCGGAGGACTACTGCTTCGAAGGCTACAACGGCGTGATGTGCGTGGAGGCCGGCGGGCCGCCGGCGGGCACGGGCTGCGGCGGCTACGTGGTCGGCCAGACGGTGAAGCTCCTCAAGGAGCACCACCTCCTGGAGGACACCGACGTGGTGATCTTCGACGTCTTGGGCGACGTGGTCTGCGGCGGCTTCGCCGCGCCCCTGCAGCATGCGGAGCGGGCGCTGGTGGTGGCCTCCAACGACTTCGACAGCATCTTCGCCATGAACCGCATCATCGCGGCCATCC
>CAXTCO010000036.1:0-14949 GCA_964242255.1 uncultured Caulobacteraceae bacterium | reverse complement strand
GCCGCGCCCCGCACCGTCGCCAGGGGCGGGACCACCACGGAGACCGCGCCCGCCGCGCGCACGAAGGCTCGCGCCCGCCTGCGCGCGCGGACGGGGGCTCTCGGGGTGAAGCCCTAGAGCCCCGCCCGCAGGGCGGCGGCGGCCAGCCGCTCGACCTCCCACGCGGGCAGCCCGGCGAGGGGCGCGGCGTCCTCGCGGCGGCCCTCGCGGACCCGGCCGCGGTCCAGGCGCAGCACGCGGGCGGCCAGGCGCGCCACCTCGCCCGGATCGTGGCTGACATAGAGCACCGGGACCGCCAGCTCCGCCAGCCAGGCGCGCAGCTCGGGCAGGAGCTCGGCTTTGGAGGCCGCGTCCAGGCCGGAGAGGGGCTCGTCCAGCAGCAGCAGCCGCGGGCCGCACGCCAGGGCGCGCGCCACCGCCACCCGCTGGCGCTCGCCGCCGGAGAGCCGCGCGGGCGCCCGCGCCAGCAGGGGCTCGATCCGGGTGAGGGCCACGGCCCGGTCCAGCTCGGCGCGGGGCCGGCGGGCGCGGCGCCAGCCGTAGCGCAGGTTCGCCTCCACCGAGAGGTGCGGCAGCAGCGCCGCATGCTGGAACACCAGCCCCACGGCGCGCCGGTGCGGCGGGACGAAGCGCCGCCCGTCCTGCCAGCGGTCGCCGTCCACCTCCACGGGCCCGTCCAGCCGCTCCAGCCCGGCCAGCGCCCGCAGGAGGGTCGACTTGCCCGCGCCGGAGGGGCCGACGAGGGCGGTCACGGCGCCCGCCGGCGCCTCCAGCACGGCGTCGAACTCCAGGTCGCCCCGTCGGCCGCGCAGGTGCGCCCAGACGCCGCTCACCCCGCGATCCGGGCGAAGCGGCGGTCGATCAGCGCCAGGGCGAGCAGGACGGCGAAGGCGAAGGCGGCCAGGCCCGCCGCCAGGGCGTGGGCGGGGCCGAACCGCAGCGCCTCCACCATCTGGTAGATGCGGATGGAGACCACCTCCGTGCTCCCCGGCACGCCGCCGCCGATCATGAGCACCACCCCGAACTCGCCCATCGTATGCGCGAACACGAGCACCCCGGCCGAGAGGAAGCCGCGGCGGGCGAGGGGCGCCGCCACGGTGACGAAGGCGTCGAGGGGCGACGCGCCAAGGGTGGCGGCGGCCTCCATCGGCTCGCGCCCGACCGCCTCGAAGGCGGTGCGCAGGGGCTGCACGGCGAAGGGCAGGGAGTAGGCGAGGGAGCCGATCACAAGCCCTGTGAAGGTGAAGGCCAGCGTGCGCACGCCGAACGCGTGCAAGGGGATCATCAGCGGGCTGTCGGGGCCGAGCGCCACCAGCAGGTAGAAGCCCAGCACGGTCGGCGGCAGCACCAGCGGCAGGCTGGTCAGGGCGCCCACCGCCTCCTTCCACCAACCTTCGCCGCGGGCGAGCCACCAGGCGAGCGGCGTCGCCAGCACCAGCAGCAGGGCCGTGGTGACCGCCGCCAGGGCGAGGGTGACGCGCACCACCTCCCACACGGTCAGAAAGGGGGGCCGGCGCAGGGCATCGCGGCGGCAGTAGCGTTGTGTCGCAGGCGTCGTAAAGCCGGCCTCGTGACGCTGGCCGCCGCCGGTGTCACAAAACCATGACCGCCCGCGGTTAAGCCGTCGTCACGTCGACGCCGCCCGCATCACGGCCGTCGAAGCCGGAGCCTCCATGCGCAAGCCTTTCGCCGCCGTTCTCGCCGCGGCCCTCGCCGTCGGCGCGGTCCTGCCGGCCCTCGCCCGCGCCGCCTCCATCTCCGGCGCCGGGGCCACCGCGCCCGCGCCCATCTACGCCAAATGGGCGGAGGCCTACCGGGCGCAGACGGGCGCCACGCTGAACTACCAGGCCATCGGCTCCGGCGGCGGGATCAAGCAGATCCAGGCCAAGACCGTCGAGTTCGGCGCGAGCGACAAGCCGCTGAAGCCCGACCAGCTGGGCTCGCTGCTCCAGTTCCCCACGGTGGTGCTGGGCGTGGTGCCGGTGGTGAACGTGCCGGGCGTGCAGCCGGGCGCGCTGAAGCTCACCGGCCCGGTGCTGGCCGACATCTTCCTCGGCAAGGTGAAGCGCTGGAACGAGCCGGCGATCACCAACCTGAACAAGGGCCTGAAGCTGCCGGGCCTGCCCATCACGGTGGTGCACCGCTCGGACGGGTCGGGCACGAGCTTCCTCTACACCAGCTACCTGGCGGCCAAGTCGCCGGAGTGGGCGGGCAAGGTGGGCGCCAACGACGCGGTGCAGTGGCCCGTGGGGCAGGGCGGCAAGGGCAACGACGGCGTGGCCGCCTTCGTGCGCCAGACGCCGGGCTCGATCGGCTACGTCGAATACACCTACGCCCGCGCCAACAAGCTCGAGTACGCCCAGCTGGCCAACCGGCAGAACCAGTTCGTCGAGCCCGACGCGCACAGCTTCTCGGCCGCCGCCGCCCACGCCGACTGGGCGCACGCGCCGGGCTTCTACCAGCTCCTGATCGACCAGCCGGGCGGCGGCGTGTGGCCGATCTCGGGCGCCACCTTCATCCTGGTTCAGAAGAAGCAGGAGAACGCCGCCAACGGGGCCGAGGTGCTGAAGTTCTTCGACTGGGCCTACAAGAGCGGCGACGCCATGGCCCAGCAGCTCGATTACATCCCGCTGCCCGCAGGCGTGAAGGCGCAGGTGCGCAAGGCGTGGGCCAGCCAGGTGACCGCCGGCGGCAAGCCGGTCTACGTTTCGCGCTGATCACTCAGGCCGGCGCGGGGGCGACCCCGCGCCGGCCTCGCGGAACTCTCCATGGCCAGCGTGACCCTTCCTGAAGCGACGCTCGCCCGCGCGGGCGGCGAGCGCCGCATGCGCCCCTCCGGCGCCGGCTTCGACCCCGTGTTCGGCGGCCTGTGCTTCGCCGCCGCCACCTTCGTGCTCTGCGCGGTGGGCGGCATCCTGGTGTCGCTGGTGATCGGCGGCTGGCCGGCGCTGGCCAAGTTCGGCGTGTCCTTCTTCACCACCACGACCTGGAACCCGGTGACGGAGGTCTACGGCGGGGCCGGCCCGATCGTCGGCACCCTGGCCACCGCCTTCCTGTCGCTGGTGTTCGCCCTGCCCGTCGCCTTCGGCGTGGCCGTGTTCCTGACCGAGTTCTGCCCGCGGCCGCTGCGGCGCCCCATCGGCATCGCCGTCGAGCTGCTCGCGGGCGTGCCCTCCATCGTCTACGGCATGTGGGGGCTGTTCGTGTTCGCGCCCCTGTTCGCGCAGTTCGTCGAGGTGCCGCTGATCAGCGCGGCGCCTCCCGGCTCGATCTGGGAGAAGATCTTCACCGGCGTGCCCAACGGCTCGGGCATCCTGACCGCCTCGCTGATCCTGGCGATCATGATCCTGCCCTTCATCGCCGCCACCCTGCGCGAGCTGTTCCTCACCGTGCCGGCCAAGGTGCGCGAGAGCGCCTACGGCGTCGGCGCCACGCCCTTCGAGGTGGTCCGCGCGGTGACGCTGCCCTACGTGCGCCGCTCGGCCATCGGGGCGGTGATGCTGGGGCTGGGACGCGCGCTGGGCGAGACCATGGCGGTGACCTTCGTCATCGGGAACAGCCACGGCTTCCCCCAGGGCGTGTTCGACGCGGGCTCCACCATCTCCTCGACCATCGCCAACGAGTTCGCGGAGGCCTCCACGCCCATGCACAGCGCGGCGCTGATCGCGCTGGGGCTGGTGCTGTTCGTGATCACCTTCATCGTGCTGGGGTTCGCGCGCGCGCTCCTCGGCCGCGCCAAGGTCTAGACGCATGGCGCTGCTCGACCGCCGCGCCCGCCGCAGCGCCGCCAACGGCGTGTTCGTGGTCCTGTGCACGCTGGCGACCCTGCTGGCCCTGGCCGCCCTGGCCGCCATCCTGTGGTCGCTCGTGACCCAGGGGGTCGGCGGGCTGAACCTGGCCGTGTTCACCCAGGACACGCCGGCGCCGGGCTCCCCCGGCGGGCTGCGCAACGCCCTGGTCGGCTCCGTGCTGCTGTGCGTGGCGGCCATGGTCATCGCCGTGGTGATCGGCATGTTGGCCGGCACCTGGCTCGCCGAGTACGCGGGCGTGAGCCGCTACGGCTCGCTGGTGCGCTTCATCAACGACGTGCTGCTGTCGGCGCCCTCCATCCTGATCGGCCTGTTCGTCTACGAGATCGCCGTCGTGACCGTGCACGGCTTCTCGGGCTGGGCCGGCGCCCTGGCCCTGGCGCTGATCGCCATCCCCGTCGTGACCCGCACCACGGAGGACGTGCTGAAGCTGCAGTCGCGCCAGCTGCGGGAGAGCGGCATCGCGCTGGGCACGCCCCTGTGGGCGGTGATCCGCTCCATCCTGTGGAAGGCGGCCTCCGGCGGCATCCTCACCGGCGCGCTGCTGGCGTTCGCGCGCATCTCCGGCGAGACGGCGCCGTTGCTCTTCACCTCGCTGAACAACCAGTTCTTCAGCCTGGACATGGGTCACCCGATCGCCAACCTGCCCGTGGTGATCTTCAACTTCGCGCTCTCGGCCTACGACGACTGGCGTCGCTTGGCCTGGGTGGGCGCGCTCATCATCGCGGCGGCCGTGCTGCTCATCAACGTAGCGGTCCGCGCCCTCGCCCGAGAGACCCGCCGGCCGTGACCCAGACCGACCTCCAGACCCCTTCCGCGGCGGCCGACACGCCCGAGTTCGAGCACTACGCCGAGCCGGTGGAGGCCGCCGAGATCAAGCTGGCCACGCGCGGGCTCGACTTCTTCTACGGCAAGAGCCAGGCCCTGCACGGGGTCGACCTGTCGTTCCGCCGCAACGCCATCACGGCGATGATGGGGCCGTCCGGCTGCGGCAAGTCCACGCTCCTGCGCATCCTGAACCGCATCTACGCCCTCTACCCCGGCCAGCGCGCGGCCGGGCAGGTGTTGCTCGACGGGTCCGACATCCTGGCCAGCAAGGTCGACCCGGCGCAGCTGCGCTCGCGGGTGGGCATGGTGTTCCAGCAGCCGACGCCGTTCCCGATGTCGATCTACGACAACGTCGCCTTCGGCGTGCGCCTCTACGAGAAGCTCGCCAAGCCCGACATGGACGCGCGGGTGGAGGAGAGCCTGCGCCGCTCCGCCCTGTGGGACGAGGTGAAGGACAAGCTCAACTCGTCCGGCCAGGGCCTCTCGGGCGGCCAGCAGCAGCGCCTGTGCGTGGCGCGGGGCGTGGCGGTGCGTCCGGAGGTGCTCCTGCTCGACGAGCCGGCCAGCGCGCTGGACCCGATCTCCACGGCGCGCCTGGAGGAGACGCTGGTGGAGCTCAAGAAGGACCTGACGATCGTCATCGTCACCCACAACCTGCAGCAGGCCGCGCGCATCAGCGACAACGCCGCCTTCATGTACCTCGGACGGCTGATCGAGTTCGCCCGCACGGACCGGCTGTTCGACACGCCCCGCTGCCGCCGCACCGCCGACTACATCACCGGCCGCTTCGGCTGAGGGGCGCGCCGGCGCGCTGAGGGGGCGGCGCAGAAAACCTGGGAACGGGAACGGCTCCGCTCCATTGCAGCCCTGGGGCGGCCTGTTAGCTGTCCTCCGCGCACCTGCGCCGCGGAGCCCGAGTCATGACCTCTTCAGACCTCACCCGCCGCGGCGCGGCCGCCCTCGGCCTGGGCGCGTTCACGGCGGCCTCGGGCGTGCGCGCCGCCCCCGCTCCCGCCAAGCTGCTCAACGTCAGCTTCGACCCGACGCGCGAGCTCTACAAGGACATCGACCAAGCCTTCGCCGCCGCCTGGAAGGCCAGGACCGGGCAGGACGTGACCATCGATCAGAGCCACGGCGGCAGCGGCAAGCAGGCGCGCGCCGTGATCGACGGGCTGGAGGCCGACGTGGTGACCCTGGCCCTCGCCTACGACATCGACCAGATCGCGGAGCGCGCGCGCCTCCTGCCGGCGGACTGGCGCAGGCGGCTGCCCAACGCCTCGACGCCCTACCTGTCGACCATCGTCTTCCTGGTGCGCAAGGGGAACCCGAAGGGGATCCGCGGCTGGGGCGACCTCGTCAGGCCGGGCGTGTCGGTGATCGCCTCCAACCCCAAGACCTCCGGCGGCGCGCGCTGGGCCTACCTGGCCGCCTACGGCCAGGCGCAGCGCGCGGCGGGCGGGGACGCGGCCAAGGCGGAGGCCTATGTGCGCGCCTTCTACGCCAACGTGCCGGTGCTCGACTCGGGCGCCCGCGGCTCCACCGTCACCTTCGCCCAGCGGGGGCTCGGCGACGTGCTCGTCTCCTGGGAGTCCGAGGCGCACCAGGCGGTGGAGGAGTTCGGGCGCGACGCGTTCGAGATCGTGACGCCGTCCGTCTCCGTCCGCTGCGAGCCGCCGGTGGCCCTGGTCGACAAGGTGGCCGACAGGCACGGGACGCGGGCGGTGGCGCAGGCCTACCTGCAGTTCCTGTTCACCCCTCCGGCGCAGGCGATCATCGCGCGCCGCTTCTACCGCCCGATCGACCCGACCGCGCTCGCCCGGGCCAAGTTCGCGCAGCTGCAGACCTTCACGGTGGACGGGCAGTTCGGCGGCTGGGCCAAGGCGCACGCCACGCACTTCGCCGACGGCGGCGTGTTCGACCGCGTGTACCGCAAGGCGTGACGGCCCCCACGGCCGCCCCGCGCCCGTCCCCGCGGCGGCGCCGCGCCGCCGGTCCGCTGCCGGGGTTCGCCCCCACGCTGGCCTTCACGCTGATCTACCTGGCGGGCTTCGTCGTGCTGCCGCTGGCCGCGCTGGCGGTGCGGCCGTGGGAGCACGGGCCGGCGGACGTGATGCGCACCCTGTCCGACCCCCGCGCCCTGGCCGCCCTGCGCCTGAGCTTCGGCGGGGCGGCGGCGGCGGCGGCGGTCGACGCGGTCGCGGGGCTGGTCGTCGCCTGGGCTCTGGTGCGCCACCGCTTCCCCGGCCGGGCGGCGCTCGACGGGCTGGTGGACCTGCCGTTCGCCCTGCCGACGGCCGTGGCGGGGATCGCCCTGGGCGCCGTCTACGCGCCGAACGGCTGGATCGGCGGCCTGTTGGCGCCGCTGGGGATCAAGGTGGCCTACACGCCGCTCGGCGTGTTCACGGCCATGGCCTTCGTCGGCCTGCCGTTCGTGGTGCGCTCCGTCCAGTCCGTGCTGCAGGACCTCGACCCCGAGGTCGAGGAGGCGGCCGAGACCCTGGGCGCCGGCCCGGTGCGCCGCTTCGCCTCCGTGATCCTGCCGACGCTCGCGCCCGCCCTGACGGCGGGCTTCGCCCTGGCGTTCGCGCGGGCGGTGGGGGAGTACGGCTCGGTGATCTTCATCGCCGGCAACCTGCCGTTCAGGAGCGAGATCGCCCCGCTGCTGATCGTCGGCAAGCTGGAGTCCTACGACTACGCGGGGGCGGCGACCCTGGGGCTCGCCATGCTGCTGGGGGCCGGCGCGGCGCTGCTGCTGCTGAACCTGGCTCAATTCGCGGCGGCGCGGCGCGGACGGGGCGTGGCGGAGGCCAGGGCGTCGCGGCCGGCCGCCCGGCCGGGCGGGGCGGGCCTGGCGGTGATCGGCGCCGCCGCGGCGTGGCTGCTGGTGCTGGTGGCGGCGCCGCTCGCCTCCGTCTTCGTCGAAGCGTTGCGCAAGGGCGTTCCGGCCGCCGCCGCGGCCCTGGCCACGCCGGACACGCTCAGCGCCATCCGCCTGACGCTGCTGCTGGCCGCGGTCGTGACGCCGCTGAACACGGCGTTCGGCCTCGCCGCCGCCTGGGCCATCGGCAAGTTCGAGTTCCGCGGCAAGGGCGCGCTGACGACCCTGCTCGACCTGCCCCTGTCGGTCTCGCCCGTGGTGTCCGGGCTCGTCTGGGTGCTGCTGTTCGGGATGCAGGGCTGGTTCGGCCCCTGGCTGGGCGACCACGGCGTGAAAGTCGTCTACGCGCTCCCGGGCATGGTGCTGGCGACGCTGTTCGTCACCCTGCCCCTGGTGGCGCGCGAGGTCCTGCCGCTGATGCAGGCGCAAGGGACGGACGAGGAGGCCGCCGCGGCCACCCTGGGTGCGGGCGGCTGGTCCACCTTCCTGCGCGTGACCCTTCCCAACGTGCGCTGGGCGCTGCTCACAGGCGTGCTGCTGTGCGCCGCGCGGGCCATGGGCGAGTTCGGGGCGGTGTCGGTGGTCTCGGGCCACGTGCGCGGGCGCACGGACACCCTGCCGCTGCACATCGAGGCGCTGCACGACGACTACGACTTCACGGGCGCCTTCGCCTGCGCCGGCCTGCTGGCCGGGCTGGCGGTGGTGACGCTGGCGCTCCGCACGCTGCTGGAGCGCCGCTCGCATGCGGCCGGGAGCGGCGCGGCGTGAACGCAGCGGAAGGCGGCGCAGTCGGCGGGGAGGGGCTGCAGGTGCGCGCCCTGTCCAAGCGCTTCGGGCGCTCCGCCGCACTGGAGGGAGCTGCGCTCGACGTCCGCGACGGCGAGCTCTTGGCGCTGCTGGGCCCGTCCGGTTCGGGCAAGACGACGCTGCTGCGCGTGCTGGCCGGGCTGGAGCAGCCTGACGGTGGAGCTGTGCGGTTCGCCGGCCGCGACCTCCTGGCCGAGCCGCCGCGCCTGCGGCGCATCGGCATGGTGTTCCAGAACTACGCCCTGTTCCGCCACATGACGGTGGCGCAGAACATCGCCTTCGGCCCGAGCGTCGGCCCCCGCGCGGAGCGGCCTTCGCGGCGCGAGATGGCGGCGCGCACGGAGGAGCTGCTCGCGCTCGTGAAGCTGGAGGGCTACGGCGGCCGCCGGCCCGGAGAGCTTTCCGGCGGCCAGCGGCAGCGGGTGGCGCTGGCGCGCGCGCTGGCCATCCGGCCGCGCCTGCTGCTGCTGGACGAGCCGTTCGGCGCGCTGGACGCCCAGGTGCGCACCGAGCTGCGCCGCTGGCTGCGCGAGGTGCACCGCGAGACGGGGCTCACAACCGTGCTCGTCACCCACGACCAGGAGGAGGCGCTGGAGACCGCAGACCGCGTCGCCGTGATGCGCGCCGGCCGCGTGCTGCAGGTGGGCGCGCCCTCCGAGGTCTACGGCGCGCCGGCCGACCCGTTCGTGTTCGCCTTCCTGGGCGGCGTGGCCAAGCTGCCCGTGCGGCTGGACGGCGCGTGCGCCTGGTTCGGCGACCACGCCGCGCCGGACGGCTCGCCCGCAGGCGAGGGCGAGGCCCACGTGCGTCCGGAGGAGCTGGAGGTCGCCGCGGGCGGCCCCGGCCTGCCCGCCCGCGTGAGGCGGATCCGCCCGGTGGGGCCGCGGGTGAGGCTGGACCTCGATCTCGGCGACGGGCGCGGCGTGGAGGCGGTGGTCCCCTCCGGCGCGGCGTCGTTCGCGCCGGGCGACGCCGTGCGCCTGCGCCCCCGCCGCTACACCCTGTTCTGAGCCGCCCCGCGCAGGGCGGCCCCGGCCGGCCTCACGTCTCCACCGGCTCCGCGTCGTGGACGCGCACGGCGCCTGTGCGCTTCAGCTTGCCCCAGCCCTGGGCCGCGCCGCCCAGCGCCCGCAGCAGCGCCCGCCACACGACGATGTACATGATCTGGCGGTAGACGAAGCGCTGCGTCGGCAGGAGCCACAGCTCGCGCTTGTCCTCGTCGTCGAACTCGTAGGCCACCCAGCCGGCGACCACCTCCAGGAGGATGAACGCCACGTAGATCGCCACGATCAGCCAGATCATGTCGTCGGGCGGCATGGGCGTGTCGACGTGCTGCAGCGAGCTCAGCCACTGGCCGAGCAGCGTCAGCCCGGCCACCACGAGCTGCAGGTCCACGAACGGCGCCAGCACCTGCGCGCCGAACTGGAACACCCACAGGGTCGGCAGCGCCAGCCAGCCGAACCAGCCGTAGCGGAAGGTGGCGGACCGGTGCTTCCACAGGCACTGCAGCGTGCCGAAGCTCCAGCGGAAGCGCTGGCGCATCAGCGCGCCGAGACTTGCCGGCGCCTCGGTGTAGGCGAAGGCGCGGCCCTCGTTGACGATCCGCCAGCCGGCCCGGCGCAGGCGCCAGGTCAGGTCCATGTCCTCCGCCAGGGTGTCGCTGCGGTAGCCGCCCACGGCGCGCAGGGCGGCGGCGCGGTAGGCGCCGATGGCGCCCGGCACCACGGTGATGGCGTTGAGGCGCGACAGGGCGCGGCGGTCCACGTTCTGGCTGGTGACGTACTCCAGCGACTGCCAGCGGGTGACCAGCCGGTCGCGGTTGCCCACCTTCACGTTGCCCGCCACCGAGCCGATGGTCGGGTCCTGGAAGAAGGCGACGATCTTGGCCAGGGCGTCCGGGGCGAGCTGCGTGTCGGCGTCCACCCCCACCACCACGGGGGCGTCGCTCATCTCCAGCGCCAGGTTGAGCGCGCTGGCCTTGCCGCCGTTGGGCTTCCGCCGCACGGTCACGCGCGGGTCGCGGCCGAAGCGGCGCTGCACCACGTCGCCCGTGGCGTCGGCCGAGCCGTCGTCCACCACGATCACCCGCACGTCCACGCCCTTGGACGCCAGGAGCGAGCCGACGGTGCGCTCGATCACCTCCGCCTCGTTGTAGGCGGCCACCAGCACGTCCACCCGCGCGCCCGGCTCGGGCGTGAAGCGCTTGGGCGCCGCGCGGGCGGCCAGGCCGATCATCAGGGTGATGCGCAGGAGGCCCAGGATGATGGCGGCGGCGAAGCCGTAGAACAGGACGACGCCGCCCACGCGGCGCACCTCGAACGCCACCTGGTCCATCTTGGCGACCCAGCGGTCGGCGATGGGGATGGGCGGCATGGTGGCGTCGCGCCCGTGCCCCTCCAGCTCGCCGATGGTGGCGAAGCGGTAGCCGCGCGCCTTGAGCTGGTGGATCATGTCGGTGAGCGAGGCCAGCGTCGCCGAGCGGTCGCCGCCGCCGTCGTGCAGCAGCACGGCTTGGCCGTAGTCGAGCCGCTGCAGCACCGTCTGCTCGATCTCGGCGCCCGTCACGTGGTGGCGCGCGCCGTCGGGGTCGGGCCGCCAGATGTCCCAGTCGTTGGGGTCGATGGTTTCGCCGGCGGTGACGTAGCCCTCCTCGCTGGCCACCGCGATGGGCATGATCTCGCCGTAGGTGCGCGGCTCCGAGTCGGCGTTGTAGGGCGGGCGGAACAGCACCACCGAGCGCCCCAGCGTCGCCTCCAGCGCCCGCTGCGTGGCCGAAAGCTCCAGGCGCACGCGTTCGGGGCTCACGTGCGCCATGTTGGGGTGGGTGAAGCTGTGGCTGCCGATCTCGTGCCCCTCGGCGTAGACGCGGCGGGTGATGTCGGGATGGTCGGCGACGGGCTGGCCGATCTCGAAGAAGGTGGCCTTCACCCCCTCGCGCTTCAGCACCTCCAGGATGCGCGGCGTCCAGGTGGGGTCCGGGCCGTCGTCGAAGGTGAGGGCGATCGTCTTCTCCGGCGCGCCCGAGCGCTCCACCAGCCAGCCTGAGGGGAAGGCGGTGTAGCTCTCGTCGGTGATCAGGCCGGTGGAGGGGTCGCGGTCCACGGTGCGCGAGCCCGGGGTGGGGTTGCGCACCACGCGCAGGAGCTCGCCGTCGCCGACGAAGCCCACGTCCTGCGGCACGTTCAGGCGCGTCAGGTCGGGGGCGGCCGGGTCCTTCGGCCCGAAGCCGTTCCAGATGGAGGGGTCCTCCATGCCGAGCGCCCACAGGGCGGCCCCGCGCACGCCGTGGTCGCGCGCCAGGGTCAGGGCGTTCATCGCCGTGACGGCGTCGAGGAACCACACCTCGTGCAGGTGGGCCTGCTCGTCGGTGTACTGGAAGGTGGGCTCCAGGGCGACGGGGTCGAAGTCCACCGCGTCCTGCGGGCGCTCCTTGCCGTGGTAGCCGACGGCGAGGGACACGGCCTGCTGGTTGGTGATGGGGGCCGCCGTCTTCTCCGGCACGTTCCAGTCGTAGCCGTAGTTGCCGACCCCCAGCACCAGCTTGCGGGCGCCCACGTCGGCGACGAAGCGCTTCAGGCTTCCGTCGGTGTAGGCCAGGGAGGCCACCGGGCCGGGCGTGCTCGAGTCCTCGTGCTCGTCGTACGCCATGACGACGGCGTAGTCGCAGGGCGCGGCGAGCGCCCGCAGCGCCTCGTCGTCCGCGAGGCCCGGCTGGAGCGTGACGGAGAGCTCCCCGCCGTTCGCGTGGAGCTCGCCCGCGAGCCGCCGCATCCAGGGCGCGAGGCGTTCGGCCAGGGGGGCGTCCAGCTCCTCGAAGTCGACCTGAAGGCCGGCGAAGCCGTTGGCCTTCACCCATCCGGCCACCGTGTCGGCGATCACGTCCGCGTTCTTGGGATCGGCCAGCATGGCGCGGACGCGGCCGGGGTCGAACTTGCCGCCGGCGGCGTTGCCGATCACCGGCACGACGCGCACGCCGTTGACGCGCGCGATGCCGACGAGGTCATGGGTGGTCTGCTTGCGGTCGTTCCAGCCGGAGTTGTCGACGCTGCGTCCGTCGGCGTTGAGCTGCAGCCACGCGGGGTAGACGTGCGTCAGGTCGTCGGCGTGCGCGCGGAACGAGGCCAGGCCGGCGTCGCGCCAGGGGGCGAAATAGGCGCCGCGGATGTCGTCGGCGCTGCGCACCGGGGCGGGGAGGCGGCCGCGCCGCTCCTGCTGGATGCGCTGCAGCAGCGCCTTGCGGGCGGCGGCGAGCCGGTGGTTGGGCAGGCGCCGCAGCGGCTGGGCGGGCCCCTGCACGCCTTGCAGCGTCGCCACCACCGGCCCGCGCAGCACGCTGAACACGAAGCCGGACAGCAGCAGAAGCGACAGCAGCCCCACGAGGCCGGACGCGACCCGCAGCCGCCGCGCGCGGCGGCCGCTGGCGTCCAGGAACACCGAGGAGGCGGGGTGGGCCATGTCGGCCGCGTCCATGCGCGAGGATCGGGGCGGCGTCGAGGCGCTAAAACGGCCCGGCGGGCGTCGTCGCCGAGCGTCGCTTCGCCACGGTCCCGCCCACGCGCACCGGGCGTAGGGTCGCAGGCCGGCGAGGTGGTCACATGACGGGGTCGGGCGTCAGTCGACGGGGCGTGATGGCGGCCACAGGGGCGGCGGCCTTCGCCCCCGCCTTCAGCCCCGGTCCGGCATGGGCGCAGGCCCTTGCGGGCGCCGCTCCGGCCGGCCCCGCCGCCCCGCCGCCGGCCACGGCCGAACCGGCCGCTCCGCTGAGCCTGGACGACCTCGTGCGCCTCGACCTGGGCGAGGACGACGCGCGGCGCATGCGGGTGGCCGTGCGCGTCAACGGCCGCGGCCCGTTCCCCTTCACCGTGGACACGGGGGCGGACCACACGGTGATCTCCACCGAGCTCGCCGGCGCCCTCGACCTGCCGCAGGACGGTGTCGTCAACGTCAACGGGATCGCCGGCGCCCGCCTGTCGGCCTGCACGCGGGTGGAGCGGGTGGAGGCGGGCGCCGTGCGCCTGACCGGGGCGCGCCTGCCGCTGCTGCCGCGTGAGCACCTGGGCGGCCTGGGATTGATCGGCCTCGACTGCCTGGCCGACCAGCGCATGGAGATCGACTTCGACCGGCGCATCATGGAGCTGCGCCGCTCCCGCGGCTTCGCCCGCGACCCGGACGAGATCGTGGTCCGCGGAAGGTCGCGCTTCGGCAAGCTGATCCTGGTGGACTCGAGCGCGCGCGGCCGACCGCTGTACGTGGTGCTCGATTCCGGCGCGCAGAACACCGTGGGCAACAGCGCCTTGCGCGACCTGCTCGCCGCCCGCCGGCGCGCCCGCTCGACCCAGGCGGCGCTCCACCCCGTGGTGCTGGAGAGCGCCACCGGCCAGACGGTGGACGGCGAAAGCGAGGAGGCGCCCGAGCTGGTGCTCGGCGGCGTGCACCTGCGCCGCGTGCCGGTGATCTACGCCGACCTGCACACGTTCCGCCTCTACCGGCTGGAGAACGAGCCCGCCCTGATGCTGGGCATAGACGTCATGCGCGCCTTCCGCCGCGTGTGGGTGGACTTCGCGCGGCGCGAGGTCGGTTTCCTGCTGCCGCGAGATCCTTTCGCGGGGCCGGCGATCAACACGCACGCCTAGGGGAAAGCGCGGGGCCGCAGCCGCGTGCACGCTTCTTTCACCCCGCCGCGCGAGGCGGGTGCCGTCCGTCGCCGCCCCGGAGCCTCCGTGACCCTGGCCTTCCCCGGCGCGCGAGGCGCCCGCCCGCCCGCGGCGGCCTCGCCGTCCCCCGTCGGGCTCGCCCCGGCCTGGCCGTGGGCCGCCGCCGCGGTGCTGGCCCTGTCGCTGCTGGCGGCGGTGTTCGGGCCCGTGTGGCACGGACGGCCCATGCTCCCGGAGGACGACGCGGAGTACTACCGCGTGATCGCCGCGCACATCGCGCGCACGGGCGTCTCCACCTTCGACGGCCAGTCGCTCACCAACGGCTACCATCCCCTGTGGGAGGCGGTGCTGGTGCTGCAGGACCTGTTGGTCGGCCCGTCCTTCCTGGCCACCCAGCTGATCGAGGTCGCGGCGGTCGCCGCGGCGTTCCCGCTGATGCTGCGCGCGACCGGGCTGCGCTCCCCGCTCGGCGTCGTGCTGTTCCTGTGCGCCTACGGGCGCTGGATCGCCGGCATGGCGCTGACGGGCATGGAGGTCTCCGCCCTGGCCGCCTGCGCGGCGCTGACCATGGCCGCGGCCGCGCCGACCGCGCACGACGGCTGGAGGCGCGGCGTCGGCCTGGGCCTCGCCGCCGCCCTGGCGGTGTTGGCCCGCATCGACGCGGCGGTGTTCGTCCTGCCGCTGGTCGCCTTCGCCCCCCTGCGCAGGCATACCCGCGCCCTGGCGCTCGGCGTCGCCGCGGCGGTGGGCGGCGTCTACGTCGCCTGTAACGTCCTGACCTTCGGCGCGGCCCTGCCCCTGTCGAGCGCCGTGAAGTCCCTGGGCGGCCTGCAGCTGAACCATCGGCTGCTCGACCAGCTGGCCGAGGAGTGGCGCACGCAGCGCCTGGGCGGCCGCGACCTGCAGACCGCCGCAGCCCTGGCGCTCTCGCCGCTGGCGCTCGCGGCGGCGTGGCGGCGGCCCTACGCGCGGG